>NZ_CP082270.1:332500-335000 GCF_028752115.1 Stenotrophomonas forensis | reverse complement strand
GGTGGTTCCACAGCGCTAATTTCACCAGGGAGGCTTTTGGAGAGTCGCACTCGTCCCTTAGGGACAAGGCGCCAGCCTCGCATAGTTCTTGTGACGTAGCGTGCACTTGGATGCTCTTACGACGTTGTCGTAAAGCCAAGGCAACTTGAGGTTATATGGTCAAGCCGCACGGATCATTAGTATCAGTTAGCTCAATACATTGCTGTACTTACACACCTGACCTATCAACCACGTAGTCTACATGGTTCCTTCAGGGGGCTTGTGCCCCGGGAGATCTCATCTTGAGGCGCGCTTCCCGCTTAGATGCTTTCAGCGGTTATCGCTTCCGAACATAGCTACCCGGCAATGCCACTGGCGTGACAACCGGAACACCAGAGGTTCGTCCACTCCGGTCCTCTCGTACTAGGAGCAGCCCCTCTCAAATCTCCAACGCCCATGGCAGATAGGGACCGAACTGTCTCACGACGTTCTGAACCCAGCTCGCGTACCACTTTAAATGGCGAACAGCCATACCCTTGGGACCGACTACAGCCCCAGGATGTGATGAGCCGACATCGAGGTGCCAAACACCGCCGTCGATATGAACTCTTGGGCGGTATCAGCCTGTTATCCCCGGAGTACCTTTTATCCGTTGAGCGATGGCCCTTCCATACAGAACCACCGGATCACTAAGTCCTAGTTTCCTACCTGCTTGATCCGTCGATCTTGCAGTCAAGCACGCTTATGCCTTTGCACACAGTGCGCGATGTCCGACCGCGCTGAGCGTACCTTCGAGCTCCTCCGTTACTCTTTAGGAGGAGACCGCCCCAGTCAAACTACCCACCATACACGGTCCCCGACCCAGATAATGGGCCCAGGTTAGAACGTCAAGCACGACAGGGTGGTATTTCAAGGATGGCTCCGCTGCAGCTAGCGCCACAGTTTCATAGCCTCCCACCTATCCTACACAGACGAACTCAACGTTCAGTGTAAAGCTATAGTAAAGGTTCACGGGGTCTTTCCGTCTTGCCACGGGAACGCTGCATCTTCACAGCGATTTCAATTTCACTGAGTCTCGGGTGGAGACAGCGCCGCTGTCGTTACGCCATTCGTGCAGGTCGGAACTTACCCGACAAGGAATTTCGCTACCTTAGGACCGTTATAGTTACGGCCGCCGTTTACTGGGGCTTCGATCAAGAGCTTCGCCTTGCGGCTGACCCCATCAATTAACCTTCCAGCACCGGGCAGGCGTCACACCCTATACGTCCACTTTCGTGTTTGCAGAGTGCTGTGTTTTTGATAAACAGTCGCAGCGGCCTGGTTACTGCGACCCTCTTCAGCTATAGCTCGCACGAGCCACCAAAAAGGGTGCACCTTCTCCCGAAGTTACGGTGCCATGTTGCCTAGTTCCTTCACCCGAGTTCTCTCAAGCGCCTGAGAATTCTCATCCTACCCACCTGTGTCGGTTTACGGTACGGTCTGCGTAAGCTGAAGCTTAGGAGCTTTTCCTGGAAGCGTGGTATCAGTGACTTCGCCTTAAAGGCTCGTCTCGGTGTCGGTCTTAAAGGATCCCGGATTTGCCAAAGATCCAAACCTACCGCCTTTCCCCAGGACAACCAACGCCTGGTACACCTAACCTTCTCCGTCCCTCCATCGCACTTACGCGAGGTGCAGGAATATTAACCTGCTTCCCATCGACTACGACTTTCGTCCTCGCCTTAGGGGCCGACTCACCCTGCGCCGATTAACGTTGCGCAAGGAAACCTTGGGCTTTCGGCGTGCGGGTTTTTCACCCGCATTATCGTTACTCATGTCAGCATTCGCACTTCCGATACCTCCAGCAGACTTCTCAATCCACCTTCAACGGCTTACGGAACGCTCCTCTACCGCGCATACAAAGTATGCACCCCAAGCTTCGGTTCACTGCTTAGCCCCGTTAAATCTTCCCCGCAGACCGACTCGACCAGTGAGCTATTACGCTTTCTTTAAAGGGTGGCTGCTTCTAAGCCAACCTCCTGGCTGTCTGTGCCTTTCCACATGGTTTTCCACTTAGCAGTGAATTTGGGACCTTAGCTGTGGGTCTGGGTTGTTTCCCTTTTCACGACGGACGTTAGCACCCGCCGTGTGTCTCCCATACAGTCCGTCTCGGTATTCGGAGTTTGCAATGGTTTGGTAAGTCGCGATGACCCCCTAGCCATAACAGTGCTCTACCCCCGAGAGGATACATATGAGGCGCTACCTAAATAGCTTTCGAGGAGAACCAGCTATCTCCGGGTTCGATTAGCTTTTCACTCCTAATCACACCTCATCCCCTACCTTTGCAACGGGAGTGGGTTCGGGCCTCCAGTGCGTGTTACCGCACCTTCACCCTGGGCATGACTAGATCACCCGGTTTCGGGTCTACTGCCCGCGACTATGCGCCCTTATCAGACTCGGTTTCCCTTCGCCTCCCCTATACGGTTAAGCTTGCCACGAACAGTAAGTCGCTGACCCATTATACAAAAGGTACGCAGTCACTCCT
>NZ_CP082270.1:0-330000 GCF_028752115.1 Stenotrophomonas forensis | reverse complement strand
TCTGTGCTGCCGTTCGACTTGCATGTGTTAGGCCTACCGCCAGCGTTCACTCTGAGCCAGGATCAAACTCTTCACTTAAAACTACATGATCCGAAGATCAAAATTTAAAGCTGCAGATGATTGATGCTGGCAACGTATCGCTTGCTTTAAAACAATTAATAGTTGCTTGATCAAACGTCTGCAAGATGGACAATCATCCTTCCTGCAGGCGCCTTCACAAGATACCTGCGCATACTTTCAAAGATCTTGGGAAGTGGCCTCAGCGCCATTCCCGTGTGCTGCGAAGCTTCCTTCGTAGCGAGCCGCCCATTATGCCAGACTTTTTCAGTCCGTCAACACCTTCGTTCGATCATCTCGTTCGGCGGTGGTGGGCGCCCTGTTGTCGCTGAAGCCCCTTGGTGGCGACCCCTGCGACGGGGGAGGAGAAGTATGTCCCCATCTGGATCATTTGTGAAGGGGGTGTGGCGATTTTTTTCAACGGATGTTGCATCCATTCATCCATCACGCCCGCGGACGCATGCCGCGAAGAGCAGAAGCAAAGGAAGGGCCGGCTGGCGCCGGCCCTTCCTTCCTGTCAGGCAGTGACCAGGCGCACGCGGGCGAAGGTGCGCTTGCCGACCTGCAGGAGGCCTTCAAAGCCCGGCAGCAGCACCTGCTGGCCGTCTTCCACCACGTCACCATCCACCTTGACCGCGCGCTCCTTGAGCTTGCGGTTGGCTTCGGAGTTACTCGGGGTCAGCCCGGCCGCCGTCAGCAGCGCGGCGATACGCAGGCCCTCGGCCGGGATCACCACGTCCTGCAGCGGCAGCTGAGTGATGTCGCCCTGCCCGGTCACCGCCGCTTCCCAGCCGGCAATGGCCTGCTCGGCGGCCGCAGCGTCGTGGAAGCGGGTCGCCAGTTCACGCGCCAGGCGCAGCTTGACCACGCGCGGATTCAGCCCGCCGGAGGCCACCTGCTCGCGCAGCTGCACGGCTTCGGCCTGGCTGATATCAAACGACAGCAGCTCGATCCAGCGCCACATCAGGGTGTCGTCCACCTTCATGGTCTTGGTGACGATGTCGATGGCCGGTTCGCTGATACCGATGTAGTTGCCCAGCGACTTGGACATCTTGTTGACGCCGTCCAGGCCTTCCAGCAGCGGCATGGTCAGCACCACCTGCGGCTTCTGGCCATGGTGCTCCTGCAGGCCGCGGCCCATCAGCAGGTTGAACTTCTGGTCGGTACCGCCCAGTTCGACGTCGGCCTCCAGGGCCACCGAGTCGTAGCCCTGCACCAGCGGGTACAGGAACTCGTGGATGGCGATGGACTGCTGGGCGGCGTAGCGCTTGGCGAAGTCGTCGCGCTCGAGCATGCGCGCCACAGTGTGCTGGCCGGCCAGGCGGATCATGTCGGCCGCGCCCATCTTGCCGAACCACTCCGAATTGAAGCGGACTTCGGTACGGCTGCGGTCGAGCACCTTGAACACCTGCTCCTCATAGGTGCGGGCGTTGGCCAGCACGTCCTCGCGGCTGAGCGGCTTGCGGGTCAGGCTCTTGCCCGACGGGTCGCCGATCATGCCGGTGAAGTCGCCGATCAGGAAGATGACCTGGTGACCGAGGTCCTGGAACTGGCGCATCTTGTTCAGCAGCACCGTATGGCCCAGGTGCAGGTCGGGCGCGGTGGGGTCGAAGCCAGCCTTGATCCGCAGCGGACGGCCTTCCTGCAGGCGCGCACGCAGATCCTCGAGCTTGAGGATCTCGTCGGCACCACGGCCGATCAGGGCAAGGGCTTCTTCAATCGAGGACACGTGACTACTCCCGGCAACGCCGATTCTTGTGTGGGGTGTTAAAGCAAAGTTAACCCGATTGGCTTCACAAAAGCCAATGGGCACAAGGGTTTGACGCGGTTTTCTCAGGTGTCTATGGTAACCGGCGTTTAGGCCCGCGCTCCCGGGCCGTCAGGAAAAATCGCCGATGCACAACTCCGAACAAGGGCGCGCACGCAAGCAGCGCTTCCAGGAACGCCTCCACGTCCTGCACGACAACGCCCTGCATCGGAAGCTCAGGCAACACCTCCCCGCCGCATTCAATGAACGCTGGACCCGGCGCCATTGGATGCATGCCAGCCTGTTTGCGACCATCGGCGCCCTGGTGGCGACGATCGTCCCCGGCTTCTCGCACACCATCGACGCGCCGTTCGCCGACAGCCACACCAGCCTGGCACTGCCGTTGCCGCCGCTGAGCATGGCCCGCCAGCAGCAGGTGCCGGGCGACAGCTGGCAGGTGCTGCGGGTGCAGCGCGGCCAGACCCTGAGCGACCTGTTCGACCAGGCCGGCATTCCGGCCAGCACCCTGCACCGCGTGCTGGACCATCCCGGCGCCCGCGAATCGCTGACCAAGCTGCGCCCCGGTACCGAAATCGCCTTCGACATGCCGCTCTCGGGCGACCTGCGCAGCATCCGCTTCGACCGTGATGGCGACAACCGGGTCGAGTTGAGCCTGGCCGGCGATGACATCAAGGAGAAGGTGACCAAGCGCGAGACCTCCACGCGCACGGTGGTCACCAGCGGCGAGATCACCAGCTCGCTGTATGCCGCCGCCCGCCGGGCCGGGCTGTCGCCGTCGGCGATCGCGACGATGACCGACGACATCTTCAAGTACGACATCGACTTCTCGAAGGACCTGCAGCCGGGCGACCGCTTCAGCGTGGTGATGGATGAAACCTGGCGCGAAGGCGAGAAGGTGGACACCAGCAAGATCCTGGCGGCGACCTTCACCACCGGTGGCAAGACCTATTCCGGCTTCCGCTTCGACCGCAACGGCAAGTCCGAGTACTACGACATCAACGGGCGTTCGCTGAAGAAGAGCTTCATCCGCATGCCGATCCCGTTCGCGCGGCTGAGCTCGACCTTCGGCGCGCGCAAGCACCCGGTGCTGGGCAAGATGCGCATGCACAAGGGCGTGGACTACGCCGCGCGCACCGGCACCCCGATCATGGCCGCCGGCGATGCCCGCGTGCAGTTCGCCGGCGTGCAGCGCGGCTACGGCAACGTGGTGATCCTCGACCACGGCCGCGGCCACACCACCCTGTACGGGCACATGTCGCGCTTTGCGAACATCAAGACCGGCCAGCGCGTGGCCCAGGGCACGGTGATCGGCTATGTCGGCTCGACCGGCCTGGCCACCGGCCCACACCTGCACTACGAATTCCGCGTCAACGGTGAGCACCGCAACCCGCTGACGGTGACCATGCCGCCGCCGGAACCGTTGAAGGGCGCCGAGCTGGTGGCCTTCCGTGCGCAGACCGCGCCAGCGATGGCACGCATCCAGGGCATGGAGAAGCTGATCTACGCCGACGCCAGCCCGGCCCCGACCAGCCGCGACGAGGCCGCACCCGAGGTGGCCAGCGCCAAGGACAAGAGCAGCGCCGGCCGCAAGCGCGGCTGAGCCCCTGCGTTGACGAAGAAGGACGCGGCAGCCCAAGCTTGCCGCGTCCTTTTTTTATGCCTGCCATGAACACCACTGCCGACGCTGACGCCCCCCTGTACCTTGGCCTGATGTCGGGCACCAGCGCCGATGGCATCGACGCTGCCCTGGTGCAGTTCCCCACCACTGGCGGCTGCCGCTTCGTGCACGGGCTGACCACCCGCTGGGAGCCGGTGCTGCGCGCACGACTGGTAGCACTGGGCGAAGGCGGTCCACTGGACTCGCTGGAGGAACTGGGCGAGCTGGATGCGCGGATCGCGATCAGCTTCGCCGACGCCGCCAACCAGCTGCTGGCCGAGGCGGGCGTGGACCCGGCGCAGGTGCGGGCGATCGGCTCGCATGGGCAGACCGTGCGCCATCGGCCGCTGGCCGACCCTGCGTTCACCGTGCAGCTGGGCGACGGCAACCGCATCGCTGAACTGACCGGGATCACCACGGTGTCCGACTTCCGCCGCCGCGACGTAGCGGCCGGAGGCCATGGCGCACCGCTGATGCCGGCCTTCCACCTGGGCATGCTCGGCACCGCCGATGAAGACCGCGCGGTACTCAACCTGGGCGGCATCGCCAACCTGACCCTGATCCCGCGCGAAGGCGCGGTGCGTGGCTTCGATACCGGCCCGGCCAATGCGCTGATGGACGCCTGGTGCCAGCGCCACACCGGCCGCACCTTCGATGCCGATGGAGCCTATGCCGCCAGTGGTGCGGTGGACGAAGGCCTGCTGGCCGGCTGGCGTTCGGAGCCCTGGTTTGACCTGCCGCCACCGAAGAGTACCGGCCGCGAACAGTTCCACCTGGCCTGGGCCGAGGCGCACATGGGCGAAGGCGAATACGCCGCCGCCGACGTGCAGGCGACCCTGTTGGAGCTGACCGTGGCGACGGTGGCCGATGCACTGCTGGCGCAGCAGCCGCAGACCCGGCGCCTGCTGGTCTGTGGCGGCGGCGTGCGCAACCGGCAGCTGATGAAGCGGCTGGCGGCACGGCTGCCAGAGGTGCAGGTGGAGTCCAGTGCGATGCACGGGCTGGACCCGGAGTACGTAGAGGCGATGGGGTTTGCGTGGCTGGCGCAGCGGACGATGGACGGGCTGGCCGGCAACCTGCCGAGCGTGACCGGGGCGAACGGGCCGCGGATTCTCGGGGCGATCCATCTGGCGTGAGCAGAAGCAGTCGAGCAAGGCTCGACGCTACAAAGGCGCTAATCAAACCCCTGCCCTGCGGGCAGGGCCTGCAGGGCGGCGATGGCGTCGGACAGGGCGTCCACTTCGGGGTCACCGAAGCCGGAACGGACCTCCAGTTCACTGCTGAACAGCCCCTGCTCCAGCAGGGCCGCGCAGGTCTGTTCGTGGGTCCAGCCGCGGGCAACCGCGACTCGACGGATACGGTCCAGCAGCAGCGGGTCCAGGTCCCGCAGCACAACGTCGGCCATGCTCACTTCCCCGTTCGCAAGGCACCGCCCCCTCGGCGCGTCGGGGCGATGATCCCGCAGACCGGACGTACAGGCAATCAGGCGACCGGCGGGGGCCCGCGATCCACGATCCGCGGCCACAACCAGGCCAGCAGCAGCAGGGTCGGCACCACGGTGACCGAGCTGAGGATGAAGAACGTGCTGTAGGAGGTGGCTTCAACGATATAGCCGGAAACGCCACCGACGAACTTGCCGGGCAGGTTGGCCAGCGAGACCAGCAGCGCGTACTGGGTGGCAGTGAAGTTGCGGTCGGTCAGCGACGACATGAAGGCCACCAGCACGGTGCCGGCAAAGCCCTGGAACAGGTTGTCGGCGCTGAGCGCGGCATAGAACGCCCACAGCTTGCCCGGGTTGTGCGCCATCAGCAGGAACGCAAGGTTGGACAGCGCCACGCCCAGCGCGGCCACCAGCAGCATGCGGCGGAAACCGAACGCGGCCACCGCGATGCCGCCCAGGAAGGCGCCACCGATGCCCATCCACACACCGAACAGCTTGGAGACGGTCGCGATGTCGGCCTTGTCGAACCCGGAGTCGAGGTAGAACGGCCCGGCCATCACGCCGATGACCTGGTCCGGGAACTTGAACAGCCCGACGAAGGCCAGCAGCACCAGCGCCAGCGCCACGCCGTTGCGGCTGAAGAAGCTGGTGATGGGCTGGACGAACGCCTCGGCGACATCGATGCGGCGCTGCACGGTCGTGGCCGGACGTTCCGGTTCGGCGCACAGCAGCGTGGTGACGATCGGCAGCAGCATCAGCGCCGCCATGGCCAGATAGGCCACGATCCAGCCTTCGAACTGGGCCAGGTACAGCGCGCCGGCACCGGCCAGGATCAGGCCGATCCGGTAACCCAGCGTATAGGTGGCCGCCAGCGCGGCCTGCGCCGCCTGCGGTGCGATCTCGATGCGGTAGGCGTCGACGGCCGAGTCCTGGGTGGCGCCGGCGAACGAGGCCACCAGCACCCAGGCCACCAGCGGCCAGACGCCCTGCTCGGGGCGCACGAAGGCCAGCGCGACCAGGCCGACCAGGACCAGCGCCTGCGACACCAGCAGCCACGAGCGGCGGCGGCCAAGCCCACCGAGCAGCGGGAAGGCATAGCGATCCAGCAGGGGCGCCCACAGGAACTTCAGCAGGTAGAAGAAGCTGGCCAGGCTGATCAGGCCGATGCTGCCCAGGTCCAGGCCGACGTCGCGCAGGCGCGTAGACAGGGTCTGCGAGGCGATCAGCAGGAACGGCAGGCCGCTGCCGAAGCCGAGCATGGCCATGGTCAGCGCCGACGGAGTGCCGAAGGCGCGCTTGATGCCTGCCCAGCCCTTGTAGCTGACCGGCGTGGCGGCCTCGGTCACAGGTCGTAGTCCACGATGAACGGCGCGTGGTCGGAGAAGCGCTCGTCGCGATAGATCGAGCAGCTGCGCAGGCGGTCACGCAGGCCCGGGGTGATGAACTGGTAGTCGATGCGCCAGCCGACGTTGTTGGCGCGGGCGGCGCCGCGGTTGCTCCACCAGGTGTAGTCCTCGCCGGTGGGGTTGAGCAGGCGGTAGGCATCGGCCCAGCCGCGGCCGGCGGCGACATCTGTGGCCTGGCCGTGGTCGGCGCACAGGGCGTTGAGCCAGTCGCGCTCTTCCGGCAGGCAGCCGGAGTTCTTCTGGTTGGACTTCCAGTTCTTGATGTCCAGCGCCGAACGCACGATGTTCCAGTCGCCGCACAGCACGTAGTCGCGGCCGCTGCGCGCCCATTCCTCGAGGATCGGCCGCAGCCATTCCATCACTTCGAACTTGAAACCCTGGCGCAGGTCGCCCGAGCTGCCGGACGGGATATAGAAGGAGACCACGCTGAGGTTGCCGTAGCGCGCCTCGATGTAGCGGCCTTCGTCGTCGAACGGGGCCCAGCCCAGCGAGGTGATGACCTGGTCCGGCTCGCGCTTGCTGTAGATCGCCACGCCGCTGTAGCCCTTCTTGGTGATGGCGTCGCGGTAGAAGCAGTGGTGGCCGTCCGGGCGGAACATCGGGTCGGTCAGCTGGTCTTCTTGGGCCTTGGTCTCCTGGATGCACAGGACGTCGGCGTCCTGGGCCCGGAACCAATCGAGGAAGCCCTTGGTTGCGGCGGAACGGATGCCATTGGCATTGAAACTGATGATGCGCATGCGGGGGACCTGCGGCGGGAAACCGGGCAAGCATACCGGTTGCCCGCAGGGCTGCGCAGTCCGCCAGAGGGGGGCGCAACGGCCCTCACCCAGGGCCGGACGAGCGCGAAACGCCCAGCTGGATTAGGATTTGTGCTCCAAATGAAGATGAATCGAGTTTTGATGAGCGACCACCGCCACCGTTTCCTGCAGCTGGCCCTGACCGCCGACGCCCTGCGCTTCGGCCAGTTCACCCTCAAGTCCGGCCGGCTGAGCCCCTATTTCTTCAACGCCGGTCGTTTCGACTCCGGTTCGCTGCTGTCGCAGCTCGGCGCCTGCTACGCCGATGCCATCGACGCCACCGGGATCAAGTACGACGTGGTGTTCGGCCCGGCCTACAAGGGCATTCCGCTGGCCACCGCGATGGCCTGCGAGCTGGCCCAGCGCGGCCGCGACCTGCCGCTGTCGTTCAACCGCAAGGAAGCCAAGGACCATGGTGAAGGCGGCCAGCTGATCGGCGCCGACATGAATGGCAAGCGCGTGCTGATCGTCGACGACGTGATCACCGCCGGTACCGCGATCCGCGAAGCACTGGGCATCATCCGCGCCGCCGGTGGCACGCCGGCCGGCATCGTGGTGGCGCTGGACCGCCAGGAGATCGCCTCGGAATCCGACCGCCGCTCCGCCGCGCAGTCGGTGGCCGAAGAGGCCGGCATTCCGGTGATCGCCGTGGCGTCGCTGGCTGACCTGCTTGATTTCGCCTCCGGCAACCCGGAACTTGTGGGTTACCGGCAGCCGCTGGAAGCCTACCGGGCCCAGTACGGCGTCCGTTCGACCCGCTGACCGACCCAGGGGAAAGGTCATGTCCCGAGTTCCTGCTGTGCTCTTTGCCGGCCTGCTGCTGGCCGTGCCGTTCTCCGTTCCGGCGCAACCGCGGGGCGGTGGCAAGGTGGAGAAGAAGCTGTACTGCTGGAACGAGGGCAAGGAGCGGATCTGCAGCGATTCGCTGCCGGCCGACGCGGTCAACCATGCCCGCGACGAGTTCAACGCAAAGAGTGGCCTGCGCAATGCGCAGGTCCAGCGCGCGTTGACCGACGAGGAACGCGCCGCCGCCAGCACGGAAGCGGCGCAGCGGCAGCTGGACCTGATGGCCGCACAGACCCGCCAGCGCACCGAGCAGGCGATGCTGACCACCTATGGCAGCGAGGACGACCTGCGCCGGGTGTTCGCCGAACGCCAGGAAGTGCTGGACAACAACCTCAAGACGGCCGAGTACAACGTCACCAGCCTGCGTGAATCGCTGGTGGCGCTGCTGGCGGCTGCCGGCGATCGCGAACTGGCCGGCGGCAAGGTGGCCGGCAAGCAGGCCGAAGCGATCCGCCAGCGGCACGTGCAGCTGCAGGCGCAGCAGCGGCTGCAGGCCGGGTTCGTGCAACAGCAGCAGGCCCTGAAGGCCGAGATCGACAGCAGCCTGCAGCGCTATCGCGAGCTGAAGGGGCTGGCGCCGGCGGCAACACCGGCCGGCTGACGAGGCTCCCACTACCGGGCGTGGCCCGGCGCTACCCGGGGCCTGGTTACGGGTTGGCCCAGCGAATTTATGCACTCTTTACGCGTCGGCCCGGTCCGGCGCGTAGTGCGTTTATGGGGGGCAGGACGACGATGGCGGCCTGAGGTGGAGGGGTTCCACCAGGACGCTATTGCAATGTCCCCCTGGCTGTCGTTGTTGTGTGGCGTGCTGGTGCTGGTCGCCGCCGCCTATCTTCTCTATGTCGTGCTTCGGCCCGAGTCGTTCTGACGGAGCCGGCCATGACTGAGATGCTTGTCATTATTGCTGCCAGCCTGCTGCTGGCGTGGCCGCTGGGCCTGTACCTGGCGCGCGTGATGCGCGGTGCGCCGATGAAGGTCGACGTGCTGTTCCACTGGATCGAAAAGCCGCTGTACAAGGTATTCGGCGTCGATCCGTCGCGTTCGATGTCCTGGCGCGGCTATGCGCTGGCCTTCGTGCTGAGCAACGTGGTGGTCGCGGTGCTGACCCAGGCGGTGTTCATGACCCAGGCCTGGTTGCCGTTGAACCCGGACCAGATCCCGAACATGCGCTGGGACACCGCGCTGCACACGATGATCTCGTTCCTGACCAACACCAACCAGCAGCACTACTCGGGCCAGGCGCAGCTGTCCTATCTCTCGCAGATGACCGGCATCACCGGCCTGCAGGTGGTGACGCCGATGATGGGGCTGGCGTTGGCCGTGGCGACGCTGCGCGCGTTGTTCTCGCGTGCGCCGCAGGCTGCGGCGGCGACCGGTACCGGCGATGACCGCCAGGTGGCGGTGGGCAACTACTATGTGGACGTGGTGCGCCTGTGCGTGCGCTTCCTGCTGCCGCTGTGCCTGGTCTGGACCCTGCTGCTGACCAGCCAGGGCGTACCGTCGACCCTGGCCGGCGGCCCGCAGGCCACGCCGATCGATGCCAGCGCCGGCATGGCCGGGCAGAAACTGCCGCTGGGCCCGGTCGCGGCGATGGTCGCGGCCAAGCAGCTGGGCGCCAACGGTGGCGGCTGGTATGGCCCGAACAGCAGCTTCCCGCTGGAGAACCCGACCCCGCTGTCGAACGCGCTGGAGGTCGTCGGCATCCTGCTGATACCGATGGCGGTGATCTTCATGATCGGTGCCTTCACCGGCCGCCGCCGCTTCGGCGCCCTGGTGTTCAGCTGCATGCTCGGCATGTCGCTGCTGTCGACCGGCGCGATGATGTGGAGCGAAGGCCATAGCGCCAGCGCCGCCACCCCGCTGCTGATGGAAGGCAAGGAGGTGCGCTTCGGCGCCGATGGCACCGCGCTGTGGGCGGCGGTGACCACCCAGGTCTCCAACGGCTCGGTGAACGGCATGCACGATTCGCTGGCGCCGCTGAGCGGTGGCATCGCGATGGTCAACATGCTGGTCAGCGCGATCTGGGGCGGCATCGGCTGCGGCCTGCAGCAGTTCATCGTCTACCTGCTGCTGGGCGTGTTCCTGGCCGGGTTGATGACCGGGCGTACGCCGGAACTGTTCGGCCGCAAGCTGGAGACACCGCAGGTGCGCCTGCTGGCCCTGCTGGTGCTGCTGCAGCCGATCACCCTGCTGGTGTTCACCGCGATCACCATGGCCGTGCCCGGCCTGGCCGGCACCTCCAACCCCGGCTTCCATGGCATCAGCCAGGTCTTCTACGAGTATGTCTCGGCCTATGCCAACAACGGTTCGGGCTTCGAAGGCCTGGGTGACGCCACGCTGTGGTGGAACCTGAGCTGCTCGCTGGTACTGCTGCTGGGCCGCTTCCCGCTGCTGATCATTCCGCTGGTGGTGGCCGCACAGCTGGCTGCCAAGCGCCAGGCGCCGGAATCTGCCGGCAGCCTGCAGATCGAAACCCCGACCTTCGCCCTGACCCTGGTCTCGGTGATCGTCATCCTGACCGTGCTGCAGTTCATGCCGGCGCTGGTACTCGGCCCGATCGCCGACCACCTGAGCCTGGGACTGCACTGAGGACACCCCCATGAGTAGTCATGCAAGTTCAACCCGTAGTACCCATGCATCGCGCCCTGCCCTGCTTGATGGCGCCGGCCTGCGCCGTGCACTGGTCGAAGCGGTGCGCAAGCTGTCGCCGATGCATCTGGTACGCAGCCCGGTGATGGCGGTGGTGATGGCCGGCACGATCGTCGCCGCCATCGTCACCCTGACCGGCAATGCGCCGCTGGGCTTCGGCCTGGCGGTGACCGCGATCCTGCTGGTGACCGTGCTGTTCGGCAATTTCGCCGAAGCCGTGGCCGAGGCACGTGGCCGCGGCCAGGCCGCCTCGCTGCGCCGGGCCCGCCAGGACCTGGTGGCGCGTCGGCTGGTGGCGCCGCAGCCGGGCGCCGCAGAAGCCCAGGTGCCGGCCGCCGAGCTGCGCCCGGGCGACCATGTGATCGTCAGTGCCGGTGAACTGGTGCCGGCCGATGGCGAGATCGTGCAGGGCCTGGCCACCATCAACGAAGCGGCGGTGACCGGCGAATCGGCACCGGTACTGCGCGAGGCCGGCACCGACCGTTCCGGCGTGATCGGCGGCACCAAGGTGCTGTCCGACCAGATCATCGTGCGGGTGACCGCCGAACCGGGCCACAGCTTCCTGGACCGGATGATCGCGCTGGTGGAAGGCGCCAACCGGCAGAAGACCCCGAACGAGGTTGCGCTGACCCTGCTGCTGGCGGCGATGACGCTCACCTTCCTGGTAGTGGTGGCGACGCTGCCGGCGATCGGTGCTGCGGTCGGCGTCAAGGTCGATCCGCTGCTGCTGATCGCGCTGCTGGTGTGCCTGATCCCGACCACCATCGGCGGCCTCCTGCCGGCCATTGGTATTGCCGGCATGAACCGTGCACTGGCCGCCAACGTGCTGGCCAAGTCGGGCAAGGCGGTGGAAGTGGCCGGCGACGTCGACGTGCTGCTGCTGGACAAGACCGGCACCATCACCTACGGCGACCGCCAGGCCAGCCACTTCCATCCGTTGGCCGGCATCGACGCCAGCCAGCTGCGTGAAGCGGCACTGCTGTCCTCGCTGGCCGACCCGACGCCGGAAGGCAAGTCGATCGTGCGCCTGGCCCGCGAGCAGGGTTGCGCCACCGCCGAGCCGGACCATGCCGACTATCTGGCCTTCAGTGCGCAGACCCGCATGTCCGGCGTGGACCTGGAACATGGCCGGCAGATCCGCAAGGGCGCACTGGATGCGATCCGCAACCATGTGCAGGCGCTGGGTGGCACGGTGCCGGCCGAGCTGGCCGGTCGTGTCGAACAGGTGGCGCGCAATGGTGCCACCCCGCTGGTGGTGGCCGAGGGCCGCCACGTACTGGGCGTGATCGAGCTGTCGGACGTGGTCAAGCACGGCATGCGCGAGAAGTTCGCGCAGCTGCGCGCGATGGGCATCCGCACGGTGATGATCACCGGCGACAACCCGCTGACCGCCGCCGCCATTGCTGCCGAGGCCGGCGTCGACGATTACATCGCCGAGGCACGCCCGGAAGACAAGCTGGCGCGCATCCGCCAGGAGCAGGCCGGCGGCCGCCTGGTGGCGATGGTGGGCGATGGCACCAATGACGCCCCCGCGCTGGCGCAGGCCGACATCGGCCTGGCGATGAACTCCGGCACGCAGGCGGCGAAGGAGGCCGGCAACATGGTCGACCTCGATTCGGACCCGGCCAAGCTGCTGGCGGTGGTGGAAGTGGGCAAGCAGCAGCTGATCACCCGCGGCGCGCTGACCACCTTCTCGCTGGCCAACGACGTCTCCAAGTACTTCGCGATCCTGCCGGCGCTGTTCGCCGCTGCGGTGCCGACCATGGCCGCCTTGAACGTGATGCAGCTGTCGAGCCCGCGCAACGCGGTGCTGGCGGCGCTGATCTTCAACGCGCTGGTGATTCCCGCACTGATCCCGCTCGCCCTGCGCGGCGTGCGCTTCCGCCCGGCCACGGCCACCGCGCTGCTGCGCCGGAACATGCTGGTGTACGGCCTCGGCGGCGTGCTGCTGCCGTTCGCGGCGATCAAGCTGATCGACCTCCTTCTTGTCCTGGTATTCGGCGCATGAACCGTTCTGCTTCCACCTCATCTTCCCTGTCCCGCGAAGCCAAGGCCGAGGCCCGCGTAGCCGGCTTGCAGGATGGCGCCAGCTGGCGCCCGGCCATCGGCCTGGGCCTGGCCACGCTGTTGCTGGCCGGCGCGGTCTACGCCGGCATCGCCACCGGTTTCGCCGGCCTGGCCTACCCGACCCAGGCCGAAGGCAGCCTGCTGCGTGATGGCAGCGGCCAGGTACGCGGCTCGGCATGGCTGTCGCAGCCGTTCACCGGCGACGGCTACTTCCAGGCCCGCCCGTCGGCCGCCAACTACGATCCGATGGCTGCAGCGGGCTCCAACATGGCGCGCAGCAACCCGGCGCTGGCCGAACGCGTAGCCGCCAGCACCGCGGCGGTGGCCGCACGCGAAGGCGTAGCGCCGGCGCAGGTACCGGCGGACCTGGTCACCCAGTCTGCAGGCGGCCTGGATCCGCAGCTGTCGCCAGAGGCGGCGCAGCTGCAGGTGGCGCGCGTGGCACGTGCCCGTGGCCTGCCGGTGGAACGCGTGCAGGCGCTGGTGCAAGCGCATACCGAAGGTCGCCAGTGGGGCCTGTTCGGCCAGCCACGGGTGAACGTGGTGACGCTGAACTTCGCGCTGGACCACGCCGCCAAGGCGCCGTGATGCCGGCCTGCACCCGCTGCGCGCACAATGGCGGCCATGACAGCGGCACCCATGACTGATGCACGTACCCGCCAGGCCGATGCCCTGGTCGAAGGCCTGCAACGCGAAGCCGGCGGCAAGCTGACGGTGTTCCTCGGCGCGGCGCCGGGCGTGGGCAAGACCTACACCATGCTGGCCCGCGCGCAGGAACAGCTGCGTCGCGGCGTCGACCTGGTGGTGGGCCTGGTGGAAACCCATGGCCGCGCCGATACCCAGGCGTTGCTGGAAGGCCTGCCGCAGCTGCCGCTGAAGGAAGTGGCCTACCACGGCCACACCCTGCAGGAGATGGACCTGGACGCCGTGCTGGCCCGGCATCCAGCACTGGTGCTGGTAGACGAACTGGCCCATCGCAACGCGCCGGGCAGCCGCCACGAGCGGCGCTGGCAGGATGTGATGGAACTGCTGGACGCCGGCATCGATGTCTGGACCACGGTCAACATCCAGCACCTGGAAAGCCTCAACGATGTGGTGATGCGCATCACCGGCGTGCGTGTGAGCGAGACCGTGCCGGACGGCGTGCTCGACCGCCTGCATGACATCGTGCTGGTCGACCTGCCGCCGCGCGAACTGATCGCGCGCCTGCAGCAGGGCAAGGTCTATGTGCCCGAGCAGGCCACGCAGGCGCTGCAGGCGTTCTTCTCGCCGGCCAACCTGACCGCCCTGCGCGAACTGGCAATGCAGGAAGCCGCCGACCGCGTCGACAGCAGCCTGCGCGAAACCCGCGCCGCACGTGGTGAAGGCAACCTGCCACTGCGCCGCGGCGTGCTGGTGGCCATCGATGGCGGTGGCCAGAGCGAGTACCTGGTGCGGGTGGCACGGCGCATCGCCGAGCGCCGCGATGCGCCGTGGACGGTGGTGACCGTGCAGGGACGCCGCCAGGATGACGCGACCCGCCGCGAGATCGATGCGGCCTTCGCACTGGCGCGGCGCCTGGGCGGTGATGCTGAACTGCTGCATGGATCGAGCATCGCCGATGCCCTGCTCGACCATGCCGCGCACAATGGCGTGTCGACCCTGGTGCTGGGCCGCACCCGCGAGCGACCGCTGGCGCGGATGTTCAACCGCACCCTGACCCAGCAGTTGATCCAGCGCGGCGCGCATTACGAGATCACCATCATCAGCACGCCGCAGGCACGTGCACGCTCGCGCCGCGAGGGGCTGATGGCACCGGTGCGTGGCTTCAGCCACGAGCCGGTGCAGGCACTGATCGCCACGGCGCTGGCCTGCGTGGTGGCCTGGCTGGCCGAGCGTTGGGTGGGCATGGCCGACCTGTCGATGGTGTTCATCGTCGCGGTGGTGCTGGTGGCCGCACGCACGCGTGCCAGCGTGGCGGTGATGGCGGCGATCCTGTGCTTCCTCGCCTACAACTTCCTGTTCATCGCGCCGCGCTTCACCTTTGCCATCGGTGCGCGCCAGGGTGTGATCACCGTCTTCCTGTTCCTGGCCGCCGCCCTGGTGGCCGGACGCCTGGCCTCGCGGCTGCGCATGCAGGTGATCGCGCTGCGCGCGGCCAACCGCCATGCGCGCGCGCGCCAGCAGCTGGGCCGGCAGCTGGCCAGCGCCGCCGGCAACGGCGAGGTGGCACAGGCCGGCCGGCATGCGCTGGAACAGGCCATGGATGTGCCGGCGTGGCTGCGGATCGGCACCGATACCGCGGCCGGGGGCCGCAGCCAGCCCGGCGACACCGATCTGGCCGCCGCCGACTGGGCGCTGCGCCACGGCCAGCCCAGTGGACGCTTCACCGACACCCTCGCAGGGGCGCAATGGTGGTTCCTGCCGCTGCTGGATGGCGAAGACCATGCGATCGGCGTGGCCGGCCTGTACCTGCCAGGCGCGCAGGCACGCCTGCTGCCCGAGCAGCGGCAGCTGGCCGAAGCGATGGTCGACGACATCGCCCAGGCCGCGCTGCGCACGCGATTGGTGGCAGAGCTGGAGCAGGCCCATGTGAGCAACGAGACCGAACGGTTGCGCTCGGCCCTGCTCTCTTCGGTGTCGCATGACCTGCGCTCGCCACTGGCGGCGATGATCGGTTCGGCCGACAGCCTGGCCAGCTATGGCGCGGCGATGGACACGACCGATCGCCGTGCCCTGCTCGATACCATCCTGGTCGAAGGCGAGCGCCTGGACCGCTACATCCAGAACCTGCTGGACATGACCCGGCTCGGCCACGAAGGGCTGAAGATCAACCGCGACTGGATCGGCGTGGATGAACTGATCGGCTCGGCGGCGCGGCGCCTGCAGCGCTACCAGCCCAAGGTGCGGCTGGAGCTGGACATTCCGTCCACGCTGGCACCGATCTGGGTGCACCCGGCGCTGGTGGAACAGGCCGTGTTCAACGTGATGGAGAACGCCGCCAAGTTCTCGCCGCCGGATGCCGCCGTGCAGGTGCAGGCGCGCGAGCTGGATGGCCAGCTGCGCATCGACGTGATCGATGCCGGCCCCGGCATTCCCGACGACGAGCGCGCGCGCATCTTCGACATGTTCTACAGCGTCGAGCGCGGCGACCGTGGCCGCCACGGCACCGGCCTGGGCCTGACCATCTGCCAGGGCATGATCGGCGCGCATGGCGGCAGCGTGCAGGCGCTGCCCGGACGCGACGGTCGCGGTACCCTGATCCGCATCACCCTGCCCCTGCTCAAGCCAGCCTCCCACGATGAGCCCGACCCCGATTGATGCCAGCGTGCCGGCCGCGCGCGTGCTGGTGATCGACGATGAAACCCAGATCCGCCGGTTCCTGGACATCAGCCTGCGCGCGCAGGGCTACCAGGTGCGGCAAGCGGCCACCGGCCAGGAAGGCCTGCAGCTGGCCGCCAGCGAGGACATGGACCTGGTGATCCTGGATATCGGCCTGCCGGACATGGAAGGCCACGAGGTGCTTGAACAGCTGCGGCAGTGGAGCCAGGTGCCGGTGATCATGCTGACCGTGCGCGCCGGCGAGGCCGAGAAGGTGCGGGCGCTGGATACCGGCGCCAATGACTATGTCACCAAGCCGTTCGGCACGCAGGAACTGATGGCGCGGGTACGGGCGCTGCTACGCACCCGCAGCGTGCCCAGTGATGGCACGCCACCGGTGTTCGATGACGGCCACCTGCACGTGGATCTGGTGCGCCGTGAAGTGGCGCTGGATGGCGAGCCGGTGGCGCTGACCCGCAAGGAATATGCACTGCTCTCGCTGCTGCTGCGCAATGCCGGGCGGGTGGTGACCCAGCCGCAGATCCTGCAGGAGATCTGGGGGCCGACTCACCAGCAGGACACCCATTACCTGCGCATCCTGGTCGGCAAGCTGCGGCACAAGCTGGGCGATTCGGCACTGGATTCGCGCTACCTGTTCACCGAACCGGGCGTGGGCCTGCGGTTCAAGGGGTAGTGCCGGCCGCTGGCCGGCAACCTCATGAACCCCTGATCCATCCTGTGGTTGCCGGCCAGCGGCCGGCACTACCCGATCGATCCAATCCCGATCAATCAGAACCCCAGCGGGGTATCGCCCAGCACCGGTTGCAGCTGACTGCGGAACAACGCCTGGATGCGTTCCAGTGCGGCCTCGTCGCTGCCCTCGAAACGCAGCACCAGCACCGGCGTGGTGTTGGAGGCACGCACCAGGCCCCAGCCATCGGGGAAGTCCACGCGCAGGCCGTCGATGGTCGACAGTCGGCCGCCCACATAGGGGTTGTCCGGCGATTGCGCCGCTGCCACCAGCATCGCCACCAGCGCGTGCGGCGTGCCCTCGGCCACCGGTACTTTCAGTTCGGGCGTGGCCACCAACTGCGGCAGCTCGCCCAGCACCTCGTCCGGCGATTCCTCGCGCTGGGCCAGGATTTCCAGCAGGCGCGCGGCGGCGTACAGACCATCGTCGAACCCGAACCAGCGCTCCTTGAAGAAGAAATGCCCGCTCATCTCGCCGGCCAGTTCGGCATCGGTCTCGCGCATCTTCGCCTTCATCAGCGAATGCCCGGTCTTCCACATCAGCGGGCTGCCGCCGTTGCGCAGCACGTGGTCGGACAGCTTGCCGGTGCACTTCACGTCGTAGATCACCATCGCGCCCGGGTTGCGCATCAGCACGTCGGCCGCGAACAGCATCAGCAGGTGATCGGCATAGATGATCCTGCCTTCGCCGGTGACCACGCCCAGCCGGTCGCCATCGCCATCGAATGCAACGCCGAGATCGGCACCAAAGCGCTTGACCGTCTGCACCAGGTCTTCCAGGTTGGCCGGTTCGCTGGGGTCGGGATGATGGTTGGGGAAGCTGCCGTCGACATCGCAGTACAGCGGAATCACTTCGGCGCCGATCGCTTCCAGCAGCTGCGGTGCGAGCGCGCCGGCGACGCCGTTGCCGGCGTCGGCCACCACCTTCAACGGGCGGTCCAGCTGCACGTCATCGGCGATGCGCTGGATGTAGTCGGCGCTGACATCGCGCTGCTGGTAATCGCCAGGTTCGGCGGCCTGCACCAGGCGGCCCTCGATGATGCGCTGGTAGAGATCGGTGATGGCCTCGCCGGACAGCGTCTCGCCGCCGATGACCACCTTGAACCCGTTGTACTCGGGCGGGTTGTGGCTGCCGGTGACCGCCACGCAGGTGCCGGTACGCAGATGGAAGGCGGCGTAGTACACCAGCGGGGTCGGTGCCAGGCCGATGTCGATCACCGCGCAGCCGGCACGGCGCAGGCCTTCGGCCAGGCCGGCGGCCAGCTCCGGCCCGGACAGGCGGCCGTCGCGACCGATCACCACCTCGCGCAGACCCTGCTCCAGTGCCGCGGTGCCGATGGCCTGGCCGATCAGCGCCGCGGTCTTCGGCGTCAGCTCGCTGCCGACCACGCCACGAATGTCGTAGGCGCGGAAGATGCCGGCCGCCAGTTCCTCGGCCGGTACCGGTGGCGGGGGTGGGGGCGCGCCTTCCTCGCTGGCGGCGGCGGTGGCCACCGGCGGCGGTGCCATCTGCAGGCTCTCGCTCAGCGTCGGACCATGATCGGCGTCCGCCGCCGCGGCGCGGCGCGGCAGCGGCAGTGCCTTCGGCAGGCGGCCACGACCGACCACCAGCAGCACCGCGATGAAGGCCAGCAGCAGCGCAACGATGGCACTGGCCAGCGCCCCCAGTCCCAGCGGACCCGGTTCGACATTGGGCACCGCAGCCACCAGCCGCAGCGGAGTGCCGGCCACCGGCCGCGCCAGCGCCTCGGCGCTCTCAGCCAGATGCGCATTGCCCTGGGTCACCAGATCGTGCGAGCCCTGGCGCAGGCCGAGGAAGCCGGCGGACGGCGCACTCACCTGGTCCAGCGGCGAGGTCAGGCGCAGCAACGGTTGGCGCACATAGAGCACGGCCGGGCCCAGGTTGCCCAGCTCGACCGGTGCCGCCAGGCCAAGGCGGTTGCCACCGCCGTCGCGGACCACGCGCAGGCGCGGCTTGCCGTCGGCCAGTGCGGCTTCCAGCAGTGCCAATCGGGCATAGCCGAAGGTGGCCGGGTCGGCGTAGGCGTTGGCCAGATCCGCGGCCAGCACGTCCACCTGCTCCACGCCGGTCCAGCTCTCGCGCACGGCCAGTGCTGCCGCGGCGGCATCGCCGGCCTGCAGGGCCTGCTGCACGCGTTCATTCTTCAACTGCTGCTGCAGCTGCTTCAGCTGGCCGGCGGCGGCCTCCTGCAGCCCCTGCACGGCCTGGTCACGCGCGTGTTCCAGCGCCTGGCCGTTGGCCTCCTGCCGCCATTGCTGCACCGCACTCCATCCGAACCAGCCGGCCAGCAGGACCAGCAGCACCCCCAGTAGTGGCGCGCTGCGTCCCAACGACCGTCCCCGCTGTCCTTCCCCGATGCCGCTCATCGATGTCCCCTGTCAACGCACCCCGGTATGGCCGAATCCACCCGTTCCCCGCACGCTGTCGGTGAAAGTATCCACCACCTGCAGGCTGACGCGGGCAATCGGCACCACCACCAGCTGAGCGATGCGATCGCCCGGCTCGATGGTGAAGGTCTCGCGGCCACGGTTCCAGACGCTGATCAGCAGCGGCCCCTGGTAGTCGGCGTCGATCAGGCCGGTACCGTTGCCGAGCACGATGCCGTGGCGGTGGCCCAGCCCCGAACGCGGCAGGATCACCGCGCACAGGTTCGGATCGGCGATGTGGATGGCCAGGCCGCTGGGGACCAGCGCGGTATCGCCGGGCTGCAGGGTCAGCGCGGTATCCAGCGCCGCGCGCAGGTCCATGCCGGCGCTGGCTTCGGTGGCATAGGCCGGCAGCGGCCAGCTGTCGCCGAAGCGCGGATCGAGCAGCTTGACCTGCAGCGGTTGGGAAGTGAAAGCCTGGTTCATGCCTGGAGTCTCCGCGCGATCAGCGCCAGCAGTTGTTCGGCCAGCTCGCGCTTGGAGGTGGCCGGGAATACCTGTTCACCGTCCTGCCAGAAGGCAGTGGCGGCATTGTTGTCGCTCTCGAAGCCGCCGCCGCTGATGCCGACCTGGTTGGCGATCACCAGGTCCAGGCGCTTGTCGACCAGCTTGCCGCGCGCGTATTTCTCCACGTCGTGGGTCTCGGCGGCAAAGCCGACCACCAGCTTCAGCGCCTGCGTCTGCGCGGCGACCTCGGCCAGGATGTCCGGCGTGCGCACCAGCTCGATCACCAGCGACTGGCTGTCGGCAGTCTTCTTCAGCTTCTGCGCGGCCACCTGGCGCGGCGTGTAATCGGACACCGCGGCGGCACCGATATAGATGTCGGCCGGCAGCGATTTCAGCACGGCATCGCGCATCTGCGCGGCCGAGCGCACATCGACACGCTGCACGCCGGGCGGCGTCGGCAGCTGCACCGGGCCGCTGACCAGCACCACCTGCGCACCCATCGCCGCCGCTGCGGCGGCCAGGGCGAAGCCCATCTTGCCGCTGCTGCGGTTGCCCACGTAGCGCACCGGATCGATGTCCTCATAGGTGGGGCCGGCACTGATCAGCAGGCGCAGGCCCTGCAGCGCGCGGGTCTCCGGCGGCGCCACGGGGGCCGCTGCGCCGCCGTTGGCGGCCAGCGCGGCGACGATGTCGCCCGGCTCGGCCAGCCGGCCGGGGCCGGATTCGCCTTCGGCCAGCGGACCGTCGACCGGGCCGATCACCTGCGCACCGCGCTGGCGCAGCAGGGCGATGTTGGCCTGGGTCGCCGGATGCAGCCACATGCGGTGATTCATGGCCGGGCAGATCGTCAGCGGCGCGGTGCTGGCCAGGCACAGGGTGCTGACCAGGTCATCGGCGTGGCCCTGGGCCAGCCGTGCCAGCAGATCGGCGGTACCGGGCGCGACCACGATGCGGTCGGCCCAGCGGGCCAGTTCGATGTGGCCCATGGCCTGTTCGGCGGCGCTGTCCCACAGCGTGGTGCGGGTCGGCTGCCCGGACAGCGCCTGGAAGCTGAGCGGCGTGACGAACTGCTGGGCACCGGCGGTCATTGCCACCTGCACCTGGGCCCCCGCGTCGCGCAGGCGCCGCACCAGTTCCAGGGCCTTGTAGGCTGCGATCCCGCCTCCCACGCACAACAGCAGTTTCTGACCTTCCAGCGCGCGGGCCGGCGCGGGGGAAGCGTTGGGGGAGTCAGCCACCTGGAATTCCTGTGCAAACGAGGGCATTAGCTTACCCGATGGCCGGTAATGTCCCGGTGCATGGCGCACATAGCGCACAGCTATGAGCAGATGGAGTCCTCCCGCATCGACCCGGGGTTCACCGGCAACGCTTTCGGACCTTTCCTATACCTCTGTGGCCCTGCCCTTTTGCAGAATCAGGCGTTGGCCGCTGCGCGCAGGGGTCTGTTCGATCTCCGAGGAGCCGCGTGCATCCGCGCATCATCATCGCCGACGACCATCCCGTGGTCCTGCACGGCATCCGCATCGTGCTGCAGGCCCACCTGATGCAGGTCGTCGGCAGTGCCTGCGACGGCGCCGGGCTGCTGCAGCTGCTGGCCCGCCACGACTGCGACGTGGTGCTGACCGACCTGTCGATGCCGGGGGACGGCCCGGATGGTCCGGAACTGATCGATGCGCTGCGCGCTCGCCATCCCGGCCTGCCGGTGGTGGTGCTGACCGGCGCACGCCATCCCGGGCTGCTCGACGGCCTGCTGCGCGAAGGCATCAGCGGCCTGGTCGACAAATGCGCCGATTTCACCGAACTGCCGCAGGCGCTGAACGCGGCACTGGCCGGGCAGGTGTTCGTCTCCCAGCAGCTGCGCCACCACCTGCAGGCCCGTGACCTGCTGTTCCCACGCGAGCCGGCGCCGCTGTCGGCACGCGAGCAGGAAGTGCTGGATCTGCTCGCGGCCGGCCTCAACGTGAACGCCGTCGCCGAGCGTTGCGGGCGCAGCCCGAAGACGATCAGCCGGCAGAAGGCCGAAGCCAAGCGCAAGCTGGGCCTGCAGAACAACCAGGAGCTGTTCGACTACCTGAAGACCCGGCGCGAGTGAGGCATCGGCCGACCCGGGTCCGCGGCGTGGCCTGATGGGAGCCGGCGGCTGGGCCCGCGATGATGCGCGCATGCCCATCCACGACTGGCCCGAACAGGAACGTCCCCGCGAGAAGCTGATCGCCCGCGGGCCTGCGGCACTTTCCGATGCCGAACTGCTGGCACTGTTCCTCGGCTCCGGATTCGGTGGCCGCGATGCCGTGCAGACCGCGCGCGACCTGCTGCAGGCCCATGGTCCGTTGCGGACGCTGCTCGCCCGCCCCGCCCGCGAGTTGGCCCGCCTGCCCGGGCTTGGGCCGGCGCGCAGCTGTACGCTGGCGGCCGGGCTGGAACTGGCCCACCGCTACCTTGCCGCCGAACTGGAGCACGGCGAGGCGGTCGGCAACAACCCCGCCGCGGTCGGCCGCTACCTGCAGCACCGCCTGCGCGGACAGGCACGCGAGATCTTCATGGCCCTGTTCCTGGACAATCGCCACCGCCTGATCGCCTGCGAGGAACTGTTCCACGGCACCATAAACGCCGCCCCGGTCTACCCGCGTGAAGTGGTGCGGCGTGCCCTGCTGCACAACGCGGCGGCGGTGATCCTGAGCCACAACCATCCCTCGGGCGATCCTGAGCCCTCCGGGGCCGACACCCGTATCACCGATGAGCTGCAGCAGGCGCTGGCGCTGGTGGACGTACGCCTGCTGGACCACTTCGTAGTGGGCGAGGGCCGCCCCGTTTCGTTTGCTGAACGAGGCCTGCTGTCCCCGCCCCAGCCCCGCTTGTTCGGCTGAGCGCACGCCCACCCGGGGCCACCGGCCGTCCCCGCAGGCATGTCCTGGTCAGCGTGGTCACTGGTATCTGCGCTAAAATGGGCGATTCCGCCGCTCATTCTCACAGCAGGCCTCGTGAAAAATCTCCTCCGCGCCCTGATCAGCCAAGGCATCGAAGCCTTGCGCGCCAATGGCACCCTGCCCGCCGACTCCCTGCCGCCGGACTTCGTGGTCGAGCGCCCGAAGACCCGCGACCACGGCGACTTCGCCACCAACGCCGCCATGCTGCTGGCCAAGGCCGCGCGCAGCAATCCGCGCGCACTGGCACAGGCGCTGGTCGAGGCGCTGCCGCGCAGCGAGGACGTGAGCAAGGTCGAGATCGCCGGCCCCGGCTTCATCAACTTCCACCTGGCCCCGGCCGCGTACCAGCGCGAAGCCGCGTCGGTGATCAAGGAAGGCCATGACTACGGCCGCAACCTGTCCGGCAATGGCCGCACGGTAGGCGTGGAATACGTGTCGGCCAACCCGACCGGCCCGCTGCATGTCGGCCATGGCCGCGCCGCAGCGATCGGCGACTGCGTGGCCCGCGTGCTCGATGCCAATGGCTGGAACGCCAAGCGCGAGTTCTACTACAACGATGCCGGCGTGCAGATCGAGAACCTGGCGCTGTCCACCCAGGCCCGGATCAAGGGCATCGCGCCGGACCAGGACGGCTGGCCGGAAGGTGGCTATCGCGGTGAATACATCGCCGACGTGGCCCGCGCCTACATGGCCGGCGCCAGCGTCGATCTGGAAGGCAGCACCGTGGTCGGTGCCAAGGACCCGGATGACATGCAGGCGATCCGCCGCTTCGCCGTGGCCTACCTGCGCAACGAGCAGAACCTGGACCTGGCCGCGTTCGGCGTCGACTTCGACATCTACTTCCTGGAAAGCTCGCTGTATGCCGACGGCAAGGTAGCCGAAGCGGTAGCCAAGCTGCAGGCCTCCGGCCACACCTATGAGGAAGGCGGCGCGCTGTGGCTGCGCAGCACCGACTTCGGTGACGACAAGGACCGCGTGATGCGCAAGTCCGACGGCACCTTCACCTACTTCGTGCCGGACGTGGCCTACCACCTGTCCAAGTGGCAGCGCGGCTACGAGCGTGCGATCACCGAACTGGGCGCCGACCACCACGGCTCGCTGGCGCGCGTGCGCGCTGGCCTGCAGGCGATGGAAGTGGGCATCCCGCAAGGCTGGCCGGAGTACGTGCTGCACCAGATGGTCACCGTGATGCGCGGCGGCGAGGAAGTGAAGCTGTCCAAGCGTGCGGGCAGCTACTTCACCCTGCGCGACCTGATCGAAGAAGCCGGCCGCGACGCGACCCGCTGGTTCCTGATTGCGCGCAAGCCCGATTCGCAGCTGACCTTCGACATCGACCTGGCCCGCCAGCAGAGCAACGACAACCCGGTGTTCTACGTGCAGTACGCGCATGCCCGCGTCTGCAGCCTGCTGCGCCAGGCACAGGAAAAGGGCCTGGTGTACGAGCAGGGCAACGGCCTGGCCAATCTCGGCCGCCTGGCCGACGATGCCTCGCTGCTGCTGATGAACGAAATCTCGCGGTATCCGGAAGTGGTGGAAGCGGCCGGCGTGGCGCTGGAACCGCATCTGGTAGCGCAATACCTGCGTGAATTGGCGCATGCGTTCCACACGTGGTATCACGGGACGCCGGTACTGGTGGATGACGCCGCCGATCGCAATGCCAAGCTGACCCTGGCCTGCGCGGCACGCCAGGTGCTGGCCAACGGCCTCGACCTCCTGGGCGTCAGCGCCCCGGAAAAAATGTAAGCATCAGGAGACGCAGTACTCATGGCAGCACGACGCGGCAAAAGCCAGGCACGACGCAACAGCGGCAGCCAGGGCACACCCGGATGGGTGTGGCTGGTCGCCGGTGTGGCCATTGCTGCGGTGGTGTTCCTGGCGGCGCCGAACCTGTTCAAGGGCGAAGGCGATGGTTTCCTTCGCGCCGGCCCACAGCCGAACCCGAACGCACAGCCGGCCCCGGTCGCCGATGCCGACAGCGATGTCGGTACCCAGCCGGCCGCGCAGCCCGCCACGCCGAAGCCGGCCGAAGCGGAAAAGCCGGCCGCCACCCAGTACGACTTCTACACCCTGCTGCCGGGCAAGGAAGTTGAAATGTCCGACGCCGAACTGGCCGCCAGCGCGCGCGCCGAGGACCAGCGCCGGGCCAAGGCCGAGGCGCAGCGCGCGCAGGCCGCACTGGAAGGCAAGCCGGTACCGCCGGCTGCGGCCACCACAGCTGCACCGGCAACGACCGCCAGCGTCGCCAGCACCGCGCAGGTGACCGCCACCAACCGTCCACTGTCGGCTCCGCTGAGCGAGCGTCCGGCTGCGGCAACGCCGCCGGCCAGCACGCCGCCGGCATCGACCAGCACCGCCGCTGCCACGCCGGCCGCGCGCGCGGAAACCGCACCGGCAGCAACCAGCACTCCGGCCGCTGCCGCACCGGCCGCCGTGGACAATGCCCGCTACATCCTGCAGGCCGGCGCGTTCGGTGCTTCCGGCGATGCCGAAGCCACCAAGGCCAAGCTGGCGATGATGGGCCTGGCCGCACGCGTGGAGTCGGCGCAGATCAACGGCAAGACCGTGTACCGCGTGCGCATGGGGCCGTATGGCAGCGCCGGCGAGCTGTCCGAGGCCAAGCAGAAGCTGGATGGCACCGGTCTGCAGGCGATGGCGATCAAGGCACAGTGACCCTTCTCGGCTGAACGGAAAAAGCCGGGCATTGCCCGGCTTTTTTTTGCTCCCGTAGAGTCGAGCCGTGCTCGACTGCCGTTCAAAAACAGAAGAGCAGTCGAGCAAGCTCGACTCTACAAGGGCTTCAGCCTTCGCGGGCCACCTGGAAGCCGGCGAACGACTGGCTGACCGGCATCAGTTCCAGGCGATTGATGTTCAGGTGCGGCGGCAGCGTGGCCACCCAGAAGATCTGTTCGGCGATGTCCTCGGCGGTCATCGGGTTGGCGCCGCTGTACAGCTTGTCCGACGCGTTCTGGTCGCCATGGGTACGCACCACGGTGAACTCGGTTTCGGCCATGCCCGGTTCGATCGTAGTCACCCGCACGCCGGTGCCGTGCAGGTCCGAACGCAGGCCCAGCGAGAACTGGCTGACGAAGGCCTTGGTACCGCCGTAGGCATTGCCACCGGGATACGGATAGACGCCGGCCACCGACGAGATGTTGATGATCGCGCCCTTGCGCTCCACCAGCTGCGGCAGCAGGCGATGGGTCAGGGTCACCAGTGCGGTGATGTTGGTGTCGATCATCGTGGTCCAGTCCGACAGCTTGGCGCCCTGCGCCGGCGCGGTGCCCTGCGCCAGGCCGGCGTTGTTGACCAGCAGATCGATCTCGCCGAACGCGGGCGGCAACGCCAGCAGGGCCGCTTCCATCGCCACCGGATCGCGGATGTCGAAGGCGGCGGCATGCACCACGTCCTTGCCATAGCGCTCGACCAGCGGCTGCAGGCGCTCGCTGCGACGGCCGGTGGCGATCACCTTCCAGCCAGCCTGCGCGAAGCGGTGGACGGCGGCGGCGCCGAAGCCGGAGGTGGCGCCGGTAATCAGGACGGTGCGGGTCATGCAGGCAACTCCGTGGGGAACCAGACCCCCATTCTGGCACCGTCGGCCGGGGCTTGCGTTGCCGGATCGGCCAGATCCGGCCCCACCTGTCGGGGTGACCGGTACAATTGCGCCATGATCAACAACGATGTCCTGCGCAGCGTGCGCTACTCCCTGGACCTGGGCGACCACCACGTGGTGACCCTGTGCCAGATGGCCGATCCGGCGTTCGCCGTGGATACCGAGCAGGTCAAGGCCTGGTTGCGCCGTGAGGACGAAGCCGGCTTCGAAGCAATGAGCGACAGCGCGCTGGCGCACTTCCTCGATGGCCTGATCGTGCACCTGCGCGGCCGCGACGAGAGCCAGCCGCAGCGTGCGGTGGAAACCCGCATCGACAACAACCTGGTGCTGAAGAAGCTGCGGGTGGCCTTCCAGCTGCGTGACGTGGACCTGATGGAGATCTTCGCCAGCGCCGGTTTCAAGGCATCCAAGTCGGAAGTCGGCGCACTGTTCCGCCAGCCCGGCCATGCCAACTACCGGCGCTGCCTGGACCAGATGCTGCGCAATTTCCTCAAGGGCCTGAGCCTGCGCCTGCGCGGCTGAGCACGGCCTCGACGAACGCGCGCGCCGCCGGCGTCGGCACCCGCTGCCAGACCAGGTGCACGCGGCGGGTCGGGGTGGGTTGCAGCGGAATCTGCACCACGCCCTCGAAACCGTCGGCGATCAACGCCGGCACGATGCCGACCGCCAACCCGTGGCGGACGAAACGCTCGACCAGTTCCATCAGGTTGACCTCGAAGCGCACCGTGTGCGGCAGTCCCGCAGCAGCGAACGCCTCATCGGTCTGACGGCGCGCGCCGGTACCGCGCGGGAAGTCGACCAGTGCCTCATCCTGCAGTTCGGCCAGGGGCAGCCGCTTGCGCCTGGCCAACCGGTGCGACGGCGCCAGCACCGCCACCAGATCCTCCTCCTGCAGCATGCGGTGGCAGACGCCGTCCAGCGCCGCCGACGGCGCCAACCCGACCAGTGCCACATCCAGCTCGCGCGACTGCACCTGCGCGATCAGCACTTCACTTTTCTCTACCCGCAGCTGGAACTCCACCTGCGGGTGCGCCTGCTGGAAGGCAGCCAGCATCGCCACCACGTCGATGTCGGTGAGCGACGAAATCTGACCGATCGCCAGCAGCCCGCGTACTTCACCACTGACGGCGGCCACGTCGGCGCGCAGGTGGCGCAGGCTGGCCAGCACCTGGCGCGCATGCACCAGCAGCGCCTCACCCGCGGCGGTCGGGCGTACCTGGCGCGGCAGGCGCTCGAACAGCGGCGTGCCCAGTTCCTGCTCCAGGTAGGCAATCTGGTGGCTGAGCGCGGACTGCACCACGTGGCAGCGCTCGGCGGCACGGGTGAAGTTGCCCTCCTCGGCCAGGGCCACGGCGAATTCGAGCTGCTTGAGATTCACGCAACCATCTCAATTCCAGATGACAGGGATGATGATGATTCATTTCCATCATGACTGCAGCAGGCGGACACTGTGCACCCCGCTTTCTGGAACATCGCGTGAGCCCCACTCTCCCCCCACTGCATCGCTGGCAGGTGCTGCTGATGTCGGTCGCCACCGGTGTCGCGGTGGCCAGCAACTACTACGCGCAGCCACTGCTGCACACCATCGCCGATGCCTTCGGCGTGCCGTTCGGCCAGGTCGGCATGGTGGTCACCGCTGCGCAGCTGAGTTATGCCGCCGGGCTGATCCTGCTGGTGCCGCTGGGAGACCTGTTCGAACGCCGCCGCCTGATCGTGGTGATGAGCCTGCTGTCGGCGGGCGGCCTGGTGATCAGCGCCTGCGCACCGTCGCTGACCTGGCTGCTGGTGGGCACCGCGATCACCGGCCTGTTCTCGGTGGTGGCGCAGGTGCTGGTGCCGTTCGCCGCCACGCTGGCCGCGCCGGAGCATCGGGGCAGGGTGGTCGGCACGCTGATGAGTGGCCTGCTGCTGGGCATCCTGCTGGCACGCACCGTGGCCGGCCTGCTTTCCAGCCTGGGCGACTGGCGCCTGGTGTATGCGATCGCCGCCGGCACGCTGGTGCTGACCGCGCTGGCGCTGCAGCGCGGGCTGCCGCGTTTCCATCACAGCGCCGGCCTGGGCTACTTCGCGCTGCTGCGCTCGATCGGCGTGCTGTTCGTACAGGAACCGGTGCTGCGCCAGCGCACCCTGCTCGGTGCCTGCAGCTTCGCCATGTTCGCGATCTTCTGGACCCCGCTCGCCTTCCTGCTGGCACAACCGCCGTATGAATACAGCGATGCCACCATCGGCCTGTTCGGACTGGTCGGTGCCGCCGGTACGCTGGCCGCGGGCCTGGCCGGGCGCATGTCCGATCGCGGGCAGACTGGCCGCGCCACCGCCATCGCACTGGTGCTGTTGCTGCTGTCATGGCTGCCGCTGGGGCTGTCTGCACATTCGCTGCTGGCGCTGCTGGTCGGCGTGGTGGTGCTGGACCTGGCCGCGCAGTTGCTGCACGTCAGCAACCAGAACCTGATCTATGCATTGCAGCCTGCCGCACGCAACCGGCTCAATGCCGGCTACATGACCGGCTACTTCATCGGCGGTTCGCTGGGCTCGCTGCTGTCGGCGCAGGTCTACCAGCGCTTCGGCTGGACCGGCGTGTGCGTGGCCGGTGCCGCGGTGGCGGTGCTGGCCCTGCTGCTGTGGCTGCCCGGCGCGCTGCGCGCGCGCCAGGCTGCGGCGTCGAACTAGAAGCTGCCCTGCAGCGCCAGCTCCCAGCGTCCACCGGCATTGCCCGGGAACAGGCGCTTGGCCGCACTGTCGGTGTCGTGCACGGTGGCGCGCAGTTCCCATGCCGGCGCCAGCGTGGCAACCGCACTGAGCTGGCCATGCAGGTAATCCGGCCCCTGCGCGGTGGCCAGCCAGTACTGGCCCACCGCCGCTTCCAGGCGGACCCGCTCGTGCAGCGGCACCCGTACGCCCAGCTGGGCATAGGTGCCGCGATGGCCGCCGGCCAGCGCGTCGTTGGAGTGTGCGAGCTGCAGCCAGGCGCGCTGCTTCCAGGTCAGCGTGGTGTTGAGTTCGGTCCAGTCCAGCGCGCGACCGGTGCCCGGGTACACATAGCGGGTCAGGTTGGCATCCAGCGCCCAGTCCGGCGCGAGCGTGCCGGACCAGCCCGCCACCAGGTCGAACTCGCTGCGCGCGCCATTGTCCGGCTTGAACGAAACGTTCGAGCCCCACACGCTGGCGTACCAGCCCGATGCGATGGCTGCTTTCGCACCGGCCTGCACCGCCGGGTCACCGTCGCTCTGCGAGCTGCCACGCCACACGTAGTCGCTGGTCAACGCCGCGCTGCCACTGACCTGTACCTGGGCCTGCGCACTGCCGATTGCGAGCAGCCCTGCCAGGGCGGCCACCATGGCCGCCATCGTCCCCTTGCTGTTCACTGCACTGTTTTCCTCGTCGAAGGCGGTCGTGCCGCCGGGACGGCAGTGTCGGGGGCCGGGCCGTAACGGATCGAGGGCGTTGCCCCGCCCGCAGCGCAAATTCGGCGTAAATCCCGTGGAGGAGCGGCGCATCGGCATGGGCGCGTTATCATGCTGGCCTGTTACCAGGAACCAACCACGTGGACGCCATCCTGACCCCGGTATCGATCGGCGAGCTGATCGACAAGATCACCATTCTCGAGATCAAGGTCGAGCGCATCGACGATGCCGCCAAGCTGGCCAACATCCATACCGAGCTGGATGGCCTGTTGCCGCTGCTGCAGCAGCTGCTGCAGGCGCAGCCGGAGCTGGCCGCGCTGAAGCAGCAGCTGAAGGTGATCAACGAGCGCATGTGGGACATCCAGGACCAGCTGCGCGACAAGGAAGCGGCCCAGGTGTTCGACGATGCGTTCATCCAGCTGGCGCGTGGCGTCTATGGCACCAACGGCGAACGCGTGCAGGTGAAGAACGAAATCAACCGCGTGGCCGGTTCGGTGCTGGTGGAAGAGAAGCAGTACCAGGGCGAATAAGCCCTCTCATCCGCAATCGAGCAGGTGGCGGAAGCGGAACAGGTCACCGTCGCCGCGGATGCCGAGCTTGCGGTAGGCCGAGGCTTTCTGCGAGCTGATCGTGCTGGCCGAACGTCCCGATTGCAGCGCCATCTCGCCGGTGCTGACCCCTTTGAGCACCAGGCCAAGCACTTCGCGCTCGCGACGGCTCAACGGCGCCAGCACCGGCGCCGGCGTGCTGCGCGCCCGCGATGCGTTCAGTTCCGCGCGCAGCTCCGGTGGCACGAAGCATCCTCCGCGGGCCACCACGTCGATCGCATGCAGCAACACATCCGGCGCGGTCGACTTGGACAGGAAGCCACGCGCGCCGGCACGCATGCTGCTGGTCACCGTGCTGGCGTTGCAGTGTGCCGACAACACCAGCACCGGCAGCGCCGGCCAGCGTTGCGACAAGCGGCGCAGCAGGGCCAATCCATCGCCCAGATCGCCCATCGGCAGCGCGTCGATCAGCAGCAGGTCCACACAGGTCGGGCTGCGCTCCAGCAGCTGCAGCAGATGGGCCTCGCTGGACAGGCTCACCCGGACCTGCACGCCACTCTGCTGTCGCAACAGCACTTCCACGCCCAATCGCAGTACCGGATGCGGGTCCAGCAATGCCAGGCGTTGGGGCCGGTCGGGAAGCAGGGGTGGAAGTGCGGGCGGCATGGGGGGCATGTCCAGCAACATGGGACCGCCACGGTAGAACGGAGCCCGCAGCGGCGGAATCCAATTCCTTGCAATGCCACGCCTGCGTGACCCATCAGTCAGATGGCATTCGGTTTTGCGCCTTCGCAAACGCAACAGGCCCGGCAGAAGCCGGGCCTGTTGAAGCTTTTCCAGCGCGCGATCGCGCCGGGGCAGCAATTACCAGCTGAAGCGCGGGCCGACGGTGTATTCCTTGTCGCCGTGACGGTTCATCTTCAGCTCGCCGTTCAGGCCCCAGTTCTGGTTCAGCTTGACCTGACCACCCAGGCGGCCGTACCACTGGCCATCCGGATTGACGCCGTGCTTCTTGGCGTAATCTTCGTAGCCGACCAGGCCGTAGACTTCGGCGTGGGCGCCGAAGGCAGTGCGGACACCGGCTTCAGCGCTGTAGCCGTTGAAGTCCAGACCGTGCTTCTGGTCGAGCTTCTGGTAGGCAACGCGGGCAACGAAGTCGGTCGACGGAGCGATTTCAACGTTGTAGCCGGCACCGATCTTCCACTGGTCCAGCTTGATGTTGGTGTGGTCGAACTCCTGGCGGCTGTACTCACCGAAGGCGTGGAAGTTCGGCAGGAAGCCGTAGGAACCCTTCACGCCCCAACCGTCGGACTTGAACGCATCGTTGTCGATCTTGGCGTAGTTGGCTTCGGCGTAGTTGTAGGACAGGTTCTCAGCGGCCGAAGCGGTGAACGGCAGGGCAGCGGCCAGGGCCAGAGCAATCAGCGAATTCTTCATGGGGGTACACCTTTACTTTCTTATGGTGTGCAGCAGCGCCAGGGCGCCATCGCATCGGGAATGTAAATTCTCCGTTATTCGCCACAACGCTCCCTGAAAACAGCGGTCTTCGCATTGCTGAATTTTTTGCCTTGATTCAGGCTCTCTCTGGCATACGCGCGCGCCGCGCGTGCATTTGTGATCCCTCGACGATTGCAACAGGAGGTTGCCTTGCACCTGCCCGACCCGCTTCAGAGGATGGTCCGCGCGACCTTCCTGGCCAGCGCTGCGCTGTTTTCTTCCACGCCTGCACATGCGCTGCAGGCCAGCGACTACCAACGCGCCGAACGCGTGCACGACAGTCATCTGCGCGGTGCACTGCGCAATGCGTCGGTACTGCCGAACTGGCTGCCCGACGGGCGCTTCTGGTACGAGCGCGAAGACGCACAGGGCCGGCGCCAGGCCGTGCTGGTCGATCCGGCAACGGCCCGTCGCCAGATCCTGTTCGAGCCCACCGCGCTGGACACAGCGGTGGCCCCCTTCGCTGCCAGCGGGCCACGCCTGCGCCTGGCCAGCGTGCAGGCGGTGGACGCTGGCCTGCGCCTGCGTTTCAACGGTGAGGTGCCGATCAATTGCCAGTGGCCACGCTGGCAATGCGCGCGCGCGCAGGATCCGTTGCCGCCGGCCGACGCACTGCCTTCACCCGTTGGCGATGCGTGGCTGCAGGTGCGCGGCCACGATCTATGGCTGCACTCGCCAGGAACCGTGGCACGCGCGCTGACAGCCGGCGGTGAACCCGGCCATGGTTATGGCGTGCTGCCGGACTTCGCCCTGCGTGGCATTCCGCGCCGGCAGGGCCGGATGCCGATGCGACCGTTCGCGGTCGCCTGGTCACCGGATGGCCGCTACGTGGCCGGCATCCGCTATGACGAGCGTGCCCTGCTGGACTATCCCTATCTGGAAAGCACGCCCGCCGACAGCGCGCGCCCACGCGTGCATGCGGTGAAACTGGGCGTGCTGGGTGATGCGCAGCAGGTACGCGACAGCCTGTACGTGGTGGATACCCGCAGCGGCCAACAGCACGACATCGCGCTGCCCGAGGGCTGGAACACGCTCAGCGAAGCCGGCGTGCTGGGCTGGGAGGGTGGCCGGTTGTATGCGGTGATCGCGCACTTCGGGACGCCACGGCGCCTGCGCCTGGTGGAGATCGAGGCCGGCAGCGGCGCAGTGCGCACTGTACTGGAGGAAGCCAGCGACACCCGCCTGCAGCTCAACGTGTACTCGTACAACCGACCGGCCGTGGCGATCCTGCCCGGGCAGGACACCGCCGTGTGGTTCTCGCAGCGCGACGGCCGCGGCCACCTGTACCGGGTGCGGCTGTCCGACGGCAAGGTGCTGGCCCAGCTGACCCGTGGCCCCTGGGTGGTACGCGACCTGCTGGGCGTGGACGGCGCAGGCGGTTGGGCCTACTTCAGTGCCGGCGGCGTGGACGGTGGCGACCCTTACGTGCGCGGCCTGTACCGGGTATCGCTGCAGGGCGGGCCGATCCACCGCCTGGCCGCCGACGGCAACGACCACCTGGCCGATGCCGGCACCGGCGCGCTGTTCGGCGGACGCGCGCCGCAGGCGCTGTCGCCTGGCGGTGGCTATCTGGTGGATACGGTTTCCCGTCTCGACCAGCCACCACGCACCGTGCTGCGGGCCAGCGATGACGGCCGTGAAGTGATGGTGCTGGAAACAGCCGATGACAGCGCGATCGTTGCGGCAGGCTGGCGACCACCACGGCGCGAACGGCTGCTCGCCGCCGACGGGCGCACGCCGGTCTTCGCCACCGTCTACCTGCCCCGTGACTATCGCGATGATGGCAGCTTCCCGGTGATCGACGCGATGTACGGCGGCGCCTTCATCAGCAATGCGCCGGTGACCTACGCCGAAGCGGTGTCCGCATTGAATCCGGTGTCACGGGCCAGCCTGGCCGAGCTTGGCTTCGTGGTGGTCAGCATCGATGCGCGCGGTACCGGCGGCCGCGACAAGGCATTCCATGACGCCAGCTTCCTGCGCGCCGCCGATGTGCAGCTGGATGACCATGTGGCGGCGCTGCGCCAGCTGGGCGAACGCTACCCGGGCATCGACCTGCAGCGGGTCGGCATCTATGGGCATTCGTTCGGTGGCTACAGCGCGGCGCGCGCCCTGCTGCGCTACCCGGCGTTCTACAAGGTGGGCGTGGCCTCGGCCGGCAGCCACAATTTCCAGGGCATGTATGGTGGCGCCCTGCACGGCATGGACCGGCTGTTCGGCGGCGTGCTGCCGGCTACGGCCATGGCCGATGGCGTGCCGGCGTCGTTTGCCGGACTCGACAATGCCGCGCTGGCCGGCAACCTGCGCGGGCATCTGCTGCTGGTCTATGGCGAACTGGACGAGAACGCGCCACCGGCGCTGACCCTGCAGCTGGCCGCCGCCCTGAACAAGGCCCAGCGCGAGTATGACCTGCTGTACCTGGCCCGCCAGGACCATGAGTTGTTCCGCAACGACGCTACCTACACGCACCGCATGTGGGACTACTTCGTGCGCCACCTGGCCGGCCGGCAACCGCCGGATACGATGCTGGCGCCGCTGCCCGGCGGCCCGGGCTGAACAGGCATCGCCAGGGTGTCGATCCACGCCGCCCTGGTTCGTCGGGTACTTGAAGGCCGTGCATGCGGCACGGTCCATCCGGAGGCAGGCAATGAGCTACATCGATGGTTTCGTCCTGGCGGTGCCTACCGCCAACAAGGAGAAGTTCCTCGCCCATGCGCGCGCGGGTGATCCCGTTTTCATCGAATACGGTGCCCTGCGCGTGGTCGAGTGCTGGGGCGATGATGTTCCGCACGGCAAGACCACCGACTTCTTCGGCGCAGTGAAGGCCACGGCGGAAGAGACGGTGGTGTTTTCCTGGATCGAATGGCCGGACAAGCCGACCCGGGACGCCGGCATGGCAAAGATGATGGAAGACCCGCGGATGGATCCGGCCAAGAACCCGATGCCGTTCGACGGCGCGCGGATGATTTACGGCGGCTTCGTGCCAATCTACGAACTGAAGCGCTGACCTCAGCACAGGGCTCGGCGGGCGCGCTCAGCGCGCGTCCGTTTCATCGCTGGCGGCAGCATGGCCGGCACCCAGTGCAGCACCGGCGCCAAGCCCACCCATGCCGGCACCCATTCCGCCACCGCCACCACCGCCACCCGCACGACCGCCCTTGGCATCTCCGTCGTTGCGGCCCTTGCCGCCGCCGCTGGCGCCGGGCCGGGTCGGCCCCTGCGGCGGAATCTGCAGGCCGGCCGGGATCGGCGCCAGGTCCAGCGCTTCGCGCACGAAGTCACGCAGCGAGACCACCAGGTCGTGGGTGTGCACCGGCCGACCCTGTGCCAGTTCGTTGGCGGCGCGCGCGGCCAGCCGCACCTGTTCGTCGGTGCCCAGCAGCAGGATGTCCGACAGTGCCGCCTCGACCGCATCGCGGATGCGGCGGGCGCGGTCCGAACGCGGTTCGGCGATGCCTTCGGCATCTTCGCGCTGGCGCAGGTCGCGGCGATGGCTGGGGTCCACCCCCAGTTCGCCGGTGAACGAACCGCCCAGGGTCTTGTAGGCGGCCATCAGCGTGCGCAGCCGCTCATTGATCTGCCGGTTCTCGCGCTCGCGACGCTGCTGCAGGGTCTGCATCACCAGCAGGCGGATGCCCACGCCGAGCAGGGTGATCAGGACCAGGCCGGCCAAGGTGGACAGCACGCCCTGCCAGGAACTGAAGTCGATACCGCGCATGCTCGGCACTCCGGCGGGAAGAGCCTGCATCTTGCCCCAGGCCATGTCCCATAAACGCGAAAGGCCCCACCACCCGGAGGGTGGCAGGGCCTTCGGTCACGGCGCGATTACTTGCGCTTGGCGACCTTGCGCACGGCCTTCTTGGCCGGAGCCTTCTTGGCGGCGACCTTCTTCAGCGGTGCAGCCTTCTTGGCGACCGTCTTGCGGGTGGCGGCAACCTTCTTGCCAACCGCCTTCTTGGCGACGGCGGTCTTCTTGCCGACGACCTTCTTGGCCGCAGCGGTCTTCTTGCCGACGGCCTTCTTGGCAACGGCCGCCTTCTTGCCGACAACCTTCTTGGCCGCAGCGGTCTTCTTGGTGGCGACCTTCTTGGTGGCGGCAACCTTCTTGCCGACAACCTTCTTCGCAGCCACGGCCTTCTTGCCGGCGACCTTCTTGGCGGCGACGGTCTTCTTGGCCACAGCCTTCTTGGCGGTGGCGACCTTCTTGCCGACCACCTTCTTGGCGGCCGCGGCCTTCTTGGCAACGGTCTTCTTGGCCACGGCAGCCTTCTTGGTGGCGGCCTTCTTCACGGTGGCGACCTTCTTGCCGGCAGCCTTGGTGGCGGCCTTGGTGGTCTTCTTGGCAGCGGCGGCCTTCTTGGTCACAGCCTTGCCCGCAGCGGCCTTCTTCTTGGCCACTTCCTTCTTCAGGGCAGCGGCTTCGGCCTTGGCGTTCTTCTTGGCGGCTTCCAGCTTCTGCTTGGCCTTGGCAACGGTCTTGCCGACCGACTTGGCAGCCTTCTCGGCCTTCTTGGCAACGGTCTTCTCGACCTTGGCCACGGCCTTCTTGGCCTTGGCAACGCGGGTACCGGCAGCCTTGGTGGCGCGCTTGACGGTCTTCTTGACCGACTTCACTGCGTCCTCGGCGGCGTGGGCGATGGTCTCGCCAACGTTGGTGGCGGCTTCTTTGACGTTCTCGACGGCGTCGGTCACGACCGACACACCATTACCATTACCGTTGCTCATGTTGCCCTCCTGGGGGCCTTTAGTATCAAAACGGGGCGATGCTATACCGACATTGACGATCGTGGAACGGGGCACACGCCGACAATCGCATCTGCTGCGACGGCAATGGTGTAGCCAGGCACGGTCGCCAGCACGACTGCTTTGCAGCAAACCCCTTTTTTTAAGGACTGCGCCACACGCGCCACACGCAGGATGGGCAGCACCGCAGTGGCCGGCACCGATGCGCTGATCCGCGCAGGTTGTGGCGCATTGCGGCACTCGGTTGCGCGGAACTGCGCAGGTATCCGTCTGTGTCCAGCTCGCGGTCGGCCACCTTCGGCAGTGCACGCATCGCTGCCATGACGGTCGCTTTGGCCTCGCCGCCGGCATTCGGATCCGCCTGCCGGGCACGCGGTTTTCATGGCGCATTTATCCAGATCGCGACACACTCATTCAGCTTGTTTTACCGTAGGGCCGAACCGCCCCCACCCACGCCTGCGAACCGACGCCCATGCGACCGCTCCCCACCCTGCTCACGCTCGCAATCGCCGCTGCCTTCGGTGGCTTCGTTGCCACCGGGCTCAATGCCCACCTGGACAACCGCGCCGATGCCGCACCGCTGCCGGCGGTGTTGCCGACCACCGCGGCATTGCCGGCCTCGGTCGCCGGACAGGCGGTGCCCTCGCTGGCGCCGATGCTGGAGAAGGCAATGCCGGCAGTAGTCAGCGTCAACACCAAGCAGGTGGTGCGCGTGCGCAACCCCTTCTTCAACGACCCGTTCTTCCGCCGCCTGTTCCCGGACATCCCGCAGGAACGCATCAATGAATCGCTGGGCTCGGGCGTGATCATCGACGCCAAGGAAGGCCTGGTGCTGACCAACCACCATGTCATCGACAATGCCGATGACGTGCAGGTGACGCTGGCCGACGGGCGCACGGTCAAGGCCGAATTCCTCGGTTCAGACCGCGATACCGACATCGCGCTGATCCGCATCCCGGCGCAGAACCTGACCGACATCAAGCTCGGCAACAGCGACCAGCTGCGGGTGGGCGACTTCGTGGTGGCCATCGGCAATCCGTTCGGCTTCAGCCAGACGGTCACCTCCGGCATCGTCTCGGCCGTGGGCCGCAGCGGCATCCGCGGCCTGGGCTACCAGAACTTCATCCAGACCGATGCGTCGATCAATCCGGGCAACTCCGGCGGCGCGCTGGTCGACCTGCAGGGCCAGCTGGTCGGCATCAATACCGCCAGCTTCAATCCGCAGGGCAGCATGGCCGGCAACATCGGCCTGGGCCTGGCGATTCCCTCCAACCTGGCGCGCAGCGTGGTCGACCAGCTGGTCAAGCATGGCGTGGTGGTGCGCGGCACGCTGGGCGTGGAGAGCCAGAACCTGACCGCGCAGATCGCGCAGGGCCTGGGCCTGGGCGAAAGCCGCGGCGCGCTGATCACCCGCGTGCTGGCCGGTTCGGCCGCCGCGACCGCTGGCCTGAAACCAGGCGACGTGGTGGTCTCAGCCAATGGCCAGCGCGTGGACAGCGCCGAGGCGCTGCACAACGTGGAAGGCCTGGCCGCGGTCGGCAGCCCGCTGACGCTGGACGTGCGCCGCGAAGGCAAGCCGTTGCAGATCAAGGCGACGCTGAAGGAGCAGGCACGTGCAGTGACCGGCGACAGCCTGGACCCACGCCTGGGCGGCGCCACCTTCGTCGACCTGCCCGAATCGCTGCGCCAGTCGGGCGTTGGCGGCGTACTGGTCAGCGAGGTCAAGCGCGGCAGTCGCGCGGCCAGCAACGGCCTGCAGCAGGGCGACATCATCACCGACGCCACGGTGGGTGAATTCGCCGACCTGGCCAGCTGGCGTGCCAACTTCCAGCAGCGCCCGCCGACCCTGGTACTGCGCGTGCTGCGCAACAACGGCCAGCAGCAGGGCCAGCTCGTGATGCGCTGATCGCCCCGCCGTAACACCCCCTATACCCCGGCAATGCTATTGCTGTCAGTCCAGGTCGGCACCGCCGACACCCGTTCCCCCATCGCAACAGGAGTGATTCGATGAGCCCCACCAATACCGAGAACCTGAAGGAACACCTGGGTGAAGCCGGTTCCCACCTGAAGCAGGCCGCCACGGCCGCCGGCGGTGCGATCAAGGGCGCAACCGGTGCTGCGACCGATGAACTGCGCATCGGCAAGGCCAACGTCAAGGCCGAACTGTCCGACAGCGCGCTGTCCGGCCTGGCCGCCGCCGAGTTCGGTGGTGCCGCCGCCAAGGAACAGGTCGATGCACTGATGGACAAGGGCAAGGATCTGATCGACAGCGCCGCTGAGCTGATCCGCGAACGTCCGCTGGCCTCGTTCGGCGTCGCCTTCGCCGCCGGCTGGATCATCGCCAAGCTGGCTCGCGGCAGCAGCGACAAGTAAGCCGCAGCGTGAGCGAAGACAACGCGCAAGCGCCTGATCCGGCGGCCACCCCGCCGCTGGATGAGAGCATCCGCCAGGTCGGTGCAGCCGGCCGTGCCGCTGCCGATTCGGCCAAGCATTCGCTGCGCTCGTTGCGCCGGTTGGCTTCGGCCGACTTCGCGCTGGCACGCAGTGCGTTCGGCCGTGCACTGGCCTGGGCCGGCGTGGCGATCGTGTTCGGTGCGTCGGCCTGGCTGCTGATGGCGGCCACCCTCATCGCCCTGCTGCAGAGCTGGGGCCTGAGCTGGCTGCAGGCCCTGCTGATCACCTCGCTGCTGAGCCTGGCCGTGACCGGCTATGCGATCTGGCGGGTGTCCTACTTCTTCCACCACACCGGCATGCACGCCACCCGGCGCCAGCTGTCACGCCTGGGCCTGTTCGACGAGCCCAGCGAAGATGACCCGGATGCCGATGTGCAGCTGCCGGAGGGCAAGCCATGAAGTTCGGTGCGCTGCAGCGGCGGGTGAAACGCTGCGAACAGGTGGTGACGGTGCGCCTGGTCGAGACCCAGGACCACTGGTCCACGCTCAGCCAGGTCTGGCGCCAGGGCTGGTCGCCGCTGCGCATCGTGGTGGTCGGCCTGGCCGGCGGCTTCATCGCCGGCAAGCTGGAAGTGCCGGGCAAGGTCAACGGTGCGCGGTGGCTGCAGATGGTGGGCTCGGTCTCGAACCTGTTCGCCAGCGCGCAGGCGGCGTTCGCTACGGCCATGGCGGCGCAGGCCGCAGCCACCGCCGACGATGCCGCCGAAGAAGCCGACGATGCCAGCGAGCAGGCACAGGCGGCCGCATCGGCATCCGCTGCACGCCCGGCACCGGCAGCACAGCCGGCGGCGGAACCGGAACTGCGCGAGCCGCGTCCGGCCGAAGCGGCCACTGAACTGTCCGAACGTTGATGGATGGAATCCGCCGCGCCGATCGCGGCCGGCGGATAATGCGCTTCCCTTCCCGGTTGATGCGTCGATGAGCGAGCCCCTCCTGTCCCCGTCAGCGGCCGGCCCCGAACTGCCCGAGGCGCCGCTGCCGCCACCTTCGCGCCCGCGCGGGCCGATGTCGCTGGTGGTGCTGGCCACGCTGGCGGTGGGCTACACCCTGTGGGCCGCACAGGACATCATCCTGCCGGTGCTGCTGGCGGTGTTCTTCGCGCTGGTCGGCAACCCGATCCTGCGCCTGCTGCAGAAGCTGTGGATTCCACGTGCGCTGGGCGCACTGCTGGTGCTCGGCGCCGGTCTCGGCGTGACCGGTGCGTTGGCGGTGCAGCTGATCGGCCCGGCGATGGAGTGGGCACAGGAGGCCCCGCAGCAGCTGCGCAAGGTCGCGCGCCAGGTGCAGGACCTGACCAAGCCGGTGCAGCAGGCCAACCAGGCCGCAGAGAACTTCGCGCGTGTCGCCGGCGGTGACAGCAACCGCAAGGTGCAGGTGATCCGCACCCAGCTCGACGACCCGTACCGCATGCTGACCCGTGCACCACGGCTGGCCGCCTCGGTGCTGGCGGTGGTGCTGCTGACCCTGTTCTTCATGATCTACGGGCAGAACCTGCAGCGCGCGGCGATCGCGCTGTTCCCGAACCGCCAGCAACAGCGCTTCACCAGCGACATCCTGCGTTCGATCGAGCGCGAGGTCTCGCGCTACGTGCTGACCATCAGCGTGATCAATACCCTGGTCGGGCTGGTGTTCGCCGGTGTCCTGATGCTGTTCGGCATCAGCCTGCAGGATGCACTGCTGTGGGGCACGGTGGCGGCGCTGCTGAATTTCGCGCCCTACGTGGGCCCGCTGATCGGCGTGGCCCTGATGCTGCTGATGGGTTTCGTGGAATTCAGCGACCCGCTGCAGGCGCTGCTGCCGGCGGCCGCCTACCTGGCCCTGCATACCGTGGAGGGCCAGGTGGTGACCCCGATCGTGCTGGGGCGGCGCATGAAGCTGTCGCCACTGGTGCTGATCCTGGCGCTGATGGTGTTCGGCTGGGCCTGGGGCATGATCGGGCTGCTGCTGGCAGTGCCGCTGCTGGTGTGCATCAAGCTGGTGCTGGCACGGCTGGACGGCATGCAGGGCTGGGCGCGCCTGCTGGAATGAAAGCCCGCGCGCGCAGGCGTAGAATGGCGGGGTGAATTTCCCCGTCCAAGCCATCACCCTCGACCTTGACGACACGCTGTGGCCGTTCGCTCCGATCGGCGCCCGCATCGACCTGGTCCTGCACGAGTGGATGCGTGAACACAGCCCCGCCACCGCCGCGATGTATCCGGTGGCGGCCATGCGCGAACTGCGCGAGCGCCTGTACCACGCCCATCCGCATCTCCATCACGACCTGAGCGCACTGCGCCGGCTGACCCTGCACGAAGCCCTGCACGGCAGCGGCGCCAGCCTCGACCTGCTGGAGCCGGCGTATGAAGTGTTCTACGCCGCGCGCAACCAGGTGGAGTGCTACCCCGATGCGATCGAGGCACTGGCGCGGATTGCCGCGCGGGTGCCGGTGGCGGCGCTGAGCAATGGCAACGCCGATCTGGAACGGATCGGCCTGGCCCATCATTTCGCCTTCCAGTTGGGCGCGCGCGAGCACGGCGCGGCCAAGCCCGAGGCAAGCATCTTCCACGCCGCCTGCAACCGCCTGGGTGTGGCGCCGGCACAGGTGCTGCATGTCGGCGACCATGCCGAGATGGACGTGGCCGGGGCAATCGCCGCAGGCCTGCGCGGATGCTGGATCAACCGTGAAGCCGCCACCTGGACCCATCCGCAGCTGCAGCCGGACCTGCAGTTCGACACCCTCACCGGCCTGGCCGACTGGTTGGATGCCAACCTCGACGCTGCCGCACCCCGGAGTATCTGACGCATGAGCGAGATCACTGGTTTCACCACCGACGCCACCGCAGCGCTGCCGCTGTACGTGCTGGACCGCGAGCAGTTCGCGGCCTGGAAGGACGGCCAGCCGGCCGCCACCCAGGCCTGGCTGGCATCGCAGGGCTTTACTGCCGGCGCCTTCAGCACCGCGCTGCTGCCCGGTGCCGACGGCCTGGCCGGTGCGGTGATCGGCGTCGGTGATCGCGCCGACGCCTACAGCTACTCGCACGCTCCGCACGCCCTGCCGGAAGGCAGCGTGTGGCAGCTGGCCAGCGAACTGCCGGCCGCCGAACAGGCGCTGATGCAGCTCGGCTGGGGCCTGGGCAGCTACCGCTTCGACCGCTACCGCAAGCGCCACCGTGCGCCGGCGCAGCTGGTGGCCACCCCCACCGGCGAAGCGGCCGACCTGATCACCGCCAGCCTGCGCGTGCGTGACTGGGTCAACACCCCGACCGAGGACATGGGTCCGCAGCAGCTGGAAGACGCCGCACGTGCGCTGGCCGACGCGCATGGCGCCGAGGTCGAGGCGATCACCGGCGATGCGCTGCTGAAGCAGAACTTCCCGGCCATCCACGCCGTGGGCCGCGCCTCGCACCGCGCTCCGCGCCTTGTCGTGCTGCGCTGGGGCAAGGACACCGATCCGGCACTGGTGCTGGTCGGCAAGGGCGTGTGCTTCGACACCGGTGGCCTGGACATCAAGCCGGCCGACGGCATGCGCAACATGAAGAAGGACATGGGCGGCGCCGCGCACGCGCTGGCCCTGGCCGGCCTGGTGATGGCCCGCGGGCTGCCGGTGCGGCTGACCCTGCTGGTGCCGGCGGTGGAAAACGCGATCGGCCCGGATGCCTTCCGCCCGGGCGAAGTCATCGCCACGCGCAAGGGCCTGAGCGTGGAGATCGACAACACCGACGCCGAAGGCCGCGTGATCCTGTGCGACGCGCTGACTTTCGCCAGCGAGCAGAAACCCGACCTGGTGCTGGACTTCGCCACCCTCACCGGTGCTGCACGCATCGCGCTGGGCCCGGACCTGCCGGCACTGTTCAGCAACGATGACAGCGTGGCCCAGCAGTGGCTGCAGGCCGGCGACGCGACCCGCGACCCGGTCTGGCGCATGCCGCTGTGGCGCCCCTACCTGCGTTATCTGACCAGTGGCATCGCCGACCTGGCCAATGCCGGTTCGCGCATGGCCGGCTCGGTCACTGCCGCGCTGTACCTGGAACGTTTCCTGGAAGACGGCCAGCGCTGGGCGCATCTGGACGTCTATGCCTGGAACGACGGCGAGCGACCGGGCCGTCCGGCCGGTGGCGAAGCGCTGGCGCTGCGTTCGGCCTGGGCGATGCTGAAGGCGCGCTACGCCTGATCCGGCAGGTGCCCACCGCGGGTGGGCACTTCTTCCCCGGCAAACTTGACGAAAATTTGAATACCGGGCCTGGAAGGGTTCTGCGAGGATGTGCGGGTCGACCACCCACACGCTCCGTGAAGGCAGGAACCCGACCATGTCGCTCTTCCGCTATACCCGCGCCGGCCAGGCGCCAGGCGCACCGCGCAGGCATTCGCCGCTGCTCTGGATCGCCCTGATCGCGCTCATCCTGGGTGCCGTCGCACTGACCTTCGCCTGGCTGGCCGGCTGGATCGGCAACCGCCTGACCGCGCAGCGCTTCACCGACACCATCGAAGCCACCGGCCCGGCGCATCCCGGCTTCCGCCGTGCGCACAGCAAGGGCATCTGCGTGAGCGGCTGGTTCGAACCCAGCGCGCAGGCGCCGACGCTGTCCAGCGCACGGGTGTTCTCGCAACCGCGCGTGCCGGTGATGGGGCGGCTGTCGATCGGCGGCGGCGATCCCTACGGCGCCGACAACACCGCACGCGTGCGCAGCCTGGCGGTGCAGATGATCAGCGATGACGGCCAGGAGTGGCGGATGGCGATGAACAGCTTCCCGTTCTTCGCCGTTCCCGATGCCGAGGCGTTCTTCGAGCAGACCCGCGCCTCCATTCCCGACCCGGCCACCGGCAAGCCCGACCCGCAGAAGATGGCGGCCGTGCTGGCGAAGTACCCCAGTGCACAGGCCTTCCAGCAATGGGCCAAGACCGCGCCGTGGACCAGCAGCTGGGCCGACACCACCTTCAACAGTGTCAACAGCTTCTGGTTCACCAACGCGCAGGGCCAGAAGCGCGCGGTGCGCTGGCGCTGGCAGCCGCAGGCGCCGGTGGTGGAAATGGACGCCGAAACGCGCAAGCAGGCCAGCGTCGATTTCCTCAGCCAGGAACTGCAGCAGCGCCTGGCCAGTGGTCCGGTGCGCTGGAACCTGGTCGTCAGCACCGCCGAGCCCGGCGACGCCATCGATGATCCGTCGGTAGCGTGGCCCGAGTCGCGTGAACAGGTGGTGGCCGGCGTGCTCAGCCTGGAGCGCATGCAGTCGCAGGAAGAAGGCGCCTGCGGACAGATCAACTTCGATCCGCTGATCCTGCCCAGCGGCGTGCGCGGCAGCGACGATCCGATCCTGGCCGCACGCTCGGCCGTGTACTCGCAGTCGTTCAACCGCCGCGAGCGCGAGCGCGCCAGCGGCAACGTGGAGCAACCGAAGGAGGCCGCACGATGAGCACCGGCAATGGCCACTTCAACCTGCTGGCGCGGGTACTGCACTGGTCCATGGCGCTGATGATCATCGCCATGCTGTTCATCGGCGTGACCATGGTCGCCTCGCTGCACCTGCGCCCCGTGCTGATCGACCTGCACCGTCCACTGGGCATCGCGATCCTGCTGCTGGTGCTGCTGCGCCTGTATAACCGGCTGCGCCATCGCCCGCCGCCGCTGCCGACCGATCTGCCGGTGTGGCAGGTGATGGCGGCCAAGGCGTCGCATTGGATGCTGTACGCGCTGATGCTGGCGATGCCGCTGATCGGCTGGGCGATGCTGTCGGCCGGCGGTTACCCGATCGTGCTGTGGGGTGGCCTGCACCTGCCGCCGATCGTGCCGCACACCCCGGCCCTGTATGCCGCGCTGCGCAACGCGCACAGCCTGCTGGCCTATGTATTGTTCGCCACCGTGCTGATGCACGTGGGGGCGGCGCTGTTCCACCTGTGGGTGCGGCGTGACGGGGTGTTCCAGGCGATGGCGCGCGGGAAGGATTGATCGGGTTCGCCGGGAGTTCCCGGCGGATCGTTTCCGCGCCTGCGGGGAGGTGTCACTTTCTTTGCGCGCAAAGAAAGTAACCAAAGAAACGCTCCGCCGGCCGCGAGCCGGCGTGCTTCGCACGCCGGTGCCCTGCGCTCCTCGGCCCGTCGAGGGACGGTGCGGGAACTCGCTGCGCTCAGACACCCGCACCTCTTCGCCCTCGCCGGACCTGCGGTGCTCGGCTCGCTTGAAGGCGGACTGGAAGGTCAAGATCAACGGCAACGGCATCCACGCATGGCGTGGATCTACTGGGTGCAGCTGTGGTCTTTGACGTTGGGTCCGCCTTCAAGCGAGCCGAGAATCGCAGGGGAATCAGGGGCGAAGAGGCGCCGGTGTCTGAGCGCAGCGAGTTCGGCGCCGTCCCCTGATTTCCCGAGAAGCGCAGGGCACCGGTGCGTAGCACCGGCTCGCGGCCCGGCGGCGTGTTTCTTTGGTTACTTTCTTTGCACGAGCAAAGAAAGTGACACCCCTCCGCGGTCGCGGAAATGATCCCCTACAACCACCCCTTCTGCCGCGCCAACCGGTACGCCTCGATGCGATTGGCCACGCCCAGCTTGCCGATGCACTCGGACAGGTAATTGCGCACCGTGCCGTGCGACAACCCCAGCTGCTCGGCGATCTCGCTGGCCGTGCGGCCCTCGCCCGCCAGCCGCAGCACCCGGCGCTCGCGGTCGGTCAGCGGATCGGCCTGCGACCACGCATCCAGCGCCAGCTGCGGGTCGATCGCGCGGATGCCCTGGTTCACCTTGCGCAGTGCGTCGGCCAGGTTCTCGGCCGGTGCGTCCTTCAACAGGTAGCCCAGCACGCCGGCTTCCAACGCGCGACGCAGGAACCCGGCACGGGCGAAGGTGGTCACGATCACCACCTTGATCGGCAGCTCATGGCGGGCGATGCGCTGCGCCAGTTCCAGCCCGGACAGGCCAGGCATCTCGATGTCGGTCACCAGGATGTCCGGCTTCAGCTGCTGCAGCATCCGCCATGCGGCTTCGCCGTCGGCGGCGCTGCCCAGTACCTCGATATCAGGCTCCAGGCCCAGCAGCGCCGACAACGCACCCCGTACCATCGCCTGGTCTTCGGCCAGCAGGATGCGGATCATGCCGCACCGCCCGGTGCCAATGACGCCGGCGGCAACGGCGTACTGGCGGCCACCAGCGGCACGCGCACGGTCAGCACCGTGCCTTCTCCGCGCGGAGACTGAAGCGTCAACTGGCCACCCAGCGCCGCCGCCCGTTCGCGCATGCCACACAGTCCATTGCCCTCGGCCTGCACACCACCACGCCCGTCATCGCGTATCTGCATCGCCAACTGTCGTTCCTCAAGCATGAAATCCACCTGCACCCGGGTCGCCTGCGCATGGCGCACGATATTGGTGGCCGCTTCGCGCAGCACCAGCGCGAGTCCACGTTCCACGTTCACCGGCATCGGTGGCGGCGTCGTGTACTGCAGGTGCACCTGCTGGCATTCCAGCAGCAGGCGTGCCGAGGCCAGCTCGCCGGCCAGGTCACTGGCACGGATGCCGGTCACCGCACTGCGGACCTGTGCCAGCGCCTCGCGGGCGATCGCTTCGGCCTCGCCGATCTCCTGCCGCGCGCGCGCGTCGCCACGGTCGTGCAGCTTGCGCGCCAGCTCCAGCTTCAACGTGATCAGCGACAGGGTGTGGCCGAGCAGGTCATGCAGGTCACGGCCGATGCGTTCGCGCTCGGCGGTGGTCGCCAGCCGCCGGACTTCGTCCTGCGACAGCTGCAGGGCAACGTCGCGCTGCTGGCTCAGGGCCTCCACGTTCACCACCAGCCCGACAATGAACGACACCGCTGGCATCCACACCATGGCCTGCCACGGATAGCCGAAGTACAGCGCGGTGCCACAGAACAGCAGGTTCAGCCCGGTCAGCTGCAGCAGGTACGCCCACCAGCTGCTGCGCCCGCTCATGCGGATCATCACGCAGCCGAACACGAAGTAGCTCAAGCCCGAGGGGTACCAGGGCAGCAGTACCAGCGCCAGCACGATCATGCCCAGCGCATAGCGCCACCCATGGTGCCGTGGCGCCAGCATCACCCTGGCGTAGAGCAGCAGGAACAGCGGATAGCTGACCAGGGTCAGCAGCAGCCAGCGCAGCGTGAAGCCATTGCCCAGCACCGGGGTGAGGAAGATCCATACCGACCACAGCAGGTGGATCGCGCCGCTCCAGGGCGACTTGCCACGTCGCAGCAGTTCGGCCACGGCCGAATCCGGCGCAGGGCGCAGCAGGGACGCAAGCCAGCTCGACGACACGGGAGGATCCAGGCGGGGACGAACGTTGCCGATCATGCCAGTTCAGCCGATCCGGCGCAGGCGGCGGCGTGCCAGCAGCAACGCCACCACGGTCACCGCCAGCAGCACCAGCAGATGGCCGCCGATGCTGCCCGCCGACGGCAGCCCGACCACCGGCAGCGCCAGCTGCGCCAGATGCCAGGTCGGCCACAGCGGTGCCATCGTCGAGAACAGCGCAGGCAGTGCCGACAGCGGCAGCCACAGCCCCGACAGCAGGGCCAGCGGCAGGTAGACCAGGTTGACCATCGCCGGCGCCGCACTGGCGCTGACATGGCTGCCGATCAGCAGGCCGATCGCCCCCAGAGGCAGTGCGGCCAGGCCGGCCACCGCCAGCAGCTGCAGCATCTGCGCGGGTTGCAGGTGCACGCCGCCCAGCACGCGCGCCACGCCGATCAGCAACGCGGCCACCAGCAGCGCGAACATCACCGCCATCGCCAGCCGTGCCAGCAGCGGTGCCGCTGCCGGCATCGGCAGCGCGCGCTTGAGGGTCAGCAGGCCGCCTTCGCGGTCCAGCGCGAGCTGCACGCCGAAGCCGAACAGGGCCGGCGCCATCGCGCCGAACACGCAGTAGGTGGCCAGCAGGTACAGCGGCGCATGGCCCCGCCCCAGCAGCACGCCGAACAGCAGGTAGAACAGCACCGGGAACAGCAGCGACGGCACCGCGAACGCGGGCGTGCGCCAGGCGCGGCGCAGCTCGGCCTGCAGTTCAGCGGCGTAGGGGCGCAGGGCGCGGCGCCATCCCGGGCGCGCGGCTGCAGGCGTACGGATCACGGTGTTCATGCGGCCTCCCGGGTCATGTCGAGGAACGCGTCGGCCAGCGCCGCGCCCTGTACTTCCAGCTCGCACAGCTGTGCGTCGGCGGCCAGCAGGCGCGCCACCACCGGCTCGGCCGGGCTGGCCAGCAGCTGCAGGTGCTCGCCCTCGCGCTGCACCTGCTGCACGCCGGGCCACTGCCGCAGCACATCGACGGCCAGCGCACTGCGGCACCGGATGCGCCGCGGCCGGTCGGCCAGGCGCAGTTCGGCCAGCGGCGCGTCGGCCAGCACGCGACCCTGCTCCAGCACCACCACCTGCTGCGCCAGCGCTTCGGCCTCCTCCAGGTAATGGGTGGTCAGCAGCACGCCGCAGCCCTCGGCCACGTGCTGCCGGATCGCCTGCCACATCCCCTGCCGCGCCTGGATGTCCAGGCCGGTGGTCGGCTCGTCCAGGAACAGCACGCGCGGGCGGCCGCAGATCGCGATGGCGAACTGCACGGCACGCTGCTGGCCGCCGGACAGCTGGCCGTAACGGCGCCGCGCCAGCGCCTGCAGGCCGGCGCGCTGCAGCACCTCCGGCAAGGGCATGGGGTCGGGATAGCAGGCGCTGGCCTGCGCCACCAACTCGTCCACCTGCAGCATCGGCGGCAGGCTGGTGCTCTGCAGCATCACCCCCAGGCCCAGGCGGCTGGCGCGCTGCTGCGGGTCGCCGCCGAGCAGCTCGACCTCGCCGGCATCGGCCCGCCGCAGGCCCAACAACACGCTGATCGCGGTACTCTTGCCAGCACCGTTGCGGCCCAGCAATGCCAGCACCTGGCCAGCGCGGACCTGCAGGTCGATGCCATGCAGGGCGGTATGGTCGCGATAGCGCACCTGCACCTGCTGCAGGCGGGCCAGCGACGGGGCGATCGGATCCATGGGCGGTACCGGTAGCGGGGACGTTGCCATCCTGTGCCGCCGTGGTCACGTTTCGCAGTTGCCGCCGTCAGTGTCATCGGATGACAGCTGTCACTGCCATCATCGCCGTACCTGCCTTCATGCTGTGCCGCACGCTCCCTCGCCGGAACCGCCGCCGTCCGCGCTTCCGGCCACACCCGCCCGAACGCCTGTGATGGAACGAATGAACGCTTCTGCCGAGCTGTTGAAGGAACTCCGTATCGACCGCAAATCGCCGCCAACTGCCTCCGGCGGCAGGGGCGGTGGCCGCCGCTGGCTGTGGATCGCGATCATCGTGGTGGTGCTGCTGATCGCCGCCGCCATCGCCTTCCTGTTCGGCCGCACGCCGGCCGTGGAAGTGGAAACCGCGCCTGCCGTGGCTATCCAGCAGGGCAGCGCCAGCAGTTCGGTGCTCGACGCCAGCGGCTACGTGGTGGCCCGGCGCATGGCCACGGTCTCGGCCAAGATCACCGGCAAGGTGCGCGAGGTGATGATCGAGGAAGGCATGCGCGTGGAGCAGGGCCAGATCATGGCCACGCTGGACCCGATCGATGCCGACGCGCAGCGCAGCCTGTATGCCTCGCAGCTGCAGGCCGCGCGCAGCCAGGTCGCCGGGCTGGAAGCGCAGCAGAAGCAGGCCGCCGCCGAAGCCAGCCGCCTGCAGGCGCTGGTCGGCCAGCAGCTGGTGTCGCGCTCGCAGTACGACCAGGCCGTGGCCCAGCGTGACAGCCTGCGTGCCCAGCTCGACACCGCCCAGCGCAACGTCAAGGTCGCCCACGACCAGTTGGCCATCGCCGACCTCGGCGTGGACAACAACGTGGTGCGTGCGCCGTTCTCCGGCGTGGTCACCGCCAAGGCGGCGCAACCGGGCGAAATCGTCTCGCCGCTGTCGGCCGGCGGTGGCTTCACCCGTACCGGCATCGGCACCATCGTCGACATGGATTCGCTGGAGATCGAGGTCGAGGTCGGCGAGGCCTTCATCGGCCGCGTGCAGCCGAAGATGCCGGTGGAAGCCACGCTCAACGCCTACCCGGAGTGGAAGATTCCGGGCGAGGTGATCGCCATCATTCCCACCGCCGACCGCGGCAAGGCCACGGTGAAGGTGCGCGTGGCACTGAAGGTGAAGGACCCGCGCATCGTGCCGGAGATGGGCGTGCGGGTCAGCTTCCTGGAACAGGCACAGCCGCAGGCCGCCAGCACGCCGCAGGGTGTGCGCGTGCCGGCCGGCGCGGTGGTGCAGCGTGAAAGCAGCACGGTCGCCTTCGTGCTGGGCGATGACAGCCGCGTGCAGCAGCGCACGGTCGAGGCCGGCCAGGCGATGGGCAAGGACCGCCAGATCCTCAAGGGCGTGAGCGCGGGCGAGTCGGTGGTGGTCAATCCACCGGAGACCCTGCGCGATGGCGCCAAGGTGCAACAGAAACAAGCGCAGTAACGGCCTGGCGCCCCCGCGCGCCGCCGGCAGCACCGCTCGACGCACGCCCGCGGCCACCGCGGGCGCAGTGCCCCGTTTCCCGCCTTCCGTGGAGAACCACCCATGTCGACCCTGGTTTCACTGCGCAACATCACCAAGACCTACCAGCGTGGCCCCGAAAAAGTGCAGGTGCTGCACGGCATCGACCTGGACATCGCGCGCGGCGACTTCGTCGCGCTGATGGGCCCATCCGGTTCGGGCAAGACCACCCTGCTCAACCTGATCGGCGGCCTGGACAACCCCAGTGGCGGCGAGATCAGCATCGAAGGCGAGCGCATCGACCAGATGAGCGGCGGCCAGCTGTCGACCTGGCGCAGCCACCACGTCGGCTTCGTGTTCCAGTTCTACAACCTGATGCCGATGCTGACCGCGCAGAAGAACGTCGAGCTGCCGCTGCTGCTGACCCACCTCAGCGCCGCGCAGCGCAAGCGCAATGCGGAGATCGCGCTGACCCTGGTCGGCCTGGCCGACCGCCGCAGCCACCGCCCGAATGAGCTGTCCGGCGGCCAGCAGCAGCGCGTGGCGATCGCCCGTGCGATCGTCTCCGACCCCACCTTCCTGATCTGCGACGAACCCACCGGCGATCTCGACCGCCAGTCCGCCGAAGAGATCCTGGGCCTGCTGCAGCAGCTCAACCGCGAGCACGGCAAGACCATCATCATGGTCACCCATGACCCGAAGGCGGCCGAGTACGCCACCCACACGGTGCACCTGGACAAGGGCGAGCTGGCCGACGCCCCGCTGGCCCACTGACGGAGGCCACCGCGATGAAATACTTTTCACTGGTGTGGGCGCAGCTGTTCCGCAGCCGCACACGTACCTTGCTGACCCTGCTCTCGGTGGTGGCTGCGTTCCTGCTGTTCGGCATGCTCGACTCGGTACGCGTGGCCTTCAATTCCGGCGGCAGCGTGGAAGGGGCCAACCGGCTGGTGGTGGCCTCGCGGCTGTCGATCACCCAGTCGCTGCCGATCCGCCTGGAGACCCAGATCCGCCAGGTCGCCGGCGTGCGTGATGTGGCCTATGGCATGTGGTTCGGCGGCATCTACCAGGACCCGAAGAACTTCTTCCCGAACTTCTCGGTGTCGCCCAACTACTTCGACGTGTACCGCGAACTGCAGATCGACCCGGCGCAGCTGGAAGACTGGAAGCAGACCCGCACCGGCGCCATCGTCGGCGAAACCCTGGCCAAGCAGTTCGGCTGGAAGATCGGTGACACCATCCCGCTGCAGGCCACGATCTTCCCGCGCGGCGGCAGCAACGACTGGCCGCTGGAACTGAAGGGCATCTACCGCTCCAAGGACCGTGCATTGGCCGCCAACGAAGAACGCCAGTTGATGATGAACTGGAAGTACTTCGATGAATCCAACGACTACATCAAGAACCAGGTGAGCTGGTACACGGTGACGCTGGACAATCCCGACCACTCCTCGCGCGTGGCGCAGGCCATCGATGCGATCTCGGCCAACTCCGACCACGAGACCAAGACCCAGACCGAGTCGGCGTTCCAGCAGGCCTTCGTCAAGCAGTTCGCCGACATCGGCATGATCGTCACCTCGATCATGGGCGCGGTGTTCTTCACCCTGCTGCTGCTGACCGGCAACACCATGGCGCAGGCGGTGCGCGAGCGCGTGCCGGAACTGGCCACGCTGAAGACGCTGGGCTTCAGGGACAGCACCGTGCTGACCCTGGTGATGGTGGAGTCGGTGCTGCTGATCGGCCTCGGCGGCCTGATCGGCATGGGCCTGGCCGCACTGGTGCTGCCCGCGATCAGCCCGAAGAGCATGGGCATGCTGCCGCCGCACGTGCCGACGCCGACCTGGCTGATGGGGCTGGGCCTGATCGTGGTGATCGGCATCATCGTCGGCTTGTTGCCGGCGCTGCGTGCCAAGCGCCTGAAGATCGTCGACGCACTGGCCGGCCGCTGAAGAGGACACCGACATGTTCAAGAGCAAACTCAAGAAATGGCTGGGCAACGCGCTGACCGTGCTGCTGCTGGTGATCGGCCTGGTGCTGTGGATCAGCCTGCCGTGGATCGGCGTACTGGCCGTGGCGGTACTGGTGACGCTGTGGCTGCTGCTGACCCGCGGCGGACGGCTGGCGCTGGCCGCCACCCGCATCGGTGTGGCCAGCCTGCCGCAGCGCTGGGGCGCCTCCTCGGTGATCGTGGTCGGCATTGCCGGCGTGGTCGGCGTGCTGGTGGCGATGCTGGCGATGGGCGAAGGCTTCCAGGCCACGCTCAACAACACCGGCGACGACACCACCGCCATCGTGCTGCGCGGCGGTTCGCAGGCCGAGACCAACTCGGTGATCACCCGTGAGCAGGTACCCACGCTCTCCACCCTGCCCGGCATCAGCCGTGATGCACAGGGCCGGCCACTGCTGTCGCCGGAGCTGTCGCAGGTGGTCAACCTGGTGTCGAAGGCCGATGGCACCGACGTCAACGCGCAGTTCCGTGGTGTCGGCCCACAGGCGTGGGCCGTGCATGACAAGGTCAAGATCATCGAAGGGCGCCGGTTCGCCGCCGGCCTGCGCGAGATCGTGGTCGGCCAGGGCGCGCGCGGCCAGTTCCGCGATATGGATGTCGGCAAGACGCTGACGCTGGGCAACCAGACCTGGACCGTGGTCGGCGTGTTCGCCACCGGCGATGCGCATGATTCGGAACTGTGGACCGATGCCGATACGCTGGCCACCACCTATCAGCGCAGTGCCTGGCAATCGATCAGCGTGCGTACCGATGGCAAGGCCGGCTTCGAGCAGTTCAAGGCCGCCGTTGCCGCCGACCCGCGGCTGAAGCTGGATGTGGAAACCACCCGCGTCTACTACAGCAAGCAGGGCGGTGGGCTGACCAAGCTGATCGACATCCTCGGCAAGGTGATCGGCACGATCATGGCGGTGGGCGCGGTGTTCGGCGCACTCAACACCATGTATGCCGCCGTGGCCACGCGTGCGCGCGAGATCGCCACGATGCGCGCGATCGGTTTCCGCGGCCTGCCGGTGGTGACCGCGGTGATGCTGGAGACGATGCTGCTGGCGCTGCTCGGCGGGCTGCTCGGTTGCGCGGTGGCGTGGCTGCTGTTCAACGGCTACAGCGTGTCCACCATCGGCAGCAATTTCAGCGCGGTGGTGTTCAAGTTCCATGTGTCGCCGGAACTGCTGTGGACGGGCCTGAAATGGGCATTGGGCATCGGCCTGGTCGGCGGCCTGTTCCCGGCGCTGCGCGCGGCGCGATTGCCGATCACCACCGCACTGCGCGAAACCTGAGCATCACGCAGCGATGGAATGCGCATCGCGCAGAGGGACGGAGCGAAGGCTCCGTCCCTTTTCTGTTTGCCGAACTCAGAAATCTGCCGCTGCGGCATCAGACGGCAGGGCGCGCGAGGCCAGATGCTGGCGAAGGGCGTCCTCCGGCGGATACGCCGTGCCCAGCGCGTGCTGCTCGCCCGTATGCCGGTCGACGAAGATCGGTCCATTGCCGGCCAACGCATCCGAGATTTCGCCGGATTGCAGGTAGCGCAGCGACTGGAAGCAGAACAGCCAGCCTTCGACCACTTCCTGCTCGTGCGTGATGGCAACCGGCTCTTCGTCGCTGACGAGTGCAGCCTGCACGCGACGGCGAGCTTCTTCGAGCTGGATCATTCCTTCATCTCCCACTTTCGACGACAACGCGAAGAGCATTTCATGCAGGCAGATGCATCGCAACGGATGTGCGCCTGCATGCAAGCACGCACAGTGACGTGTTGTCGCAACCCCTCAAGCGTGCCGGCTTCGTGCCGCTATCGATGCCTCTGCCCATTGCAAACGCAGCACGCGTGACGTTGCGCACAGTGCATCTGTGGATTGTTGGTTGCGATTCATTTTCGCACGCATGCAGCAGCACAGAGGCAAACAGTTACCGATGGAAACACTCTAGAATCCGGCCCCCCACGTTGGTTTGCAGCACCCCACGCGCCCACAGAACGGGCGCTTGTTTTTCCTGAAACACGAGATGTCACGGATGTCCCTGAAAACCACTCCGCTGCGCAACGCGATCGTGATCGCGCTGGCTGCCAGCTGCACCATCCCCGCCTTTGCGCAGAGCGCCGGCGATACCACCACCAACCTCGACCGCATCGAAATCACCGGCTCGCGCATCCGCCAGGCCAGTGTCGAAACCGCACAGCCGGTGATCGCGCTCAGCCGCGCCGAGATCGACAAGAAGGGCTACGTCAACGTCGCCGACATCCTGCAGGACATTCCTGCAGCAGGCGCGCCCAGCATGAGCCGCGCCTCGTCGCTGACCTCCTCGCGCGACTTCGGCGGCATGTACGTCAGCCTGCGCAACCTGGGCCCGGAACGCAGCCTGGTGCTGATCGACGGCCGCCGCATGGGCGTCAGTGCCGGCGGTTATTCCGACCTGGCCTCGATCCCGTCGGCGATTGTCGAGCGCGTTGAAGTGCTGACCGACGGTGCCTCCGCACTGTACGGCTCCGATGCCATTGCCGGCGTGGTCAACATCATCACCCGCAGGAACTTCGATGGCGGCCAGGCCAGTGCCTACGTCGGCCAGTACGGCGAAGGCGACGGCCAGAAGCGCTCCTACAGCACCACCTTCGGCAAGACCTTCGACCGCGGCTGGTTCAGCGTCGGCGCCGAGCGCACCAAGGAAGACGAGGTGCTGGGCAAGGACCGCGAGTTCAGCCGTTACCCGAACGGCCCGCGCCACCCCAATGATGGCCTGAACGGCAACACCCCGTGGGGCTACGTCACCGTGGGTGGCAAGAACCTGACCGTGGGCCCGGGCGGCGACCCCAGCAAGGCGGGCAACTTCCACGCGCCGGACCCGGCCGACGGTGCCAACACCAAGTCGAACATGAGCCTGCAGACCGGCCTGGAGCGCACCTCGGTGTTCGCCAACGGTGGCTTCTCCATCACCGACGACCTGCGCATCGTCGCCGACGCGCTGTACAGCAAGCGCGAGTCGATCAAGCACCTGGCCGGTTACCCGTACTCGGTGAGTGCCGCGCAGGCACGCAGCGGCAGCCGCGCCGCGCTGTCCAAGGACAGCGCATTCAACCTGTGGGGCCAGGACGTTCTGTTCGCGCACCGCACCGAGGAACTGCCGCGCGGCACCGAGAACAACCTGGAAACCAAGCGCGCCAGCATCGGCCTGGAAGGCAGCTTCGAAACCGGTTCGCGGTACTGGGACTGGAACGTCAGCTACATGTACAACCGCAATGAAGGCGAGCGCATCGGTACCGGCAGCATGTACCAGCCGCACGTCAACCTGGCCGTCGGCCCGTCCTTCATGGATGGCGACGTGGCCCGCTGCGGTACGCCGGGCGCGGTGATCGCCGGCTGCGTGCCGTGGAACCCGGCAGCGCCGATGGGCTACACCGGCCCGGGCTCGCTGAGCAACCAGGACGTGCAGGACTACCTGTTCACCCGCTTCGTCGACAAGATGCAGAGCACCACCAAGGTCGCCAGCGGCAACATCTCCGGCTCGCTGTTCACCCTGCCGGCCGGCGACATCCTGGCCGCGCTGGGCGTCGAACACCGCAGCGAAGAAGCCAGCTACACCCCGGATGCGAAGGTGCAGAAGGGCGAGATCGCCGGTACCAGTGGCCAGCCGACCCGTGGCAACTACTCGCTCAACGAGGTCTACCTGGAACTGCAGGTGCCGCTGCTGGCCGACCTGCCGTTCGCCCGCGAACTGTCGCTGGACGTGGCTGGTCGCTACTCGGATTACAACAACTTCGGTTCGACCACCAACAGCAAGTTCGGGCTGAAGTGGAAGCCGATCGACAGCCTGCTGGTGCGCGCCACCTACGGCACCGGCTTCCGTGCGCCGACCGTGGACGACCTGTACGGCGGTACCGTCAGCAGCCGTGACGCGTTCACCGATCCGTGCGATACCTCCTTCGGTACCGCCGCCACCAGCGCCGCCGTCGCCGCACGCTGCCAGGCGCTGAAGGTGCCGGCCAACTTCCGCCAGCTCAACAGCGATGGCAGCGTGGCCACCAAGCCCGGCCAGCAGGCCACCACCGATTTCAGCTCCGGTTCCAACCCGGAACTGAAGCCGGAAACCGCCAAGACCTGGACCGTCGGCCTGGTGTACAGCCCGGACTTCGTGCCAGGCCTGGACGTCAGCCTGGACTGGTGGAAGATCCGCATCAACAACGCCATCGTCGGCGAGTCGGCCACCAACCTGCTGGAACAGTGCTACGTGCAGGGTTCGGACGCTGCCTGTGGCCGCTTCACCCGCGGCAGCAACGGCCAGGTCAACAGCCTGGACCGCTCGCTGGTCAACGCCGGTTTCCGCGAGACCGCCGGCTATGACATCAACCTGCGCTACCGCCTGCCGGACACCACGTTCGGCAAGTTCGCCGTCAACTGGAACACCACCTACACCGACTACCTGGAGCAGCGCAACGACAACGCCGTCACCACTCCGGTGGAACAGCGTACCGGTTGGGGCGGCGACTTCCGCGTGCGCTCCACCTTCAACCTGGATTGGCAGTACGGCGACTTCGGCATCGGCTGGACCGCGCGCTACTACTCCAGCATGAAGGAGAAGTGCTCGTACATGGACGAGTGCAACCTGCCGGACTTCAACTCGCCGTACACCAGCACCTCGCCGACCAACAAGGTGGGCTCCAACACCTTCCACGACCTGCAGGTGCGTTACAGCCTGCCGTGGGATGGCACCGTGTCGCTGGGCGTGAACAACGTGTTCAACCACCAGGGTCCGACCATGTACAGCCAGCCGAACAGCAGCTTCACCTACTACGGTGGCTTCGACATCGGCCGCTTCATGTACATGAAGTACCAGCAGCGCTTCTAAGCCTGCACCCGCGTTCCCGCCACCGCCATCTCTCTCTCCTGGCGGTGGATGGAAGCAGAACGGCGCCCTTCGGGGCGCCGTTCTTTTTCCTGCATCGTGTTCGCCGGGCGTGGCCAGGCGCTATCGTTTCGCAGCCCGCATCGTGCGGATGTTGTCGCCGACAAACAGCACCAGGCCGGCCCAGATCGCCGCAAAACCGATCGCCTTGCCGGTATCGAATCCTTCGTGGAAAAAGAACACGCCCAGCAGCAGCTGCAGGCTCGGCGCGATGTACTGCAGGATGCCGACCAGCGACAGCGGGATGCGCTTCACGCCGTAGGCAAAGCCGATCAGCGGTACCGCAGTGACCGCACCGCCGAAGATCAGCAGCAGGTCGTTGCGCCAGCCCCAGCCATGGAAGAAGGCACCACCGTGGCCGTTCTCGGCCCAGATCGCGAACGCCAGCGCCGGCAGGAACAGGTACAGGCTCTCCACGCCCAGGCCAGCCACCGGATCAACCGAGACCAGCTTGCGCAGCAGCCCGTACAGGCCGAACGAACAGGCCAGGCCCAGCGCGATCCACGGCGGCGTGCCGGCATCGATGGTCAGCCAGGCCACGCCCACCGCCGCCATCGCCACCGCCACCCACTGCAGGCGGCGCAGGCGTTCCTTCAGCACCAGCACGCCCAGCAGCACGTTCACCAGCGGATTGATGAAGTAGCCCAGGCTGGTCTCGATCACATGCCCGGCATTGACCGCCCAGATGTACAGGCCCCAGTTGAAGGCAATGGTCAGGCTGGACACCAGCAGGATCGGCAGCGCGCGCGGCTGCGCCGCAATCTTCTTCCACCAGCCCAGGCGCGAGCTGATCAGCAGCCAGCCCAGCACCATCACCGTGCTCCAGATGATGCGGTGGGCAATGATCTGGAACGAAGGCACTTCGTTGAGCAGGTGCCAGTACACCGGCACCAGGCCCCAGATCACGAAGGTGGACGCGGTGACCAGCAGGCCCCGGCGTTGTTCTTTCTCGTCCATGCTCATTGCTTTCGCGTCCTTGCCATCGTCAACACCACCACACCCAGAAGAATCACCGCCATGGCGAGCAGGTCACGCCAGCCGAACCGTTCACCGTTGAGCAGCGCGCCCAGCAGCACCGCGATCACCGGATTGACGTAGGCATAGCTGCCGGCGAGCGCCGGGCGCACGTTCTGCAGCAGCCATACGTAGGCGGTGAACGCGACGATGGAACCGAACACGCACAGGTAGGCCATCGCCAGCAGGCCGCTGGTGTCGGGCAAGGTGGTCGGGCGCTCGCCCACCGCCAGGCCGATCAGCACCAGCAGCACGCCGCCGCAGATCATCTGCCCGGCCGCGGTCATGAACGGGCCCGGCAGGTCCAGGCCGCGCGCCCACACCGAACCGAATGCCCAGCCGACCGGTGCGATCAGCAGCAGTACCAGCCCGGTTGGCGATGCGGTCAGGCTGCTGCCGGCATTGAGCCAGACCACGCCCAGGAAGCCGATGGCAATACCCAGCCACTCGCCGCGGCTGGCGTGCTGGCCGCGCAGCGCCGAGAACAGCGCCATCCACAGCGGCACCGAGGCCACGGCCGTGGCGGCCAGGCCCGAGGACACCTCGCGCTCGGCCAGCACCACCATGCCATTGCCCAGCACCAGCATGGTCACGCCCATGATGACCAGATTGCGCCACTGCCGCAGGGTCGGGTTGGGCAGCTTCCAGAACAGGCGCAGCGCCAGGTACATCACCCCGCCGGCAATGATGAAGCGGCTGCCGGAGACCATCGTCAGCGGCAGCGCGCCGCCGTGCAGGGCCTTGGCGATGCCCAGGTAGGTCGAGCCCCAGACCACATAGACCAGCAGCAGTGCCAGCGCGACAAGGCCACCCCGGGGGGCAGCCGCAGACGGAGAGGGGGGAGCCGACATGACGCACCAGGGAGCCGGGGGAAGGCGGATTCTAGGACGTTTTGAGTATGGTCCGGGACCCCGGACGATGGCACGCTGTCATCCATCCATGCACCCTGCTCTGGTCTGCTACCCCGTGTTGACGGTCGATGCAGTACCAAGAGGCTGCCCGGCCGCGCCGCCCCAAGGCCGGGCGCCGTTTTCCCTGCGCACGGACGCGCCGCATCGAGGATTCCCACCCAGATGAGCACCACGTCCCAACCTGCTGTTCCCGCGAACGACCGCGCCGCCCTGCGGCGGTCGATCTCCAACACCCTCAAAGGCTCTGCCGGCAACCTGGTGGAGTGGTACGACGTCTACGTGTACTCGGTGTTCGCCGTGTACTTCGAATCGCAGTTCTTCTCGCCGGACGACAAGAACTCCACCATGTACGTCTGGGCGATCTTCGCCGCCACGTTCCTGATGCGCCCGATCGGCGCCTGGTTCTTCGGCCGCTTCGCCGACCGCCACGGCCGCCGCCTGGCGCTGACCGTGTCGGTCACCCTGATGGCCGTCTGTTCCTTCCTCATCGCGATCACGCCCACCGCGGCCAGCATCGGCATCTGGGCGGCGGTCATCCTGCTGTTCGCGCGCCTGCTGCAGGGCTTCGCTACCGGCGGTGAGTACGGTGCCAGTGCCACCTACATGTCCGAGGCCGCCATTCCCGGCCGTCGCGGTTTCCTGTCCTCGTTCCACTACGTCACCCTGGTCGGCGGCCATGTGCTGGCCCAGCTGACCCTGCTGCTGATGCTGACCTTCTGGGGCAAGCCGGAAATCTCCGAGTGGGGCTGGCGCATCGCCTTCGGCATCGGCGGCATCGCCGCGGTGGTGGTGTTCTGGCTGCGCCGGGGCATGGACGAGTCGCTGTCGGAGTCGTCCATCGAGGCCGCGCGCGAAGGCAAGGCACAGAAGTCCGGCTCGATGTACGAACTGTTCGTGCACCAGTGGCGGCCGCTGCTGCTGTGCTTCCTGATCACCGCCGGTGGCACCGTGGCCTTCTACACCTACTCGGTGAACGGCCCGAAGATGATCCAGAGCGCCTTCGCCGGCAACGACCCGATGACCGGCACCCTGATCAACCTGGGCGTGCTGACGTTCCTGATGGTGCTGCAGCCGGTCGGTGGCTGGCTGTCGGACATCATCGGCCGCAAGACCCTGCTGGTGTTCTTCGGCGTCGGCGGCGTGCTGTACAGCTGGTACCTGATCACCCAGCTGCCGCACCAGCATGACGCCACCCTGGCCTTCCTGACCCTGGCCATGGCGTTCGTCATTCTCACCGGCTACACCTCGATCAACGCGGTGGTGAAGGCCGAACTGTTCCCCACCCACGTGCGTGCACTGGGCGTGGGCCTGGGCTATGCACTGGCCAACTCGCTGTTCGGCGGCACCGCCCCGCTGCTGTACCAGGGTGCGCTGAAGACCGGCCACGTCGACTGGTTCGCCATCTATGTCACCGCGACGATCGCGGTATCGTTGGTGGTCTATGTGTTCTTCCTCACCAACAAGGGCCCGAACTGGCTCGACGGCACCCGCAAGTAAGGGCGCTGTAGTGATCGCGGCCACCGGTGCACTGCCGGTGGCCGCTGCGTCTCCCGCCACGCCTCTGATGTGGATCGCGGCGACGCTGGCCGCAGCCACGGCACTGGCCTGGCTGCTGCGCCGGCCCGGCGCGCAGGCATCGTGGCCGCGTATCGGCTTCGGGATCGCCCTGCTGGTGTTCTGTGCCGCGCTGGCGCTGCAGCTGGCGGTAGACCTGGGCAGCGGCCACAGCTCGCTGCAGCTGCGCCTGCATCGCGGCATCAACGCCGGGTCGCAGGTTGGCCTGCGCACGATGGTGGCGTGTTATCTGGCCGCGCTTGCGGCCGCCGGCTGGGGCGCTTACGCGCTGCTGCGCCGGCGACGGTAGTGCCGGCCGCTGGCCGGCAACCACGCCGTCTTTCCAAAGGTTCATGAGGTTGCCGGCCAGCGGCCGGCACTACCTCAGCGGCGAGCGGCTTCGCTCTTGTCGCGCGCGCCGCGGAACTCCGATTCCTTTTCCCAGGTCGGCCAACGGCGGCTGTTGGCCAGCTCCGCGCCCAGGTCGTAGACCAGCAGGGTATCGGCGGCGTGGCCGCTCGGGTCCCAGCTCGGGGTCCAGGCATCGCAGGCCTGGTGGTAGCAGTCGGCGAAGTACTTCTCGCGCAGCGCGCGGCCGGCTTCCACGCCACCGTCCAGCTTGTCCAGGCCCGGGCCGATGGTGATCGCCGGCACGCCCAGGCGGGCGAAGGCGAAGTGGTCGGCGCGGTAGAAGAAGCCCGCCTCCAGGTTCGGGTCCGGGCTGTAACTGCGGCCGCGGGCCTTGGCCACGCGCTCCAGGTCGCCTTCCAGCGACACCCGGCCCTTGCCCCACGAGGCGATGTCGCGGGTCGGGCCGTCCGGGCTGAACATCTCGATGTTCAGCACCGCGGCGGTCTTGTCCAGCGGCGCCAGCGGATGCGCGGCGTAGTAGCTGGCACCCAGCAGGCCCTTCTCTTCGGCGGTCAGCGCCACGAAGTACAGCGTGCGCTGCGGCTGCGGGCCGGCGGCAAACACGCGGCCCAGTTCCAGCACCGTGGCCACACCCGTGGCGTTGTCGATCGCACCGCGGCGGATGCGGTCGCCCTTGGCATCGGGCTGGCCGATGCCGAAGGCATCCCAATGCGCCGAGAAGATCACCGCCTCGTCGCCGTGCTCACCGCCGGGCAGCTTGGCCACCACGTTGCGGGTCACCACCTGCTCGCGCTTCAGCGCGAAATCCACGCTCAGCTTGGCGTTGTCCAGCGCCACCGGACGGAAGTCGGCGCGCATCGCCTTGCGCTTCTCGGCATCGAAGTCGAGACCGGCGTCGGCGAAGATCGCCTCTGCCAGCCCGCGCTGCATCCAGCCACGCAGCGGCGTGTGCTGGGCCATCGCCTCGGCCTGGCCGCGCTCGATGTCGAACAGCGGCGAGGTGCCCGAGCTCTTCACCGTGGCCCAGCCGTAGGCGGCCGGCGCGGTCTCGTGCACGATCAGCACGCCTTCGGCGCCACGGCGTGCGGCTTCCTCGAACTTGTAGGTCCAGCGGCCGTAGTAGGTCACCGCCTTGCCATCGAACGCGCCCGGCGCATCGGCCTCGAAATCGGCATCGTTGATCAGCACCACGGCGATCTTGCCGTGCAGGTCCACGTCCTTGTAGTCGTTCCAGTGGCGTTCCGGCGCGTCGATGCCGTAGCCGACGAACACCAGCGGCGCGTCCTTGATCTGCACGCGCTTGCGCGGCTGCAGGCTCTGCAGGGTCACGTCCTCGCCGTTCGCCAGTGCACGCGTGCCGCCCTTCAGCGACAGGCTGGCCTTGGCAGCGCCGTCCAGCTGCGCACGCACCAGCGGCACCGGCTGCACCCAGCTGCCGTCCACACCGCCCGGCTGCAGGCCGTAACTGCGGAACTGCTCGATCAGGTACTGCACCGTGCGCTCTTCGCCTTCGGTGGCCGGCGCGCGGCCCTCGAATTCATCCGATGCCAGCACCCGCACATGGCGCGACAGTGCCTGCGGATCGATGCCGCCGCCGGGCAGGTCATTGGCCGCCTGGGCCAGGCCACCCACGAACAGGCAGGACGACAGCAGCAACACGCGCATCGGATTCACGGCAATACCACGGCAGGCTTGGAAGTCACCAGAGTGTAACGTGGTCATGACGTCGCGGTGCAGCGTCGGCTCGCCTCATCCACGCGTGGCGTGGATCTAGCTGCGGACGCGGTCCAGCCAGCAGGCCAGGCCCTGTGCGTTGAGTTCGATGTCCATCGCCAGCACGGCCGTCACCGCGGCCTGGTCCAGAGCACAGCCATGCTGCTGCGCGCGCTCCAGGTACAGCGCCTGCAACGCGGCCAGCAGGCAGCGATGGCGATCGGGCCGGCCATCGCACTGGCGGCCGATGGTGGCCATCGCATCGATCTGTTCGAACAGATCGTCGGCCAGCTTCTGCACCTGCTCGACGCGACCATAGTGGGTCAGGTACATCGCCTGCGGCGCGTAGTCGAGCATACGCCGGATCGAGGCCTTCATCGCTTCCGGATCGAACTGCACCGGCGACGAGGTGGGGAAGATGAAAGCGCCCTGCGCGCTGTCCAGCTCGCGGTAGGAGATGCCGAACGTATCGCCGGTGAACCAGCTGCGGCTGCGCGCGTCCCACACGCAGTAGTGGTGCAGCGCATGGCCCGGCGTGTGCAACAGCAGCAGCTCGCGGCCGGCCAGATCGATGCGGTGCCCGTCTTCGGCCACCACAACGCGCGTCTCCGGAATCGCCTCGATGCGGCCGTAGCTGCGCGCGATTTCCTCGGCACCGTACACCGCCGTGGCACCGGCAATCAGCCGGGTCGGGTCGATCATGTGCGGCGCACCGCGCGGGTGCAGTACCGCCCTGGCGTTCGGCAGCTGCTGCATCAGCAGGCCGGCGCCCCCGGCGTGGTCAAGATGCACGTGGGTGAGCAGCAGCCAGTCCACCGCTTCCACGCCCAGGCCGGCGTCCGCCAGCGCCTGCAGCATCGCCGGCACCGACAGGCCGGTGCCGCAGTCGACGAACGCGGCGCGGCCGTTTTCAACGATCAGATAGGCCGCGTCGAAATCCGGACGCTGGAAGCCGGTATCGATGGTGTGGATGCTGGGGTCGGCGGTCATCGGCACGCACCTGGCAGGAACGGGAACAGAATCCCATGGTAGGCGCTCACGCGGCCCGGGTTCGATGCGGCTTTGGTCGGAGGCGCACGTTTGTAGAGTCGAGCCATGCTCGACTGGGGGGAAAGCAGTCGAGCATGGCTCGACTCTACAAAGGCAGGGTTATCGGACCAGCCAGCGCGGCCGCAGCAGCAACGCCATTACCAGCACCGCCAGGAACGCGCCGTAGGCGTACAGCACCGCCAGCACCTGCGGCCAGATCGGGCCGGCGCCGGGCTGTGCCATGCCAATGCGATAGCCCCACAGCATCGACAGGATGCTCAGCGCGAAGGCCAGCAGCAGGGTGATGCCATCGAACAGGCGCCGCCGCGGGGTGCGCGGCTGGCGCGGGAACAGCCAGTACAGGCTGCCCAGCAGCAGGAACCAGGGCAGGAACAGCAGCAGCGACAACCAGGCCATTGCAGACTCCATGTCATCGCGCCGGAGGCGCGCGGACATCATGCCATGGGCGCTGTGCCATGGTCGCGCCGGCCGCTGGCCGGCGTGTCCCATGCGGTTGCCGGCCAGCGGCCGGCACTACCCTTATTCTTCGCGCAGCGCCGCCAGGGCAGCCAGCACCGCGTCCACCTCGGCTTCCAGCTTGAACAGCTCGCTCTGCAGCTGGTCACCCTGCTCGGCCTGCTTGATCACTGCGATCAGCTGGCCGGCATCGCGCGGCGAATCGAAGCCTTCGCTCTGGATCAGCAGCGTGCCGTCACCGGCGGTCAGCTTGAAGTAGAAGCGGCCGTCCTTCTCGCGGTACTGCTTGAACAGCGGCGGCGCCGCGCGGGCCACGCCGGCATCTTCGCTGGCGATGTCGCCGGCGCTGGACAGGTCGCGCAGGCCCACCGCATGGCGCAGCTCATCCAGCAGCGGCGCTGCCAGCTGCTCGCGCAGCTGCTGGCCACGGCGCTTGAGCAGCGCTTCAATCTTTTCCGGCTCGGCCATCAGCGCGTTGTAGCGCTCGCGCAGCGGCGAAAGCTCGCTGTCGATGCGCTCGAACAGCTGCTGCTTGGCATCGCCCCAGCTGATGCCGGCGGCGAACGCCTTGGCGAATTCGGCGGTCTGCTCCGGGGTGGCGAACGCCTGGTACATCTGGAACAGCGCAGAGCCCTCGGTGTCCTTCGGCTCGCCCGGTGCGCGCGAGTCGGTCAGGATCGAGAACACCAGCTTCTTCAGCTCCTCGCGCGGCACGAACAGCGGAATGGTGTTGTGGTAGCTCTTGCTCATCTTGCGGCCGTCGAGGCCGGCCAGCGTTGCCACCTGCTCGTCGATCACCACGTCCGGCAGCGGGAAGTACTCCTTGCCGTACACGTGGTTGAAGCGCTGGGCGAAGTCGCGCGCCATTTCGATGTGCTGGATCTGGTCGCGGCCCACCGGCACCTGGTTGGCCTTGAAGATCAGGATGTCGGCGGCCATCAGCACCGGGTACATGAACAGGCCGGCGCTGACGCCCGCATCCTCGTCCACGCCTTCCTCGCGGTTCTTGTCCACCGCAGCCTTGTAGGCGTGCGCGCGGTTGAGGATGCCCTTGCTGGCGATGGCAGTCAGGAACCACATCAGCTCGGTGGTCTCGCGGATGTCGCTCTGGCGGTAGAACCACACGTGTTCCGGGTCCAGGCCGCAGGCCAGCCAGCTGGCCGCGATCTCCAGGGTCGCGCGCTGGGTGCGCTGCGGGTCCTGCGACTTGATCAGGCTGTGCAGGTCGGCCAGGAAGAAGAAGCTCTCGATCCCCGGGGCGCGGCTGGCGGCGATTGCCGGACGGATGGCGCCAACGTAGTTGCCCAGGTGGGGCGTGCCGGAGGGGGTGATGCCGGTAAGGACTCGGGTCGTCATGACTGCGTGGGGTAACCTTCGATGAACGGGGCCAGTTTACCTTGCACGCCACCAACCCCGTCAGGGCCCGCGGCGCGTTCATTCACGCAACCCCGCTGGAGACGCCCGATGAAACGCCTGCTGCCCCTGCTGCTGATCCTGCCCCTGGCCGGCTTCCGCCCGGCCCCGCCTCCGCCGCCGGCCTACCAGGGCGGCCCGGTGCGCATGGCCCTGGTTGACCGCGATCGCGGCACCGAACTGCGCAGCTACCCCGCCGAAGGCCAACGCTGGGTGGCCGGCGAGCGTGGCCATCGCTACGCCGTGCGCCTGTACAACGACAGTCCGCGCCGGGTGCTGGTGGTGCTGTCGGTGGACGGCATCAACGCCATTTCCGGCGAAGATGCCGATCCTTCGCAGACCGGCTACGTGCTCAACCCCGGCCAGCGCGCCGACATCACCGGCTGGCGCAAGAGCCAGGATGAAGTGGCGCAGTTCGTGTTCAGCAGCCCCAGCGGCAGTTATGCCAGCCGCACCGGCCGCCCGGACAACATCGGCGTGGTGGGCGTGGCCGTGTTCGAGGAAGCGCGTCGCTGGCGCGCCGAGCCGATCCTGCGTCGTGGCCTGCCTGCACCGGCCCCGGCGGCCGAAGCCGCCGCCGATGCCAGTGCCAGCCGCATCGAGGGCTACGCCAGCAAGTCGCAGGCGCCGGCGCTGGGCACCGGCCACGGTGCGCGCGAACAGTCCTCGGTGCGCGATACCGACTTCGAACGCGCCAGCCGCAGCCCGGCGCAGGTGCTGCAGCTGCGCTACGACAGCGCGCGCAACCTGCGTGCACGCGGCATCCTGGTGGACACGCCGTCGCGCCTGCCGCGTGAACCGCAGGCCTTCCCCAACCGCTACGTGCCGGACCCGCCAGTACGCTGATCGCCGCCTGCAGACAGCACAACGCCCGCAACCTCAGGGTGCGGGCGTTGTGCTGTGGGGGAAACCGTGGTGCTTACTTGTAGTCCGGATAGTCCTTGCTCACCGCATCCTGGAACTCACGGACTTCCTTCTCGGCACGGTCCTTGGCCCAGCCATAACGTTCCTGCAGGCGGCCCGCCAGGTATTCGGCATTGCCCTCGGCCACATCGAAATCGTCGTTGGTCAGATCGCCCCACTTGGCCTGGGCCTTGCCCTTCAGCTGCGACCACTTGCCGGAAATGATGTCTTTGTTCATTGCTGGGAGTCCTTGGTTGCAACGGCGTTCTTACCGTGGCTCCAGCTTCGCGCAGTGGCTGTTGAATGCCGGTCAACCCGCAATGAAATACATGCTCACCTGCTTGAATGGTTCACTCCGCTTGCACAGCCGTGCAGCAGAAAGCACGCACAAAAAAAGGCCGGGAAAACCCCGGCCTTTTTTCTCTTTCCGTTCCGCGCAGGGCTCAACGGCCCTTCGCGGTGTCCTCGACCTTCTCGCCCGCCTTCTGCACGTCCTTGCCGGCACCGGCAATGGTGTTGCAACCGGCCAGCAGGGCCACCGAGAACATCGACAACAGCATCAGGGCAACTACGCGCTTCATGGGCTTCTCCTTGGGTTTGCCGCTACACCGCTCAATTCGCGGATGGGATTCTTTCGCTCGGCGGAAGAAGGCCAATGCCCACCGCCGCCGCGTGAAGTGCAATCTGGCGGCAGACGCGTGGAGCGCGTGTGAACGGATCACAGATCCGTTCAGGCCAAAGGCTCAATCGCGCATCAGGGTGGACTTGCCGAACAGGCTTTCGACCAGGTCCACGGCCAGTTCGGCGGTGGCATTCTGCTTGTCCAACAACGGGTTAAGCTCGACGATGTCCAGCGAGCCCATGCGCCCGGTGTCGGCGATCATCTCCATCACCAACTGCGCCTCGCGGTAGTTCACCCCGCCCGGCACGGTGGTGCCCACGCCCGGCGCGATGCTGGGGTCGAGGAAGTCCACATCGAAGCTGACATGCAGGTGGGTGTTCTCGTCGATGCCGGCCAGCGCCGCTTCCACCGCACGCTTCATGCCGTTCTCGTCGATGTAGCGCATGTCATAGACATCGACCTTGTGCGTCTTGATCAGGCGCTTTTCTTCCGGGTCCACCGAGCGGATGCCGATCTGGTGCATCTGCGCCGGGGTGATCGCGGGGGACGTGCCGCCCAGCCGGGTCAGCGCATCCGGGCCAAGGCCGCACAGGCAGGCCACCGGCATGCCGTGGATGTTGCCCGACGGGGTCACATCGCTGGTGTTGAAGTCCGAATGCGCATCCAGCCACAGCACGCGCAGGGTCTTGCCCTGCTCGCGGCACCAGCGCGCCACGGCGGTAATTGAACCGATGCCCAGGCAATGGTCGCCGCCGAGCATGATCGGCATGCGGCCGGCCTGCAGTTCGGCATAGCTGGCTTCCATCAAGGCGTGGTTCCACGCCACCACTTCATCCAGGTGGCGGTAGCCTTCCACCGGCGCGGTCCACGGGTTGCGCGGGCCGTCCAGGTTGCCCAGGTCGCGCACGTCCACGCCGCGCGCCTCCAGCGCCTCCGGCAGGCCCGCCACGCGCAGCGCTTCCGGCCCCAGCCGGGCACCGCGATGGCCCGCACCCACGTCGGTGGGCACGCCGATGAGGGTTACGGAAATGGGATGGGCCATGGGTGCCTCCTGCGGGGGAAAAAGAAGCACAGTCTAGCCAGAGCTGTGTGACACCACTCGCGGCGGTGCAGCAGGCAGATCCCATCCTGCAGCCGTTTCAGCGCTCAGAGAATCGCCGACGACCACGCCTCGGTGCGGAACAGGCGCTTCTTCAGCACGTCGATCCGCCACTGCCCCGCCACGCGCTTGAGCACGAACAGGCGCTCGTAACGCAGCGCACGGGATTTCTGCGCATGATCGCGCACCAGCACGTCAGCCTTCGACGCGGTCGCCTGGCTGGTGGCGGCCAGCAGATCCTCCGGCACGTGCACTGGGGGATTACCCACCGCCATGCCGGTGGAATACACCCGCTTACGATCAGTGCACCAGGCCGCGAGGATATCCGCGCGCTCCTGTTGGAACGCCGCACTGCCCAGCAGGTTTCCACCGGCCTTGGCATCACGGTAGCCACGCGTTTCCCAGGCGTGGCAGGCCAGCATGTAGCCGCGCACCACTGCAGCCGGTTCACCGTCTGCCGCCGGTTCGGGCCAGGCCAGTGGCGGCGACTCTTCCAATGCCGGTGGCCTCTGCGCGCCCGCGGCCTGCAGACGCTGCACGACGGCCGCATGCCCGCGCGCTTCAGCCAGCGCCAGCGCAGTGCGACCTTCGAAATCCACGCGTGCAACATCGGCGCCGCTGTCCAGCAGCAGCTCGACCATCGGCAGATGACCGCCCTGCGCCGCCACCATCAGCGGCGTGCGCAGCAGTTCCGGTGAGGCGACGTCCAGCAAGGCGCCACGTGAGATCAGCAGGCGCCCGATGTCCGCATCGTTGCGCTCGGCCGCCCACCCCAGTGCGGTGAAGCCCAGCGCCGTGCAGGCGTGCTCGATGTTGGCACCGCGGTCCAGCAGCCGCGCCACCGACGCCGCCTTTCCGGCAATCACCGCCGACAGCAACGGCGTGCGGCCGGTGCCCTTGTGCCGCCACGCGATGTCCGCGCCGGCATCCAGCAGCGCGTCGATGCGGTCGAGATCCTGTTGTTCGGCCGCCTTGGCCAGCAGGTGGGACATGGGGTCTTCCATGGAAGTGCACAGGCCCGGCAGCTTAGTGCCATCGCCTGCAGCGGGCCACTTTTTGCGCCCTGGCCGCTTATGATGATGAATTAGAAGTTTCAGGCTGGAAGTTAAGCTGGCTTTACACGCCATTTCGCCCTGCACGCAGGCGCCAGCGAATCTGCGCGCCATTTCCAAGCGAATTCGCGCGGTGCGCGATCTGTCGTTTTTGACATGGAAATGCGCGAAACAGGCCAATCGCGATAATTCATTTTTCCTTTCAGATCACCCGATGCCATCGGAACAAACGACTGGTAGGCGGTGATTTGCCGTGTGCATGATGAATCGCCCCCTGCAAAGGTGGCCGGGACTTCCAAGCCCGTTTAATCGAAGCTGTATACGCTTGCCAGCCGGCGCCGTCCTCCCAAGAGCGGCGTCGGCTGGCAATCCGTTCGCCGATCGACGGCGGGCGGTGCGTGGGGGCCCCGTGCCCACCGGCTCGTCGATTACCGGTCTTGGAAGCCACGCATCGCCTGCCACCCTTTTCGGGTGGCACCTCTGTTCCTGCCGAGGATGCCCGCATGTCCAAAACCCTCTACCCGTATCTGACCGCCACGCTGGGCGACGCCGCCCTGCATCTGCCGCTTGAACTGGCACAGCCGCTGGAAGCCGCCTTCGCCGCTGCGAACGATGCGCCCACGCCCATCAACCTCCCGGTCTGCCTGCGGCAGATCCAGGCCGGCGATGCCGCCGACGGACAGCCGTGGCAGGGGCCGGCCAGCACGCCCGGCCAAGCGGTGGACGCCGCACGCAGGGATCGCGCCGCCGCCGGTCTGGTGTCGGTGCTGGAGCTGTACCACGCCGCCGAGCGCGTGCGCGTGGATGGGGAAGAGAAAGACGATATCGGCGATGGCGCGCGCGAAGGGTTGATGTTGGCCTGCCGCGGGCTGGCGGAATATGTGGCGTTGCAGGTGCGTAGCTGAGGCTGCGCCGTTGGCAGTGTCAGCGGCGTTGATCGAAGGATCTGCCCACGTCATGCATTGAGCTGACTCACCGGGCTGGGACGAGAAAACCGCCGAAAGGCGGTTTTTTCATGTTCATTCCACCGCCTTCGCCTCCGGCGCTGAGCTGACGTATCAAGATCAGCGCGTGTGCTTACGCTGCGCTGGCATGCAGGCGTACACCCAGGGCGCGGGTCACTTTGAGGATGGTCGCAAAATCAGGGCTGCGCTCGCCCGACAGTGCGCGATACAGACTCTCACGCGACAGGCCTGCCGCACGCGCAACCTTGCTCATGCCCTGGGCGCGCGCGATATCGCCAAGTGCCTTGGCAATGAACGCAGAATCGCCATCGCTTTCTTCGATGCAGGCATCGAGATAGGCCGCCATCTCCTCCGGTGTACGAAGGTGCTCGGCCACATCAAATGCTTTGAGTTCGACTTTCTTCTTGATGGCCATGATGGGACAGCTCCAGTACTTCGGTAGTGAGTCGTTTCACCTACAGCCCGTTCGACACTTACAGGGCACGCGCAATCTCTTTGGCCTTCTCGATATCGCGTTGCTGTGAACCTTTGTCGCCGCCAGCCAGCAGAATCACCCACTGCCTGCCGCGCTGGGTGTAGTACACGCGGTAGCCCGGTCCCACATCGATGCGCAGTTCGGAAACGCCATCGGCCAGATAGCGGTGATCGCCCAGATGGCCTTCGCTGAGCCGACCGATGCGGGCCAGGATGCGAGCGCGCCCGGTTACGTCCTTGAGAGCGTCAATCCATGTCGCGAACTGACGGGTACGCTGGATCTTCATGGAGGACTGTAGCCTACCGGCTACATATTCTCAACCCTGCGGAACGCGCTCTGGGAAATGCACAGCCATGGATCACGCGCCGAATGGCAGATCAGCAACGAAAGAAGGAAGAAGACGCGACAGGGAGCAATGCTCGACCGACGACCGTGCCGCGGCTGTGCGGGCACAACGACAGTTGCTTGATGGTGCCGCTTATCCGAATCGAACGGATGACCTACTGTTTACAAGACAGTTGCTCTACCAACTGAGCTAAAGCGGCATGGGTGGTGCACCGGCGGCAGCGCCGCGGTCCGGGGGATTCTAGCGCAACCGCGTGCATTCCAGCGACCGGCTCTGGGCCGCGCCGCTGCGCTGCTGGGCCTGGGCCGGCTGCATGCCTGCCGCCAGCTGGCCTTCCAGCCACCACTGGCCGGCGTCGCCGCTGGCCACCAGCCGCGGCTGGAAGCCGGCGGCCTGCACCGCCGCCACGCGGCGCTCGGCGCCCTCGCGGTTGCGGTACTGGCCCAGTGCCACGGCGTTGATGTCCTCGCCCTGGCTGATGATGTAGTAGTCGCTCAGGCCGGCGGCGACGATGCGCTTCACCGTGGCCTGCGCTTCTTCCCGGTTGGCGGCGGCCGGCAGCAGCACGCGGTAGCGGGCACTGCCGCTGGCGGCGGGCTGTTCGCGCAGGCGCACCTGGCTGATGGCATTGCCGGCCTTGCCCTGCGCGGCGGTCGCGGCGGCGCGGTCGGCAAATGGTCCCAATGCGACACAGCGCGGCGGCTCCGGGGCGGCTGGCGGCGTCGCGGGCTTTTCCGCAACTGGTGCGGGCGCAGGTTTGACGGCTGCCGCAACGGCCACTGGTGCCGGTGCAGGTACGGCCTCAGCCACCTGCGGCTTGGCCAGCTCCGGCTTGGCCGGCACCGCAGGCGCGGGCGTCGCTGCCACGGCGGTCTTCTCGGCCGGTTCGCGCTCCATCAGCGGTGCGGTCGGGGCGGCAGCGGTGGCTTCAGCAGCGGCATTCGCATCAGCCCCACCGGGCACCCAGCGCAGCTCGGCCTCGCCGGCCGGTTGCGGCGGCGGCGCGGGCGGTTGCGGTGCATCGCGCAGCAGCCACCAGCAGGCAACGCCAAGATTGAGGATGGCCAGTACGACGATCAGGGCACGGGTCAGCATGCGCGGATACTAGCCTGCGGGCTGGTGCACCGCCCAGCGGGCGAGGCCATCCAGCACCAGCGACGGGTGGTAGTCGGCGCCGGGCAGCAGCGGCATCAGCGCCGGTGCGCCACCCCCGTGCACCAGCAGCGACGGTGCCACGCCCAGCAGTGCGTGCGCCTGCTGTGCGCTGCGTTCGATCAGCGCCACGGCCGCGCCATCGCAGCCGGATGCCAGCGCGTCGGCGGTATCGTTGGCGAATTCGCTGTAGTCGCCACCAGTGGCCGGCAGCTGCACCGCACGCGCGTGCAGTGCTTCGCGCATGGTGGTGGGCGATGCGGAGATACGGCCGCCGTGGTGCTGGCCCTCGGCGTCGAGCAGATCAATGGTCAACGCAGTGCCCACGCCGACAACCAGCACCGGGCGCTGCGCCTTGGCGGCCGCCAGCAGGGCCAGGAAGCGATCAACACCGAACTTATCCGGCTTGGCATAGGCAATGCGCACGCCCGCGCATTCGGCGCTGGTGCGCACCACATGCACGTGTTCGAAGCGGCGCTGCAGCTGGTCCAGCATGGCGCTGGTCAGCGACGGTGCGGCCACGCTGGCGACGAACGCGGTGGTGCCGCTGGGCAGGCTGTGCGGCGGCTGCCCGGCCATGCCTTCGGCGCCATGCGCCCAGGCCTGCACATCGCCGGCACGGTCACCCTGCAACGGCGCGAACTTGAAGCGCGAGTTGCCGAGGTCGAACAACCAATCGCTCATGCCGCCCTCACGCTGACTTCGCCGGCGTGCAGCAGGCGTTCCTGGCCATCAATGCGCACGCGCAGCGCGCCGTCATCGGCCAGGCCCAGCGCGGTGCCGTGCTGCCACTGCCCTTCCAGCTCCACGCGCACTTCGCGCCCGGCCAGCATGTCGAACGCGGCATAGCGCGGCAGGAACGGGGCGAGGCCTTCGCGATCGAATTCCTCCAGCGCCGGCAGCAGGCGTGTCAGCACTGCGGCGACCACCACGTTGCGGTCCACCGGTTTGCCGGCAAGCGTGTCCAGGTCCACCCACGGCTGGGTGATCTGTTCGGCGAACGCGGGCGGCATGTGCGTGTTGATGCCGATGCCGATCACTGCGCGCGCCGGGCCGGCGTATTCGCCACCGCCTTCGGCCAGCAGGCCGACCAGCTTGCGCTTGCCATCGACAATCAGGTCGTTCGGCCACTTCAACTGCGCCTGGGTGAAACCGAGGTCATGCAGCGCTTCGGCCACGGCGATGCCGGCGACCAGGCTCAGCCCGGCCAGGCGGCCAAGGCCACCGGAGTACAGGCGCAGCACCGACAGGTAGACGTGCGCGGCCAGCGGCGAGGCCCAGGTACGGCCACGACGGCCGCGGCCACCGGTCTGGCGTTCGGCCAAAAGGACGCTCACCCCGCGCTGGGGCGCGCTGCAACGCAGCAATTCGGCGTTGGTGGAGTCCACCGTCCAGGCCACCTGCAGGTCGTGCAGCAGCGGCAGAACCGCGGCAGGCAGGCCGGCGCGGATCGCGTCCGGGTCCAGCAGGTCGACCGGGCGGGTCAGGCCATAGCCCTCGCCAGCACGGCCTTCCACGCCCACGCCGGCAGCCCTAAGTCCTTGAATACGCTTCCAAATGGCCGCCCGGGTCTGGCCCAGCTCACGGGCCAGGGCGTCGCCGGACAGGCGACCGGCAGCGAGTTTGGCCAGCAATTGGCGATCGTCCACGGCAGCTTCCACGAAGTCAGGAAGGAATTATGCGGGAAAGCCGCCAGCGACGCCCGCCACGCTGGGTTCTGCGGGGGCTTCCAACGGGGCGCCGGGTTCGGGCTAGAATCGGGAACTCACCTTCCCTTAACGTGGATGTCGTCAATGCGCCGTTATGCCCATTGCCTGATCCTGCTGATGATGCCCTTCGCGGCGTCTGCAACGGCAGCGCTGGACGACAGCCGTGGGGCCTGCGTGTCCTCCAACGGGGATGCCGCTTCGCAGCGTGCACCGGCCGCCAGCGCCGCGGCCGCCACGACCAAGCCGGCACCGGTACGCCCGGCAGCCAACACCAGCACCGGTGGTGGCGGCAGTGATGACGACGTGCTGCAGCGCATCCGCGCACCGAAGTGGCACAGCTACCTGCCGGGAATGTTCCGCTGATCAAGTCGTTGCTGCAGTGGCTGCGGCCTGCGCCGCGGCCGATTGACGATGCGCTTTGGGATAACGCCTGCCGCCGCGCGGCCTGGTTGCACGGCCTGGACGACGCGCGTCGCGCGCGCCTGCGCGTGCTGGCCACGCGCTTCCTGCACGAGAAGACCATCACCCCCATCGGCGAGCTGCAGCTGCAGCCCGGCGATGGCGTGCTGCTGGCCGCGCTGTGCTGCCTGCCGCTGCTGGAGTTCGGCGAGGTGGGGCTGGAAGGCTGGTCGCAGCTGATCGTCTACCCCGATGCGTTCCGCGTGCACCGCAGCCACATGGATGCGGCCGGCGTGCTGCACGAATGGGATGACGAGCTGATTGGCGAGTCGTGGGACAGCGGTCCGTTGATCCTGTCCTGGGCCGATGTGCAGGCCGACCTGGCCGCGCCGCACGAGGGTTACTGCGTGGCGGTGCACGAGATGGTGCACAAGCTGGATGCGCTGGATGGCGCAATGGATGGCACGCCGCCGCTGCCACGGCAATGGCAGCGCGAGTGGGCCGGCATTTTCCAGCGTGCCTACGACGCGTTCTGTGCGCAGGTGGATGCGGGTGAGGAAACGCTGATCGATCCGTATGCGGCCGAGGCGCCGGAAGAGTTCTTCGCGGTGGCCAGCGAGTACCACTTCTCGGCACCGGATCTGCTGCAGCAGGCGTTGCCGGAGGTGGCCGCGCAGCTGCGGCGGTTCTATGGCGAGCCGCCGGCGTTCGAACAACGGTAGTGCCGGCCGCTGGCCGGCAAGCTCATGATCTTCGGTGGCATTGCCAGGTTGCCAGCCAGCGGCCGGCACTACCGGAACACCACGTGTTGTTGCGCCAGGCGATGCCCGGCGGACGGGAACGCGCGGTTTACGGCCCCGGCGGCAGGCGCACTTCGAAGCGGGCGCCGCCGAGTTCGCTGGAACGGCCGACGGCCAGTTCGCCGCGGTAATCCTTGATCAGGTCCTGCACGATCGACAGGCCGATGCCATGGCCCTGCACGCGCTCGTCGCCACGCACGCCACGCTGCAGCACCTTGCCGATGTCGTCCGGGGCGATGCCCGGGCCATCGTCGTCCACCGCCAGCAGCAGGCCGGCGCGACGCGCGTTCGGTGCCGGCAGCGGCTGCGCGGTCAGCAGCACGCGGCGGTTGGCCCACTTGAAGGCGTTTTCCAGCAGGTTGCCGAGCAGTTCCTGCAGATCGCCCGGTTCGCCGTGGAAGCGCGCGGCCGGGTCGATGTCGAACTCGCACAGCACGCCCTTGGAGGCGTAGACCTTCTCCAGTCCACGCACGATTTCCTCGGCATTGGATTCGATCGGCAGCGGCGCGGAGAACAGCTTGTGGCCCGAAGACGCCGCGCGCGCCAACTGGTACGAGACCAGGTTGTTCATGCGCTGCAGCTGCACGTCCAGTTCCTCGCGCAGCGCGCCGTCACCGGCACCGCTGTCCATCTGCGTGCGCAGCACCGCGATCGGTGTCTTCAGGCTGTGCGCCAGGTCGGCCAGGGTGTTGCGCTGGCGTTCCAGGTTCTCGCGCTCACTCTCGATGAAGGCATTGATGCTGTCGGTCAGCGGCTCCAGCTCGCGCGGGTGGCGCTCGCTCATGCGCGCGGTCTCACCACGCTGCACCTTGGTCAGCTCGGTAATGACCCGCCGCAGCGGGCGCAGGCTCCACTGCAGGATGACGGTCTGCAGCAGCAGCAGGATCAGGCCGATGCCACCGAGGTAGAACCAGACCCGGCTGCGGAACACGCGCAGCTGCGCGCCCAGCGCGCGCGAGTCTTCCATCACGTAGATGGTGTACGGGAATTCGGTGGCGGGGTCAGCGTCGGCATCCCACACCAGGCCAAGGCCATAGCGGTACACCGAGCCCTGGCTGCCATCGATCTGGATCATCGGCAGCGGGCCTTCGAACACTTCCTGGCGCGGCGCCAGCAGGCCACCGCCCACGGTGGGCAGCATCGGGCCTTCGGCGGACATCGAATTGCCCTTGCCGTGCGGCATCACCACCTGCAGGTACAGGCCGCTGCCTGGAACGTCGAAGCGCGAATCCGGCGGCTGCTCGCGGATGTACAGCGAGCGATCGCGGGTGAAGTCGATGCCGGCCGCGTAGGCGGTGGCGTAGTTCTTCAGGCGCTCACGCAGGTTCGCCTTCGCCGTGTCGGCGAAGGCGGCGTCGAGCGCGTAACCGGCCAGCGCCAGGAACGCGACCAGGCCCACGGACGCGGCGAACATCTGGCGCGCCTGCAGTGAGCGCGGCCGCCAGCGTCGGAAGAACCACAGACGGCCGGACATCGTGTTATCGCCAGGGTGAGCCGGCTCAGCCCTCGTTGCGCGGGATCGCGAAACGGTAGCCGCGACCGCGCACGGTCTCGATCGGCTTCAGTTCGCCGTCCGGGTCCAGCTTCTTGCGCAGGCGGCCGATGAACACTTCCAGCACGTTCGAGTCGCGGTCGAAGTCCTGCTGGTAGATGTGCTCGGTGAGGTCGGCCTTGGAGACCAGTTCACCGGCATGCATCATCAGGTACTCCAGCACCTTGTACTCGTAGCTGGTCAGGTCGACATTGCTGCCGGCCACGCTGACGGTCTGGGCAGCCAGATCCAGGGCGACCGGGCCGCATTCCAGGGTCGGCTTGCTCCAGCCGGCGGCGCGGCGCAGCAGCGCGTTGACGCGGGCCAGCAGCTCTTCGACGTGGAACGGCTTGACCAGGTAATCGTCGGCGCCCTGCTTCAGGCCCTCGACCTTGTCCTGCCAGCTCGAACGCGCGGTCAGGATCAGCACCGGGAACTTCTTGCCTTCGTCACGCAGGGCCTTGATCAGCTCCATGCCCGACATCTTGGGCAGGCCGAGGTCGATGATGCCGACATCGAACGGGACTTCGCGCCCCATGTAGAGGCCTTCCTCGCCGTCCTGCGCAGCATCGACGGCAAAGCCTTCGCGCTTGAGCCGGGCTGCCAGGGTCTCACGCAGCGGGGCTTCGTCTTCGACCAGAAGGATACGCATGAACTCTCCCTAGTGTCCTGGGTGTGGCCCGGAGGCCTGTGGGGTACGGGTTGATAGCGACAACTATCCCTGTTCAGGGGTTATCGCCGCGTAGTGATGACATATCCGACCGCGGCGTGCGCGGCTGTGAACGCGACGGGGCGGGATCGTCCATGTAGCGGACCCGGCCCCGGTCGTCCATGTATTTCACCCGGTTGATGTCACGACCATCGAACGGCACACGCTCGGCGCCAAGGATGTGGCCACCGGTGGTGCGCTGCACGCGGCGCACGGCATCGGACAGCGAACGCTCGTCGCCACGGTTGCCGCGCTCGCCCCGCTCCATCATCTCCGCCCGCCCCTGGTCGCCGCGCGGCGGCTGTTGCGCCAGCGCCGAAGACAACGGCGCAGCCGCCAGCAGCACGCAGGTGGCCAGGGCAATGCGGCGGTGGAAGGGAGCGGAAGACATCGATGCGATCCTAGCCGAGCTCGGCGATTCGTTCAAAAGTCGTAAATCCGGGTGCCGGGTTCGGGACCCGGCGCTTTACAAATCCTTTGCAAATTCTTGGTTTGGGGCAGTGAATCCGGTCTGAACTTTTCCGGTCCCACCGCTGCGTTGTTCAGCTAAGTGAACATTCGGGACGAATCGCCGCCCCTTGTCAAGTCAGGAATGTGACTTCGGTCACGCTGCGACGCGATCCGCATCGCGTTCGGTGACCGCCAGCGCCTGCTCGACCAGGCTCCAGTCGGCGCCCGGGCGGTGTGCTCCCTCGCTCAGCACCTGGCGGAATGCGCGGCCACCGGGCTGGCCGTGGAACAGACCAAGCAGGTGGCGGGTGATGTGCTTCAACGCCAGGCCTTCGCCCAGGCGCGCTTCCACATAGGGGCGCAGCGCGCGCAGCAGGTCGCCACGGGCCTGCAGCGGGGCGCCGGTGTGCAGCGCCTCCAGCTGATGCAGCAGATAGGGGTCGTGGTAGGCCGCGCGGCCCAGCATCACGCCGTCGACGTGCGCGGCCTGCGCCTGCACCGCCTCGAGGCTGGCCAGGCCACCGTTGAGCACCACCGGCAGCGCCGGGCGCTCCTGCTTCAGGCGGTAGGCCCAGTCGTACTTCAGCGGCGGAACCTCGCGGTTCTCCTTCGGCGACAGGCCCTTCAGCCATGCGTTGCGGGCGTGCACCACCACCATCGCCGCACCGGCGGCGACCTGGCGGTCGACGAACGCGGCGAACACGTCGTAGTCGTTGTCTTCGTCCACGCCCAGGCGGCACTTCACCGTGACCGGGATATCCACCGCATCGACCATCGCCGCCACGCACTCGGCCACCAGTACCGGCTCGCGCATCAGGCAGGCGCCGAAGCGCCCGGCCTGCACGCGGTCGGACGGGCAGCCGCAGTTGAGGTTGACCTCGTCGTAGCCCCACTCGGCGGCAATGCGCGCGGCCTGCGCCAGCAGCGCCGGATCACTGCCGCCCAGCTGCAGCGCCAGCGGCTGTTCGCTGCGGTCGAAGCCGAGCAGGCGCTCGCGGTCGCCGTGGATGACCGCGTTGGCGTGCACCATCTCCGTGTACAGGCGCGCGCCCGGCGCCAGCACGCGATGGAACACGCGGCAATGGCGGTCGGTCCAGTCCATCATCGGGGCAACGGACAGGCGCAGGGAATCGGCGTAACGGGCGGTGGCGGACGTCATCGGGGCGTTGATCGTGGAGTCTGGCATTGCCAGTGAGATCAATAGTTTACACCGGGTGGCTGAATGGCGGCGGGGAGCGCTACGCAGACACGCCAGGCTTTGACGCAGTTGCCAATTGAACGATGTATCCCTGTGGATACGATTCATGGCGATCCTCCAGGCAAGAGAGACGTTCGCGCGCTGGCTGTGCGTTACGCACGAGGCGCCATTCCCAGGACTCTCCCCATGAGCAAGCTGAAGACGATTCCCTTCGACCCCGTCGACTACCTCGATGACGACATCGCAATAGCCAGCTATCTGAGCGAGGCGCTGGCAGCGGGTGACCCGGATCACTTCCAGGAGGCACTCGGAACAGTGGCGCGCGCTCGTGGCATGAGCGGTGTTGCCGAGGTCTCCGGCCTTGGACGCGAAAGCCTGTACAAGGCGCTGGGCCCCGGTGCACACCCACGCTTCGACACCGTGCAGCGGGTACTGTCAGCGCTCGGGGTGCATCTCATCGTGCAAGCCGACAAGCAACCCGCAGGCACCGCCTGATCGCTGCCGCTGGCCCGCCGGGCATGGCCCGGCGCTCCCCCCCTGACCGATCAATGCCCGCTACGCGCGCCACCCACCTGCTCGATCAACGTCTGGCTGGCCGCATTGAGCCCCACCACCGTTACCTCGGCGCCATGCGCGGCCAGTTTTTCCTGAGCGCGTTCCAGCGCGGCCACGGCGGTCAGGTCCCAGAGGTGGGCATCGCGCAGATCGATCTGCACCTTCGGCGCCACATGCTGATAGTCAAACGCCGCACCCAGCTGGCCGGCCGAAGCGAAGAACAGCTGGCCACGCACGCGGTAGACCTGCGTGTCACCGGCATCTTCGCGCTGCACGTCCAGCATGCGGCCAACCTTGCGGGCGAAGAACAGCGCCGACAGCAGCACGCCGCTGAGCACGCCCTTGGCCAGGTCGTGGGTGGCCACGGTGACCACCACGGTCAGCAGCATGACAGCGGAGGAACTGCGCGGATGCGTGCGCAGGTCGCGCAGCGAGCGCCAGCTGAAGGTGCCGATGCTGACCATGATCATCACCGCCACCAGCGCCGCCATTGGAATCTGCCGCACCAGTTCGCTGCCGTACACCACCAGCACCAGCAACACCACGCCAGCCACCAGGCAGGACAGGCGCCCGCGGCCGCCGGAGGTCACGTTGATGACCGACTGGCCGATCATCGCGCAGCCGGCCATGCCGCCAAGGAAGCCGGTGACCGTGTTGGCCACGCCCTGGCCGACGCATTCGCGGTTGCGCTCGCTGGGCGTTTCGGTGATGTCTTCGACGATCTGCAGGGTCATCATCGATTCGAGCAGGCCGACCACCGCCAGCGTGGCTGACACCGGCAGCAGGATGCGCAGCGTTTCCCAGGTAAGCGGAACATCCGGAAGCAGGAAGTGCGGCAGGCTGTCAGGCAGCTGGCCCATGTCGCCCACGCTGCGCACGTCCACGCCGAAGCCGATCACCACAGCGGTGAGCACCACGATGGCCACCAGCGGCGAGGGAACTGCACGGGTAATGCGCGGCAGCAGGTAGATGATCGCCAGTGCGGCGGCGCACAGCACGTATACGGTGGGGCCGCGGCCGATCAGCTCGGGCATCTGTGCCAGGAAAATCAGGATGGCCAGCGCGTTGACGAAGCCGGTGATGACCGAGCGCGAGACGAAGCGCATCAGCGAGCCGAGCTTGAACACGCCGGCCAGCACCTGCAGCAGGCCGGCCAGGATGCTGGCCGCGAACAGGTATTGCAGGCCGTGGTCCTTGACCAGGTCGACCATCACCAGTGCCATCGCGCCGGTGGCAGCGGAGATCATGCCCGGGCGGCCACCGGCGATGGCGGTGATCACCGCGATCGAGAACGCGGCGTACAGGCCGACCTTGGGGTCGACGCCGGCGATGAGCGAGAAGGCGATGGCCTCGGGAATCAGGGCCAGGGCGACGACGATGCCGGACAGCAGGTCGCCACGGATGTTGCCGAGCCATTGCTGGCGCAGGGGGTAGGACGTTTGCATGGGAAAACTCCGCGCACACGCGGGCATGGCCACGTGGCGCTGCAGTGGAAAGACACGGGTTCCTGAGCCGGGCGGGCCGGCTGCCGATGTGCGGCAAGGGTCAGGGTGGCGTGATCACTGCAGGGCGGGGTCGATGCGTGGGAGGGGCGCAGTCTACGCCACTGGGACCATCGGGGACAGCATCGTCGCCTTCGACGGCAGCGCAGCATGGCTCCGCTCTACAATCCAGGCATGGCCGCCGACCGACCGCATTTCTTCGACCCCGCCACCGAACAGGGCGTGCTGCGCCTGTCGATTGCCGGTGCACTGCTGCTGGCAATGGCCGCGGTGGTGTTCGGCCTGTTGGCCAATTCCTCGCTGATCATCTTCGACGGCATCTACGGCCTGATCGACGTGGTCATGACCTGGCTGTCGCTGCTGGTCGCGCGGCTGATCGCACTGTCCACCAATACCGATGCGCTGCAATCGCGGCTCAACCAGCGTTTCACCATGGGCTTCTGGCACCTGGAGCCGATCGTGCTGGGGGTCAGCGGCACGCTGATGATCGGCGCGGCGCTGTATGCGCTGGTCAATGCGGTGGATGCGCTGATGTCCGGTGGCCGCCATATCGCGCTGGGCCCGGCGATCATCTTTGCCGGCCTGTCACTGGTGGCCGAGAGCGCATTGGGCTGGTTCGTGCTGCGCGCCAATCGCCGCATCGGATCGGAGTTCATCGCGCTGGATGCAAAGAACTGGGTGGTGGCGGCGAGCATGTCGGCCTGCTACATGGTGGCCTTCCTCGGTGGCGTGCTGGTGCAGGGCACGACGTGGGCCTGGATCGGGCCTTACATCGACCCGGCCATCCTGGCCTTCGTCTGCGTGCTGGTGATGATCGCGCCGCTGGGCACCGTGCGCCGGGCGCTGGCCGGCATCCTGCTGGTCACCCCGCCGGAACTGCAGGCGCACGTGGATGCGGTGGCCCGCGCGATCGTGGCGAAGCATGGCTTCGTCGAGCACCGCAGCTACGTGGCACAGGTGGGCCGTGGCGAGCAGATCGAGCTGTTCTTCGTGGTGCCGGAAAACGACCCGCCACGGCCGCTGGTGGAATGGGACCAGCTGCGTGACGAGATCGGCGACGCGCTGGGCGAGGCCTCGCCGGACCGCTGGCTGACCATCATGTTCACCACCGACCGCGAGTGGACGCTCTAGGCCGGCAGGACGATCGATCAAATTTTGCGGACGAGCTGTCACCCAGCGTCCTTGGAAACCGGGCAAAGTAGGCTCCAACGCAACACCACCCACCGACCAGGAGCATCCCGATGTCCATCGAAAAGGTTCTGTACACCGCCCAGGCCACCTCCACCGGCGGCCGCGAAGGCCGTTCCGTCTCCTCCGACAACGTGCTGGACATCCAGCTGTCGACCCCGCGCGAGCTGGGCGGCGCCGGCGGCCCCGGCACCAACCCGGAGCAGCTGTTCGCGGCCGGCTATTCGGCCTGCTTCCTGGGCGCGCTGAAGTTCGTGGCCGGCCAGGCCAAGGTCGCGCTGCCGGCCGACACCACCGTCACCGGCAAGGTGGGCATCGGCCAGATCCCGACCGGTTTCGGCATCGAAGCCGAGCTGACCATCAACGTGCCGGGCGTGCCGCGCGAGCAGGTGGAAGAACTGGTGCAGAAGGCGCACATCGTCTGCCCGTACTCCAACGCCACCCGCGGCAACATCGACGTGACGCTGATCGTTGCCTGATGCGGTGATGCCGGCAAGCGGCCGGCACCAGCCACGCCAAGGAAAAAAAATGGGCGGATGCCGGTCGAAACCGGGCATCCGCCCATCCCACCTTCGTTGTCCCCTAGGGGGCATGAGGTTGCCGGCCAGCGGCCGGCACTATCAGGTCACTTCTCGCTCGTAATGAGCTGCACGACGCTGGAGAAATCCAGCTTGCCGCGGCCGGCCTGGTGATTCATCGAGTACAGGTTGCGGGCCACTTCGCCCAGCGGGATCGAGGCGCCGACGCTCATCGCCGCTTCCACCGCCAGGCCCATGTCCTTCAGCATCAGGTCGCTGCCGAAGCCGCCGCTGTAGCCACGCGAGGCCGGCGCATTTTCCAGCACGCCCGGCCACGGGTTGCACACTTCGGTGGCCCAGCTGCGGCCGGTGCTGACCGCCATCATCTGCGACAGCACCTTCGGGTCCAGCCCATGCGCCACGCCGAGGGCGATGGCTTCGCCGGTGACCGCCATGATCACGCCCAGCGCCATGTTGTTGCACAGCTTGGCGACCTGGCCGGCACCGCTGGCGCCAACGTGGAAGATGTTCTTCCCCATCGCCTGCAGCACCGGGCGCGCGCGTTCCAGCGCGTCCTCTTCGCCGCCGACGATGAAGGTCAGGGTGCCGGCCTGGGCACCGGCGGTACCGCCGGACACCGGCGCGTCGATCATCTGCAGGCCACGCGCGGCAGCGGCTTCAGACACCTTGCGGGCACTGGCCGGGGCAATGGTGCTGCAGTCGATGACCAGCGCACCGGCCGGGATGGCGGCGAGGATGCCGTCGTCGCCCAGGTACACGCCTTCGACGTGACGGCTGGCCGGCAGCATCGAGATCACCACCTCGGCATCGGCCAGGGTGTCACGCGCGGTGGACGCGGCGCTGGCGCCGGCATCGACAGCGGCCTGCACCGCGGCCGGGACCAGATCGAACACGCGCACGCTGTGGCCGTTCTTGACCAGATTGGCGGCCATCGGGCCACCCATGTTGCCCAACCCGATGAATGCAATGCGGCTCATGCAAGGCTCCTTTCAGCAAGGGGAGTACCCAGGTCGGCCAGCGGATGCGCGGCATCGGCCCAGGGGGAAGCGAAGAAAGTGTCGGCCCACGTGGTGGTGGCTTCGGCCAGCGCGGCCGGTTTCCACTGCGGGTTGCGGTCCTTGTCGATCAGCAGGGCGCGGATGCCTTCGGCAAAATCGCCGTGGGCGGCGCAATGCAGCGCGGTGATGTATTCCAGCCGGTAGACGCTGGCCAGGTCCTGGCCGGCGCTGCGCCGCTGCAGTTCGAACGCCAACCGCGCCGAACCGGGTGCACCGGCGGCGAGGGTCTTCTGTGCCGCCTGCAACCACGCATCGTCGGTCTGCAGGCTGCTGATCCGGTCAATGATGGCGGACAGGTCATCGCCTTCGCACAGCGCGTCGACCTGCGCCGCGTGGGCCAGCAGCGGGCCGGTAACGGCGTCGCTGGCATGCGATTGCAGCAGCTGGCTCAGGCGCTCGTGGTTGTGCGCGGCATCGCCCGACCAGGCCACCTGCAGCAGCGCATCGAACACCGCGCTGCGGCGTTCTTCGGCCACGTGCACGTCGGCCAGGCCGGCGTAGATGGCATCGCCCGGATTCAGCAGCGCGCCGGTCAGGGCCAGGAACAGGCCACCCTTGCCCGGTACGCGCGGCAGCAGCCAGCTGCCACCCACATCGGGGAACAGGCCCACGGTGATTTCCGGGAACGCCAGCTTGGAGCGCTCGCTGACCACGCGGTGGCTGGCGCCGGACATCAGGCCGATGCCGCCGCCCATCACGATGCCATGGCCCCAGCACAGGATCGGCTTGGCGTAGGTGTGGATGAGGTAGTCGACGCGGTACTCGACGTCGAAGAACTCGGCGGCGTAGTCGTTCTCGCGGATGTCGCGGCGGCCAGCGTCGCGGAAGGCGACCATGCTCTTGTACAGGCTGTGCAGGTCACCGCCGGCACAGAACGCCTTTTCGCCAGCGCCCTGCAGCACCACCACGGCGATGCCGTCGTCGTCGGCCCAGGCATTGAGCTGCTTCAGCAGCAGGTGCGCCATCGGCAGCGAGAAACCGTTGAGCGTACGCGGCGCATTGAGCGTGGCGATGCCGATGCGCGTGCCGTTGCCGGCCACGCGCTCTTCGAACAGCACCGGTGCTTCATCGGCAACGGTGTCGGTGCTCATGCGTTCTTCCACTGCGCGGCGCGCTTTTCCAGGAACGCGGTCACGCCCTCGACCTGGTCGGCGGTGTCGAACAGGTCGACGAAGGCTTCGCGCTCGGCCACCAGTGCCGAGGCATGGGTGCCGCTGCGGGTGGACTGCACCAGGGTCTTGCAGGCGGCGATGCTGGTCGGGCTCTGCTTGCCGGCCTTGTTCGCCCACTCCAGCGCCAGCGCCTTGGCCTCGCCCTTGCCGACCCTTTCTTCGGCCAGGCCAATGCGCAGTGCGGTCTCGGCGTTGATGCGCTCGCCCAGCAGGATCATGCGCTTGGCCCAGCCCTCGCCGACCAGGCGCGGCAGGTTCTGGGTGCCACCGGCGCATGGCAGCAGGCCGACGGTGGCCTCCGGCAGCGCGACCTGGGCGTGCTCTTCGATGATGCGCAGGTCGCAGGCCAGCGCGCATTCCAGGCCGCCACCCATGGCGTAGCCGTTGATCGCGGCGATCGACACGCCACGGAACCCGGACAGCGCTTCGAAGGCTTCACCGAAACGGCGTGCGGCTTCGCGAGCGGCGGCCTTGTCGCCCGAGGCGAACTGGTTGAGGTCGGCGCCGGCGGAGAAGAACTTCTCGCCGTCACCGGTGATCACCAGCGCGTAGATCTCGCGGTCCGCGTTGAGCGCGCCCACCAGGTCGCGCAGCGCCGACAGGCTGTGTACGGTCCAGGTATGCGCGGGCGGGTTGTGCAGGGTGACCACGGCGGTGTGGCCATCCACCTCGACCTTCAGGCCCACGTGCTCCTGGGTACGCCAATCCTTCATCGCAGTTCCTCTTCGGTGTTGAGCAGGTGACGGGCAACGATCACCCGCATGATCTCGTTGGTGCCTTCCAGGATCTGGTGCACGCGGCAGTCACGCAGCAGGCGCTCGATCGGGTATTCGCGGATGTAGCCGTAGCCACCGTGGATCTGCAGCGCTTCGTTGCAGACGTTGAAACCGGCATCGGTGGCGAAACGCTTGGCCATCGCGCACCACACGTTGGCATCGCCGGCACCGGCATCGAGCTTGCGCGCGGCGGTGTGCACCATCTGCCGTGCGGCGACCAGTTCGATGGCCATGTCGGCCAGCTTGAACTGCAGCGCCTGGAACTCGGCCAGCGCCTTGCCGAACTGGCGGCGCTCGCCCATGTAGCGGCGTGCGGCATCCAGCGCGCCCTGCGCAGCGCCCAGCGAGCAGGCGGCGATGTTGATGCGGCCGCCGTCCAGCCCCTTCATCGCCAGCTTGAAGCCGCCGCCTTCCTCTCCCAGAAGGTGGCTGACCGGCACGCGGACGTTTTCGAAGGTGATGCCACGGGTGGGCTGGCTGTTCCAGCCCATCTTCTCTTCCTTGCGGCCGAAGCTGACGCCCGGCAGGTCGGCCGGCACCGCAATCGCACTGACACCACCGGCACCGGCACCGCCGGTACGCGCCATCACCACCAGCAGCTCGGTGGCACCGGCGCCGGAGATGAAGGCCTTGGAGCCGTTCAGCACGAAGTGGTCGCCATCGCGCACGGCGGTGGTCTTCAGCGAGGCCGCATCGGAACCGGCACCCGGTTCGGTCAGGCAGTAGGAGGCCAGCTTGAGGCCGGCGGCCAGATCCGGGCCCCACGCATCGCGCAGTGCCGGCTGGCCCCACTTGGACACCATCCACGAGGCCATGTTGTGGATGCTGATGTACGCCGCGGTCGACGGATCGACGTTGGCGAGCTCCTCGATGACGACGGCGGCGTCCAGGCGGCTCAGGCCGCTGCCGCCCACTTCCGGGTCCATGTACAGACCGCAGAAGCCCAGTTCACCGGCCTTGGCGATCGCCTCGCGCGGAAAGATGCCCTCCGCATCCCATCGCGCGGCGTGCGGCGCCAGTTCGGCCTGTGCGAAGTCGCGCGCCGCCTCGCGGTACGCCTGCTGCGCTTCTTCCAGTTCCGTCGTCATCGAGTGGCTCATGGCTGCTCCTGCGGTTACTTCAGGCTGATCGTGGTGTTGACGCCATGGCTCAGCGTTTCGTCATCGAACCAGCGCGCGGTGACCGTCTTGGTCTGGGTGTAGAACAGCACCACCTGCTTGCCGTACGGGCCCAGGTCGCCCAGCTTGGAGGCGCGCGAACCAGTGAACGAGAACAGCGGCACCGGCACCGGGATCGGCACGTTGATGCCGACCTGGCCGACGTCGATGTCTTCCTGGAACCTGCGCGCGGCGGCGCCGGACTGGGTGAACAGGGCGGTGCCGTTGCCGTTCGGGTTGCTGTTGACCATGGCGATGGCCTCTTCCAGCGTTTCCGCTTCGAGGATGACCAGCACCGGCCCGAAGATTTCTTCCTGGTAGATGCGCATGTCGGTGGTGACACCGGCAAAGATGGTCGGGCCGACGAAGTTGCCCTTCTCGAAGCCATCCACCTGCGGGTTGCGGCCGTCGAGCACCAGCTTGGCGCCCTGCTCCACGCCCGAGGCGATCAGGCCTTCCACGCGCTCGCGGGCGCTGCAGGAAATGACCGGGCCGACATCGGTGCCGGACACGGTGCCGCCGCTGACCTTCAGGGTCTGGGCCTTGGTGACCAGATCCTGCACCCAGCCGCGGGCCTCACCGACCAGCACCAGGGTGGAGGCGGCCATGCAACGCTGGCCGGCGGCACCGAAGGCGGCGCCGACCATCGCATTGAGGGTCTGTTCCTTGTTGGCGTCCGGCAGCACCACGGCGTGGTTCTTGGCGCCCATCATGCACTGCACGCGCTTGCCGGCCAGCGAGGCGCGGTTGTAGACGTGGGTGCCGACGCGGGTGGAACCGACGAACGACACGGCCTTGATGTCCGGGTGGTCGCAGATCGCGTTGACCACTTCCTCGCCGCCGTGGACGACGTTCAGCACGCCCTTCGGAATGCCCGCTTCCAGCGCAAGCTCGACCAGGCGCATGGTCACCATCGGGTCCTGCTCGGACGGCTTGAGGATGAAGGTGTTGCCCGTTGCAATCGCCATCGGGAACATCCACAGCGGGATCATCGCCGGGAAGTTGAACGGGGTGATGCCGGCGCACACGCCCAGCGGCTGCATGATCGTGTAGGTGTCCACGCCATTGGCCACGTTGTTGGCCAGTTCGCCCAGCTGCAGGTTGCCGATGGCAGCGGCATGCTCGACCACTTCCAGGCCACGGAACACATCGCCTTCGGCGTCGGGCAGGGTCTTGCCCTGTTCGGCGGTGAGGATGTGGGCCAGCTCGCTCATGTTCTCGCGGATCAGCTGCTGGTACTTCAGGAAGATGCGCGCGCGGGTGCCGATCGGGGTCTTGCGCCAGGTCTTGAAGGCTTCCTTGGCGGCGGCCACGGCCGCGTCCACTTCACCGGTGGTGGCGAACGGCACCTGGGCCAGCACGTCCTGGGTGGCCGGATTGATCACGTCCTGCCAGTGGGAGGTGGCCGATTCAACGAACTGGCCATCGATCAGCATGCGGATACGGGGCGCTGCAACAGTCATGACGACAATCCCACGGGGTGCGAAAGATGCTTGGCATTATTCACAGCACCCACCTCGATTTCCGGGCTGAATCCGCTTAATCTGGCCAACACGCCAGACGATTCATGTTAATTCTGTGAATTATTCAGCCCCTCAGCGACAACTCGGCCTGCGCCTGCTGCGCCTGCGTGAACAGCGCGGCTACAGCCAGGTAGACCTGGCACGGGCGCTGGGGCTGTCGGCCAGCTACCTGAACCAGATCGAGCGCAACAAGCGCCCGCTGACCCCGGCCGTACAGAAAAAGCTGGGCGAGGTACTGGGCGACGTTTCCGCGCTGTTCGACGACGATGAGCCCGCCGCGCTGCAGGAAGCGCTGGGCGAAACCCTGCGCGACCTGGGCCTGGCCGAGGTGAGCGCGACCGAGCTGCGGGCCCTGGCCGGCAACCTGCCGCAGGTCAGCCGCGCGCTGCTGGACCTGCACCGCCGCCACCTGGCCCTGCGCGAGCATGCCGCCGCGCTGGAGTTCCAGCTGGGCGAGCCCGAGGCCGGCAGCACCCTGCCCGCCGGCGACCAGGTGCGCGAGTTCTTCAACCGCATGCACAACCACATCCCCGAGCTGGACGAACTGGCCGAGCGGCTGTTCGCCGAGTGGGGGCTGTCACCCGGGCACGTGGCGCCGCGCCTGCGCCAGCTGCTGGCCGATCGCCACGGCGTGCTGGTGGAAGTGGCCGCGTTGCAGGCCGGGCGCGAGAAGCGCCAGTTCGATGCCGGGGCGCGCCGGTTGTGGCTGCCGGATTACCTGGAGCCGGGGCAGCAGGCGTTCCAGATGGCCGCCGAGCTGGCACTGCACGGTTACCTGCCGCAGATCGATGCGGTGATCGCGCGCGCGGGCTTCCACGACGAAGCGCGCATCGCGCAGGCGCGGATTGGTTTGTCGAATTACTTCGCCGGTGCGCTGGTGATGCCGTACATGCGCTTCCTGCGTGCGGCCGAGGCCAGCAGCTACGACATCGAACTGCTGGCGCACCAGTTCGGCGTAGGCTTCGAGGCGGTGTGCCATCGCTTGAGCACGCTGGCGCGGCGCAGTGCGCCCGGCTTGCCGTTCTTCTTCATCCGGGTGGACCGTGCGGGCAATGTGTCCAAGCGGCATTCGGCTACCGATTTCCATTTCTCTCAGGTGGGCGGTTCCTGCCCGCTGTGGATCGTCTACGAGGCGTTCAACCAGCCGGGGCGCATCCTCACCCAGACCGCGCGCATGCCCGATGGCCGGCGCCATTTCTGGCTGGCACGCCAGGTCAGCAGCGGGCCGGTGGGCCATGGCCAGCCGCGCAAGACGTTCGCGGTGGCGCTGGGCTGCGACCTGCAGCATGCCGAGCGGCTGGTGTATTCGCTGGGGCTGGATGTGCAGAGCCCGGGCAACTCGGTGTCGATCGGCCCGGGGTGCCGGGTGTGCCCGCGCGAGGACTGCATGCAGCGCGCGTTCGCGCAGTTGCCGGGAAGGTAGGGTTATTCGGCAGGGCTGCGCCCTGCACCTGCCGAGGCCGAGGCCGAAGCAACTGCAACGGCAAAAGCTTGCATTCCGTGGGATGGCGGGGTGGGTCCGGTGGCGGGGGACGCCGTAAACCCGTCCTTGGGGGCTTGGCCGCGGCATCCATGCCGCGGACACCCCCGCCACCGGACCCACCCCGCCTTCGACAGTTCTCTGCGATCTGTCTGGATGGCATGACCTGCTCCTGGTGGGTGTCGACCTTGGTCGACACGGTAGATCCACGCATGGCGTGGATCTACTAAACCATTCGTGCGTAGGCTGCATCCCAATCGGGATGCCCATCCCTGGAGATGACCATGCCCCTGTTGCGTTCCTGTGTGGCTCTGCTGCTCGCTGCCTTTGCTGCGCCGGCATGGGCGACCTTTTCCATCGTGGCCTGCAACGAGGCCGGTGACTGCGGCGTGGCGGTGGCTACGCACAATCTGGCAGTCGGTGGCGTGGGCGTGCCGTGGGCGCAGGCCAGGGTGGGGGCCGTTGCCAGCCAGTTCGAGACCAATCCAACCTACGGCTCAAAGGGCCTGACGCTGCTCGGCAAGGGCCGCACGCCTGCGCAGGTGCTCAAGCAGCTGCTGAATGAAGACGGCGATTTCGATGGCACCACGCTTGCCGAGCGCCAGGTGGGACTGGTCAGCGCGCGTGGTGGCAATGCCCAGTACACGGGCGCCACCGCGCAGCAGGCAGCGTGGGCTGGCGCGCAGGGTGAGGGCATGCTGAGTGTTCAGGGCAATGGCTTGGCCGGGCCCGAGGTGCTGGCGGCCATGCAACGCAGCTTCGAAGAATCACGCGGTGCGTTGGCAGCGCGCCTGCTGGCGGCGCTGGAAGCCGGTCAGGCCGCGGGCGGTCAGCGCAGCGGGCAGTGGTCGGCGGCGCTGCTGGTACGCACGCCCGGCGGTGACTGGCAGGACACCGATCTGCGCGTGGATGCCGATCCGCGCGCCGTGGCAAGGCTCCGCGAGCTGTACGACATGCGACTGTCCAACGACGCCATCATCCGTGCCGAGCAACGCTGGGAAAAGGGCGATGTGGCCGCTGCACGTGCGGCGCTGGCCACCGCGTTGTCACTGGCGCACGGCTGGGACCGCACCTGGGCGCGTGCCGCACGGCTGGCCATGCGCCAGGGCGACACCGCGCTCGCCCGCGAATACCTGGCTGGCCTGCGTACGCTCAATCCGGGATGGGTGAAGCAGGAACTGGCGCTGCCGTTGTATGCGCCGTTGCAGGGTGATGCGGTGGTGGAGGCGTGGCGTTGAGGCACCGCAGGGGCCAGATCGTGCCGACCAAGGTCGGCACCCACCAGAACCGTTCAATCGGCTGCGGCGGAGATCAATAGATCGGCGTCACCTTCATCTGTGGCAGCGGGCGCGGTGCGCCGTCGGTAAGGTCGGGGCCGAGGTCGTCCCAGCTGCGGCCCTGTTCCACCATCAAGCCCCACAGCTGCTGCGAAGCCTGCCGCTTGTCTTCCGAGCCCAGCTTGTACGACGGCGGTGCCGGCTGGCCACTGGCGACCATCGAATAGGCCGCGCGGTAGGCCACCACCTGCTGCGCCGGGTCATCGGTGCGCGCCACTTCCAGCGTGTAGCGCTGGTAGGCCGAGGCTAGGTTGCGCCAGCGGATCCAGTAGTGGTTGTCGAACGAGAACGAACAGAAGCGTGCACCGGCCAGGCTGCCCTTGTCGGCGATGCGGGTGAGCACCTCCTGCGGCATGTCCAGGTTCATGCCACCCTCGTCGCCCTGCAGGCTGACGTGCACGATGCGATCGCGGTAGCCCGGTGCGCGCGCCTGCAGCAGGTCGCGCCAGTTCTGCATGGTTGCCACCACCGCGAACAGGAAGCGGCCCAGTTCGGCCGCCGCCAGCGGCGTGGCGATCGACTGGTAGGTGCGCTGCCAGCCGTGGCGGTTCTCGGTGGGCAGGAACACCGCATGCTCCAGCGCCTGGCGGCCGCTGCTGCCATGGCTCACATCCTCGGCATGCTGCGGATAGACCAGGTTGATGGCGAAGGTCGGCCAGCGTGGCAACGCCGCATCGAACAGGTGGATCGGGAAGTTGCTGCTGATGCCGCCATCGGAGAACCAGCAGATGCGGAAGGCGGTGATGACCGGACCGCAGGTCTGCCCGGCGCTGGTGAGCCCTTCCATGCTGTCGGCCACGTTGTGCTCCGCATCGGCCGCCGGTGCGGTCGGTTCGCAGCGGCGTTCGCGGCGCGAGGGCTCATGCAGCGGTACCGCGCTGATCAGCAGCGGGAAACTCAGGCTCATCCGCGTGGCCACCAGCACCGGCAGCTGCGGGCCCTGCGGCAGGTGGTAGTACTGGCGCCCCTCCACCTCCAGCGGCGGGCCGGCCTGCTGTACCAGCCACTGCACCACGCTGGCCGGGAACAGCTGCTCGAACTCCTCGCGCAGGAACCAGAACTGCGCGCCGCCCAGCGGCAGCGTGCGTGGCTCGTTGTGCGACACGCAGGTGGTGATCATCTGCAGGCTGATCGCATGCGGGCTGGCCGGCTCGCCGGGGTAGCGCGGCGCGTCGTGCAGATCGGCGAAGGTCAACGGAGCATCCAGCGGCTTGCCCGACAGCTGCTGCAGGCACGCGTGCAGCCACTCGGTGAGGGCGGGCTTGCGCGCATCGCGGCCGAGTCCGCTGCACAGGCCCAGCAGGTTGCGCCGTGCCACCCGCGCCACCCGCAGCGCGGCACCGGCCACGCCGGCCCCGTAGGCACACAGCAGCGACGGCAGCAGGGTGGCCGCCACCCCGCTCCAGCCGCCGCCCCACCAGCCCAGGCCGAGCAGCAGCGCCAGCGACACCAGCACCTCCAGCGGCGCGATCTCGAATACGGCCACCGCCAGGCACAGCAGCTTGTGCGGCAGGCGGGCGCTGCCGGTCAGCACCACCAGCAGCCGGTAGGCCGCGCGTGCCCCCCGCGCCGGCTGGAACAGGCTGTAGATGAAGCCGCGCCGCGACAGCTGGGCCGACACTGCCGACAGCCCGCCATAACCGGCGTCGCCGGGCAGGTGTTCGCCCGCCTGCTGGCGGCGGTCGCCACACGCCGCCGCGGCCGCCACCGCGGCGGCGATGGCGCCGGCCGAGGTGCCGCCAATGCTCTTGAACCGATACTCGCGGGCCAGCGCCAGTACCGCATTGGGGTACACGATGCCGCTGGTGATACCGCCCTTCATGACCAGATCGCAGTACTTGTCCGCCACGAACCACCTCCCGTCTGCCGGTGTCCAGTATGGCAAGAGGCGCTCTCACAGCCTGAGAAGTGGGCCACAGCACTGCACGGCCCTGGGCCCTTGACCATCGCGGCCAACGGGTCCACCGTGCACACGCCGAAGGTATCCCTGCCGTGGCCTGTATGGCGGCAGGGATTTAAACGGGAATCCGGTGAAGGCGCCTGGCGCGCCCATTCCGGAGCTGCCCCGCAGCGGTGAATGGAAACGAATCCTGCCAACAGCACTGGGCTCGCGCCTGGGAAGCGGCGGGTAGTAGGTGGGCTGCGGCCCGTGTCCATCAGCCCGAATACCGGCCCCGGCCGGGGGACACGACCGTCCCCTGACTCGACCTGGACTCTCCGCGGGGAGGGTGCCGGGGCCGTCGTTGTCCTGCGCGTGCAGGCGGCGCGGCCGCGCGCGTCCTTTCCCCGGTAGCTGCCCAGATCCGCTTCCCACGCGCTGATGCATGGGCCACCGCCGTTGCCGGCGGTCCATGCGGTACCTGACGATGACCGAGCTCCAACGCCCCACCCTGACCCTGCCGGCCGACGGCAAGCGCCTGCTGCTGCACTCGTGCTGCGCGCCCTGCTCCGGCGAAGTGATGGAGGCGATCACCGCCTCCGGGATCGACTACGCGATCTTCTTCTACAACCCCAACATCCATCCGGTGAAGGAATACGAGCTGCGCAAGCAGGAGAACATCCGCTTCGCCGAGCAGCACGACATCCCCTTCATCGACTGCGACTACGACACCGACAACTGGTTCAGCCGCGCGCGCGGCATGGAGAACGAGCCCGAGCGCGGCATCCGCTGCACGATGTGCTTCGACATGCGTTTCGAGCGCACCGCGCTGTACGCGCATGAACATGGCTACGACACCATCAGTTCGTCGCTGGGCATCTCGCGCTGGAAGAACATGGCGCAGATCAACGACTGCGGCATCCGCGCCGCCTCGCGCTATGAAGGCCTGCAGTACTGGGATTACAACTGGCGCAAGGGCGGCGGTGCCAGCCGCATGATCGAGATCAGCAAGCGCGAGCAGTTCTACCAGCAGGAATACTGCGGCTGCGTGTACTCGCTGCGCGATGCCAACCGCCACCGCCGCGAGAACGGCCGCGAGCGGATCAAGATCGGCCTGCTGTACTACGGGCAGGACGCTGAGACGCCGCAGGGCGATTGACGTGTGGGCAAGGGGCGGCCACGCTGGTCGCCCCTTCCGTTGTGCCGGACCTGCCATGACCGCCCTGCCCACCGATGTCGCCCTGCTGGTGATCGACCTGCAGCCGGACTTCATGCCGGGTGGCGCGCTGGCCTGCGAGCAGGGCGATGCGCTGGTGGCACCGATTGCCGCGCTGCTGGCGCAGCGCCACTACCGCACGGTGGTGGCCACCCAGGACTGGCACCCGGCCGACCACGCCTCGTTCGCCAGCCAGCATCCCGGCAAGCGCCCGTTCGAGACCATCCTGCTGCACGCACAGCCGCAGACCCTGTGGCCTGACCACTGCGTGCAGGGCAGCGCCGGTGCCGCCCTGCACCCGGGTGTGGACTGGTCGGTAGCTGACCTGATCCTGCGCAAGGGCACGCGGCAACAGGTGGATTCGTACAGCGCCTTCCGCGAGAACCACGGCCCTGACGGCGAACGACCGCCAACCGGCCTGGCCGGCTGGCTGCACGAGCGCCGCATCCGCGAAGTGCACGTGTGCGGCCTGGCCCGCGACTACTGCGTGCTGTGGAGCGCGCAGGATGCGGTGAAGTCCGGCTTCAAGGTGAAGTTCCTGTGGGAGTTGACCAAGCCGGTGACCGAGGCCAACGACGCGATGGTGCGCGAGGCGCTGGGCAAGGCCGGGATCGCGGTCGCCTGACCGACAACGGTAGTGCCGGCCGCTGGCCGGCAATCCCGGAATCCCTGCAGTTGCCGGCCAGCGGCCGGCACTACCGGATAGCACCCGAGGTAGCGCCGGGCCATGCCCGGTGGACGCGGGATGGTTGGTTACCGGAACACCACCGTGCGATGCCCGTTGAGCAGGATGCGGTGCTCGACATGCCGGCGCACGGCACGCGCCAATACCAGCGATTCGGTATCACTGCCCAGCCGCACCAGCTCGCGCGGTGCCATGGCATGGTCCACGCGCGCGACGTCCTGTTCGATGATCGGGCCTTCGTCCAGATCCTCGGTGACGTAGTGCGCGGTGGCGCCGATGATCTTGACCCCGCGCGCGTGCGCCTGGTGATACGGCTGCGCACCCTTGAAGCTGGGCAGGAAGCTGTGGTGGATGTTGATCGCGCGGCCAGCCAGGGCGCGGCACAGCGTGGGCGAGAGAATCTGCATGTAGCGCGCCAGCACCACCAGGTCGATGCGTTCGCGCTCGACCAGATCGATGATCTGCTGTTCCTGCACTGCACGCGTGTCCGCGTTCACCGGCAGGTGGTGGAACGGTACCTGGTAGGACGCGGCCAGCGGCGCGAAGTCGGCGTGGTTGGACGCCACCGCGGCGATATCCACTTTCAACTGCCCGCTGTGGGCGCGGAACAGCAGATCGTTGAGGCAGTGCCCCTGCTTGCTGACCAGCACCAGCAGGCGCGCGCGGCGACGGCCATCGTGCAGCTGCCAGTCCATGCCGTAGTCGGCGGCCAACGCGGCCATCGCGGCATGCACGGTGTCCAGCGGCAGGCTGGCGTCGCGGTCGAAGTGCACGCGCAGGAAGAAGCGGCCGCTTTCCTCATCGCCGAACTGCTGGGCGTCGAGGATGTTGCAGCCGTGGTCGAACAACAGGCCGGACACGCGGTAGACGATGCCGGTACGGTCGGGGCAGGACAGAGTGAGGATGGAATCGGGGCGCATCGCCCGAGTGTAGGGCAGCGCCCGGCCCGACGGATCGATGGTCACCGTTGCAACCGAACGGCTTGGTTCAGTCCCAAGCGATACTTGGGCTTCCGCATGGCAAGCTGGTCGGTCATGAACCTGTTGCAACTGATCCGCAGCTTCACCCGCACCGCAGAGACCGGCAGCATTGCCGCTGCGGCCCGCACGCTTGGCATCAGCGCCACCGCCGTCGGCCAGAACATCAACCGGCTGGAGGCGCATCTGGGCGTACGGCTGCTGAACCGAAGCACGCGCCAGCTGGCGCTCAGCGAGGCCGGCGCGCTGTACCTGGCGCAGGTACGCCATATCGAAGCCGACCTGGCGCGCGCGCAGGCGATGGTCACCGCCGGTGACATCGAACCGGCCGGGCCCCTGCGCATCGCCAGCAGCAGCGCGTTCGGCCGCCACGTACTTGCGCCGTTGCTGCCCTCGCTGCAGCAACGCTACCCGCAACTGCAGCTGGAACTGCGCCTGAGTGACCGCGCCGTGCAGCATGGGCCGGAAGCGGTGGATGCCAGCATCCGCATCGGTGCGCAGCTGGAAGATGGCGTGGTCGCGCGGCAGCTGGCGCGCGTGCCGTTCGTGTTCTGCGCCGCGCCGGCCTACCTGAAGGCACACGGCACGCCGCAGCAACCCTCGGAACTGGGCAGCCATCGCGGGCTGCTGCATCGCTTCCCCACCGACGGCCGGCCGCTGCGCTGGGGCCTGCTGAAAGACGGCCAGCGCGTGGACGCGGCGTTGCCGCCGAGCATGGTCTGCGATGACATCGATGCGCTGGCCGAGCTGGCTGCCGCGGGTGCAGGCATCACCCGGCTGGCGGCGTTCGTGGCCGAGCCGTACCTGCGCGACGGCCGCCTGCAGGCCGTGTTCGGCGCCGACAGCGCGTGGCGGCCGGAACCGATGGAGGTCTATTTCTGCGTCAGCGACCGCCGCGACTTCACCGCCAAGATCCGCGCGCTGTTCGAGCACCTGCAGGCCGGCATGGCGCCGGCCTGGCGGGTGTGAACCTCAGCGTGCCTTGAATACGCCGCGCGCATCACGCGGCTCGCAGCGCAGGTACTGCGGTGCCGGTTCCACGCTGTCGCGCAGCGCGGCGGCGGCATGCCACGGCCAACGCGGGTCGTACAGGATGCCGCGCGCCAGTGCCACCGCATCGGCGTGGCGATGGCGCAGGATCGATTCGGCCTGCTCGGGCTCGGTGATCATGCCTACCGCGATGACCGGCATGCGCACCTTGGCCTTGATAGCGGCTGCGAACGGCACCTGGTAACCCGGGCCGACGGTGATCTTCTGGCGTTCGTCGAGGCCGCCGCTGGAGACGTGCAGGAAGTTGCAGCCACGCGCGTCCATCACCTGCGCCAGCGCCTCGCTCTGCACCAGGTCCCAGCCGCCGTCGACCCAGTCGCTGGCGGAGATGCGCACGCCTACGGCGACCTTGTCGGAGACCGCCGCACGCACCGCGTCGAATACTTCCACCAGCAGCCGCAGGCGGTTCGGCAGCGAGCCGCCGTAGCCATCGGTGCGGCGGTTGCTCAGCGGCGACAGGAACTGGTGCAGCAGGTAGCCGTGTGCGGCGTGCAGTTCGATCAGCTCGAAACCGAGGCGCTCGGCGCGCACCGCGCTGGCAGCAAAGGCGGCGATGACCTCGGCGATGCCGGCCTCGTCCAGTTCCTGCGGTGCCGGATCGGCGGCGTGGAACGGCAGCGGCGACGGCGCCACCGTGGCCCAGCCACGTGCATCGTCGGCCGGCAGCTGACCACCGCCGTCCCACGGTCGCCTCACCGAGGCCTTGCGGCCGGCATGGCCCAGCTGGATGCCCAGCGGCATCGGCGACCAGCGGCGGACGCTGGTCAGCACCTGCGCCAGCGCCGCCTCGGTGCCGTCATCCCACAGGCCCAGGTCGGCCCAGCTGATGCGACCGCGCGGCTCGACCGCGGTGGCTTCCAGGATCAGCAGGCCGGCGCCGGACTGCGCCAGGTTGCCCAGGTGCATGGCGTGCCAGTCGCTGGCGCGGCCATCTTCGGCGGAGTACTGGCACATCGGCGCGATCACGATGCGGTTGGACAGGGTCAGGGGGCCGAACGAGATCGGCGAAAACAGCTGGGTCACGGGGGTGCGGGGGGACAGGCGGATGGGGGGGGACGTATTGCACCGCCGCACGGCCTGCGAATCAACCGTCTGGATGGATCGCTGTTTCGCGGTGGCGGAGGTCGGTAGAGTCGACTGTCAGTCGACTGCCTTTCCAATCGCCATCGAAAGGCCCGCGCTGCGCGCGACAGTCGACTCTACCCAGGCGGTAGTTCGATAACGGCCGCCAGCGCCTCGGCGCAATCGCGCTCGTCCTTGAACTGCAGCAGGTCGTCGGCGCGGGTGCGGCCACGGTTCAGCGCCGCCACCGGCAACCCCGCCCTGGCCGCAGCCTGCACGAAGCGGAAGCCGGAATAGACCATCAGCGACGAGCCCACCACCAGCACCGCATCGGCCTGCTGCAGGTGCTCGTGCACGGCAGCCACGCGCTCGCGCGGCACGTTTTCGCCGAAGAACACCACGTCCGGCTTCAGCAGGCCGCCACAGTGCGGGCACTCCGGCACCACGAACGCGGAGAAATCCGTTTCCAGGTCGGCGTCGCCATCGGGTGCGATGCCGGCCTCCAGCGCATCCCAGCCGGGGTTGGCCTCGCGCAGGCGCTGCTGGAACTCCTCGCGGGCGCTGCGGCGCTCGCAGCCCATGCAGCGCACCAGATCCAGCCGTCCGTGCAGGTCGATCACGTTCTGGCTGCCGGCGCGCTGGTGCAGGCCATCCACGTTCTGGGTCAGCAGCACCTGCAGCTTGCCGCGGCTTTCCAGCGCGGCCAGTGCCTGGTGGGTGCCATTGGGCCGGGCCAGGCCGAAGCGCGGCCAGCCCAGCAGGCTGCGTGCCCAGTAGCGCTGGCGGGTGGCCGCCTCGTCCATGAAGGCCTGGTAGGTCACCGGCGGCGTGCGCTTCCACTGGCCGTCGCTATCGCGGTAATCGGGAATGCCCGAGGCGGTGCTGCAACCGGCGCCGGTCAGCACGAACAGGCGCTGGGCGCGGTCGATGAAGTCGGTCAGCGGCGGGGTCATGGCTGCTAGATGGGGGCGCGCACGCGCCCCCGCAAGCGCCGGTTCAGCCGGCAGGCTCAGGCCACCGGCAGCGGCGGCACCGCGATCGGGTGGCCTTCCTCGTCCAGCGCGATCATCACGAAGTGGCCGCGCGTGCACAGCTTGCGCTCGCCGCTGTGCAGGTCTTCGGCCACCAGTTCGACCTCGACCTTCATCGAGCTGCGGCCGACTTCGACGATGCGGCCGATGGTCTCCACCATCTGGCCGATGCGGATCGGCAGCTTGAAATCGACCTGGTCGCTGCGCGCGGTCACCACGGTGCGGCGCGAGTAGCGGGCGGCGGCCAGGAAGGCGGCCTTGTCCATCCACGCCAGCGCCTGGCCACCGAACAGGGTGCCCAGATGGTTGGTGTGGTTGGGGAAGACGATTTCGGCCATGCGCACTTCGGTGGGCGGCACGGTCTCGGGGATCGGGGTCATGGCGGTGCTTCGCTGTGGGGTGCCGCGATTTTAAGCCAGGCCCCGTGCAGGCGGCGCTACACTGCGCCACGCCCCCTGCCAGGACCGCCCATGCCTGCGACCTCCGATCTGCTGGCCTTCGCCCTCATCTCGCTGGGCATGGTGCTCACGCCCGGCCCGAACATGATCTACCTGGTCTCGCGCTCGATCTGCCAGGGTCGACGCGCCGGCCTGATCTCGCTGGGCGGGGTGGCGCTGGGTTTCGTGTTCTACATGCTGTGCGCAGCGCTGGGCATCACCGCCCTGCTGATGACCGTGCCGCTGGCCTATGACGCGCTGCGCATCGGGGGCGCGCTGTACCTGCTGTACCTGGCCTGGCAGGCGCTCAAGCCGGGCGGCCGCTCGCCATTCGCGGTGCGCGACCTGCCGCCGGACGGCCCACGCAGGCTGTTCGCGATGGGCTTTCTGACCAACCTGCTGAACCCGAAGATCGCGGTGATGTACCTGTCCCTGCTGCCGCAGTTCCTGCACCCGGAAGGGCATGGCAGCGTGCTGGTGCAGTCACTGGTGCTGGGCTTCACCCAGATCGCGGTCAGCGTCAGCGTCAACGCGGTGATCGCGGTGATGGCCGGCAGCATCGCCGGCTTCCTGGCCGCGCGCCCGACCTGGCAGGCGGTGCAGCGCTGGCTGATGGGCACGGTGCTGGCGGGGCTGGCGGTGCGTATGGCGGTGGAAGGGCGGCGCTGAATGTAGAGTCGAGCTTGCTCGACTGATCCTAGCGAACAGCAGTCGAGCAAGCTCGACTCTACGAAGAGCGGCGAGCGTAACGACCACAAAAAACCCCGGCGTTGGCCGGGGCTTTTGGTTGCGACAGGCCTGACCGGTTCGATCAGAAGTTCATGTCGAAGGCGACTTCGCCCTGCACGCCGACCTGGTAGGCCGAGACGCGGCGTTCGAAGAAGTTGGTCAGCTCCTGCACGTCCTGCAGTTCCATGAACGGCAGCGGGTTGCGCACGTTGTACTTCTTTTCCATGCCCAGCTTGGCGAAGTGCTGGTCGGCGCAGTGCTGCAGGTACTGGCGCATGTCGCGGGTCGAAATGCCGGCCACGCCGCCGGACAGCACGTCCTCGGCGAACTGCACTTCGCACTCGATGGCTTCGGCCAGCATGTCATAGACCTGCTGCTTCATTTCATCGTCGAACAGGTCCGGCTCTTCCTCGCGCACCACGCGCACCGACTCGAACGCGAATTCCATGTGCGCGCTCTCGTCGCGGAACACCCAGTTGGTGCCCGAGGCCAGGCCCGGCAGCAGGCCGCGCGAACGGAAGTAGTACACGTAGGCGAAGGCGGCGAAGAAGAACAGGCCTTCGATGCACGCAGCGAAGCAGATCTGGTTGAGCAGGAACTGGCGGCGCTCGGCGCGGGTCTCGATGCGCTTCAGGTCCTGGATCGAATCGATCCACTTGAAGCAGAAATCGGCCTTCTTCTTGATCGAGTCGATGTTCTCCACCGCGGCGAAGGCTTTGACGCGCTCTTCCGGGTCCGGCAGGTAGTTGTCGAGCAGGGTCAGGTAGAACTGCACGTGCAGCGCTTCTTCATACAGCTGGCGCGACAGGTACATGCGCGCTTCCGGCGCATTGAGGTGCTGGTACAGGTTCAGCACCAGGTTGTTGGACACGATCGAATCGCCGGTGGCGAAGAACGCGACCAGGCGGTGGATCAGGTGGCGCTCACCCGGCGACATCTTGCTGTGCAGGTCGGTGATGTCGATCTGGAAGTTGATCTCTTCCACCGTCCAGGTGTTCTTGATCGCGTTCCGGTACATGTCATAGAACTGCGGGTAGCGCATCGGGCGCAGGGTCAGTTCAAAACCGGGATCGAGCAGCATCTGCTTGGGCTTGTCGGCCATGGGTGTTTCCTTGTCTTCTCGGGTCAAAACGCCGGGCATGGCCCGGCGCTACCTTGGTGTTTTCTGCAGTCGAGCATGGCTCGACTCTACAAAGGGGTGTGCCGGCCAAAGGCCGGCACGGCCGCTTTTATTGGCAGGCCTCGCAGGCTTCCGGGTTTTCCAGCGAGCAGGCGATGGCTTCGTCCGGGCTGAACACCTTGGCCGGGGCCGCGCTGCTCACCGTGGTCTTGGCGATCTTGGTGGCCGGGCGCGAACGCAGGTAGTAGGTGGTCTTGATGCCCTGCTTCCAGGCGTACATGTACATGGAGGACATCGCGCCGATGTTCGGGCTTTCCATGAACAGGTTGAGCGAGGCCGACTGGTCGATGAAGGCGCCACGCTCGGCGGCCATGTCGATCAGCGAACGCATCGGCAGTTCCCACGCAGTGCGGTAGACCTCGCGCAGCGTTTCCGGAATCTGCGCCACGCCGGCGATGGAGCCTTCGGCCAGCTTAATGGCATCGCGCATGTCGGCGGTCCACAGGCCCAGCTTCTTCAGCTCGTTCACCAGGTAGCGGTTGACCTGCAGGAAGTCACCGGACAGGGTTTCGCGCTTGAACAGGTTGGACACCTGCGGCTCGACGCACTCGTAGCAGCCGGCGATCGAGGCAATGGTCGCGGTCGGCGCGATCGCGATCATCAGCGAGTTGCGCAGGCCGTGTTCCTTGATGCGCTCACGCAGGGCATCCCAGCGTGCGGTGTCTTCCGGCACCACGTTCCAGGCGTCGAACTGCAGTTCGCCGCTGGCGGCACGGGTGTCGTTGAACGACGGGTGCTTGCCACGTTCCTGGGCCAGCTCGCAGGAGGTTTCCAGCGCGTGGAAGTAGATCGCTTCGGCGATCTTCTTAGACAGGGCGCGGGCTTCGGCGCTGTCGAACGGCAGGCGCTTGCGGAAGAACACGTCCTGCAGGCCCATGCAGCCCAGGCCGACCGGACGCCAGCGCAGGTTGGCGCGGCGGGCGGTTTCGATCGGGTAGAAGTTCAGGTCGATGACGCGGTCGAGCTGGCGCACGGCCAGGCGCACGGTCTCGGCCAGCTTCTCGAAGTCGAACTCGTTGTGCTCGTCGAAGTGGTTGCCCAGGTTGATCGAACCCAGGTTGCACACGGCGGTCTCATCGTTGGAAGTGACTTCCAGGATTTCGGTGCACAGGTTGGACAGGTGGATCACGTTGCCCGGACGCAGGGTCTGGTTGCTGGCGCGGTTGCACTTGTCCTTGAAGGTCATCCAGCCGTTGCCGGTCTCGGCCAGCGTACGCATCATGCGGGCGTACAGCTTGCGCGCGGAGATGGTGCGGTTGGCCTTGCCCTGCGCTTCGGCCTGCAGGTAGGCCGCTTCGAAGGCTTCGCCGAACAGGTCGGTGAACTCCGGCACCACGCGCGGATCGAACAGCGACCATTCCTGGTCGGCCTCGACGCGCTTCATGAACAGGTCCGGCACCCAGTTGGCCAGGTTCAGGTTGTGCGCACGGCGGGCTTCGTCACCGGTGTTGTCACGCAGCTCGAGGAAGTCCTCGACGTCGGCGTGCCAGGTTTCCAGGTACACGCAGGCCGCGCCCTTGCGCTTGCCGCCCTGGTTCACCGCGGCCACCGACGAATCCATGGTCTTCAGCCACGGCACGATGCCGTTGGAGTGGCCGTTGGTCGACTTGATCAGCGAACCACGCGAACGCACGCGGGTGTAGCTGACGCCGATGCCACCGGAGAACTTCGACAGCTGGGCGATGTCGCCGTACTTGGAATAGATCGACTCCAGCGAGTCCTGCGGCGAGTCCAGCAGGAAGCACGAGGACAGCTGCTCGTGGGTGGTGCCGGAGTTGAACAGGGTCGGGCTGGACGGCAGGTAGTCCAGGTTGCCCATGCGCTTGTACAGCGCCAGGGTCTCGGACACGTCCTCGCTCAGCGCACTGGCGATGCGCAGGAAGAACTGCTGCGGGGTCTCGATCACCTTGCGGGTGTGCGGGTGACGCAGCAGGTAGCGGTCGTACAGGGTACGCAGGCCGAAGTAATCGAAGTTCAGGTCCAGCGCGCCGTCGATGGCGTCGTTGAGCTTGCGTGCGTTGGTCTGCACGAAGTTCAGCAGGCGGTCGTTGATCAGGCCGACTTCATGGCCACGGCTGACCGACTGCGAGAAGGCGTAGATTTCCTGGCCCGAGACTTCCTTGGCGATGTAGTTGGCCAGCAGGCGCGCGGCCAGGCGGCCGTACTCGGGCTCTTCACCGATCAGCAGGGCGGCGGTGCGGATGGACAGTTCGTCCAGCTCGCGGGTGGTGGCGCCGTTGTACAGGCCGGAAATGGTGCGGGTGGCCACGCGCATCGGATCGACGGCGTGCAGGCCTTCGGAGGAACGCTGCACCGCGCGCACGATCTTGTTCAGATCCACCAGTTCGGTGGTCCCGTTGCGCTTGGTCACACTCATCGCGTTGGCCGTCGGCGGCGACGTCAACAGGAATTCGCTTTCCTTCTCGATGGTGGCGCTGGATTCGGTGCTCACGGCGTGTGTCCTCTTGGCGTGATTGGGGGTGCTCGATGCATCGGGTGACGCAGCCCGGGACATGACAGCCCAGGATGGCAGGACGGCGTCGCAGGGAATGAGACCCTGCGCCTGCCACTGCCGTTGACGATCGCGGATGGGTGCTGCTGCCACCCCCTGGAATTGGGGTTGCTGCGACCGACGGCCACAAGATAGTGGGGGTAATGGGGGCCGTCAACGCCAAATGTAGTGAAATTCGGCAATCCCTTGCGCCGCAAGGATCGTGCCATCAGCGCCTCATCGGGACGCTTCAGACCTGCCGGAACGGGCTGCGCAGTCAAGCCCGAAAGGCGTCATCGCGGTGGTACAACGCACCGCGAAAACGGAACAATGACAGCTTCACATGACAGTGATGAAACTGGCTAGGGACAAACCTGTGGATAGCTGGTGGGCAGCCGGTGGGAAAGCCGGTATGGCCGGTTGGATGACCATCGGGCAGTGACTTCCGGCCGGTGACAGTGCCGTGCGGGCGCGGGATGCTGGGGCCCTGCACTGACCGGAAAGGATTCCACCATGCGCCTGCCCCTGCCCGCCCTGGCCCTGCTGGCCTGCCTGGCCAGCGCCCCGGTGCTGGCCGGCGACGCCCCGAAGCTGCGCTCGGACCAGTGCGGCATGCGCACCGACTACGACGTGCTGGTGGACAGCGGTGGCATCTGGCTGCGGCATGGCCCGCAGGCGCCGCACGAGGTGGTGTTCCACGATGGCGTGCTGAGCCTGGACGACACGATCGTGCCGGTCAGCGAGGCCGACGCCGCCCGCCTGCGGCAGATGGAGGCCGGGGCGCGGCAGCTGATGCCGGCGGCCACCGCGCTGGCCCATGAAGTGAGTGGGCTGAGCTTCGACGTGCTCGACGGGGTCTATGAGAGCCTCACCGGCACCGCCAACAGCCGCAAGGTCCGGCGCCTGCGCCGGCAGGCCGATGACTGGATCGGCGGCACGCTGGGCAAGGGTTACTGGGAACAGGCAGTGTTCGGGCCGGGCTTCGAGGCCAAGGTGCAGGACATGGCCGAGTCGCTGTCCGCGTCCATCGCCCGCAGCGTGCTGTGGCAGGTGTTCACCGGTCGCAGCGATGCGATGGAGGAACGCGCCGACCGCCTGGACGCGCAGATGGAACAGCAGCTGGAAGGCCGCGCCGAGCGCATCGAGGCCCGCGCGCAGGCGCTGTGCCCGCTGGTGGCCGCCGTGGCCGAGGCCCACGACGCGCTGGAGGTCCGCTACCAAGGGCAGCCGCTGCGGCTGATCCAGCGCAGTGAGGGCGTGCAGGTGGCGGCCAGCGTGCGCGAGCAGCCGCAGGATGATGCGGTGGTGCCAAGCAGATAGCTGCGCTGTGGATGCCGGCCAGCGGCCGGCACTACCGGGGGCGCTGCGGGGTAGTGCCGGCCGCTGGCCGGCAGACAGCCCGGATACCCGAACAATCCTGAGCCTGTAGAGACGAGTAGATTACTTCTCGATCAGCCCCAGCGCTTCGCCCAGGCTTTCCACAAAGCCTGCCTGCTCATCTGAATAGTCCACTGCGATGCTTCTGAACTGCGAGCACAACGATGATCGGGACTCCAAGTCCATCATCTGCAGTGTCAAAGCCAGTTGTTCGAGCCGCTGGATTGCAGCATCGGGATCCACTACATCATCCGCCGAAAACTCGAGAAATATGGCGAGGTCAACGAGGGCTCGCGCAACGTGCTTGTCGATTTCCTGGCTCATGAATCACCTCTACCGGAATATTTGAAGCAGCCGAGCATGGGCTCGGCTCTACAACCAGCGGCCCCTTCACGCCCGGTGCGGGGTACCCAGGTACTCGGCGCTCTGCATCTCGATCAGGCGCGAGGCGGTGCGCTCGAACGCGCCCTGCAGGCGCTGGCCGGTGTACAGCTCGATCGGCGAGGTGCTGGCGGTGCAGACCAGGTTGACGTGGCGGTCGTACAGTTCGTCGATCAGGTTGACGAAGCGGCGCGCGGCATCTTCGTTCAGGCGATCGAAGGCAGGAATGCCGCCCAGCAGCACGGTGTTGAACTCGTGGGCGATCTCGATGTAGTCCGACGGCCCGCGCGGGCCCTCGCACAACGCGGCGAAATCGAACCAGGCAATGCTCTTGCCACGGCCGCGCACCGGGATCTTGCGGCCTTCGATCTCGATGTTGCCGGGCTTGGCCGGCTGGCCGCCGCTCAGTTCGTTCCAGCGCGTGGCCAGCCAGTCATCGCTGTCGGCGGCCAGCGGTGCGCGGTACACCGGCGAGCGGGTCAGCGCACGCATCCGGTAATCCTCGGTGCCTTCGGCGTACAGCTCCACGCAGAAGCGCTGCAGCAGGCCGATGGCCGGCAGGAAGCTCTCGCGCTGCAGGCCGTTGAGGTACAGGTTCTCCACCGCCGTGTTGGAGGTGGTGACCAGGGTCACGCCCTCGGCGAACAGGCGTTCCAGCAACCGCGCCAGCAGCATGGCATCGCCGATGTCGGTGACGAAGAACTCGTCCAGCACCAGCACGCGCAGGTTGCTGCGCCATTCCTGGGCGATCTTCGCCAGCGGATCGCTCTGCCCCTGGTGCTCGCGCAGGCGCTCGTGGACGCTGCGCATGAAACGGTGGAAGTGGGTACGGTACTTCTGCTTGATCGGCAGCCCGTCGTAGAACAGGTCGACCAGGAAGGTCTTGCCGCGTCCGACGCCACCCCAGAAGTACAGGCCCTTGACCGGCTCGGGCTTTTTCCAGAACGAGGACAGGCGGTCCAGCCAGCCGTCTTCGGCGCTGTCGACCAGGCCCAGGTGGATGCGGTCCAGCTCGGCCAGCGCGGCGTGCTGGGCCGGGTCGTTCTGCCAGTCACCACGGGCGACCCCTTCGGCGTACCGCTGCGACGGGGTCAACTCGGTTGCGCTCATGCCGCCGCGCCCAACCAGTGCTTGACGCCGTGGGTCAGCGCGCCGCGCAGGTCGATCAGCTTGCGGTGGAAGAAATGGCTGGTCTCGGGCATGCGCACCAGTTCGTGCGGGAGATCCAGCGACGCCAGCCACTGGTAGACCGCCTGCGGGTCGACGATCTCGTCCTGTTCGCCCTGGATCACCAGCCAGCGCGCCGGCGGTGCGATGCCACCGAAGTCCCAGCGACCGGCCGGCGGCGCGATCGAGATCAGCGCTTCGGGCTGCAGCTCGGCGGTCGCCTTCAGCGACACGAACGCGCCGAAGCTGAAACCAGCCAACCACAGGCGGTCATCAGGGCGCTGGCTGCGCACCCAGGCGGCGACCGCCTTCAGGTCGTCCTGCTCGCCCACGCCGTGGTCGAACTCGCCAGCCGACGCGCCGACGCTGCGGAAGTTGAAGCGCACCGTGGTAATGCCCAGCTCGCGCAGGGTGTTGGCGGTCATGGTGACCACCTTGTTGTGCAGCGTGCCGCCCTCGGTGGACAGCGGATGGCAGACGATGGCGACGATCGGCTGCACCGGCACGTCGGCCTTGGGCAGGTCGACGACCACTTCCAGCGGGCCGGCCGGGCCGTCCAGTTCGAGGCAGGCGGTTTCGCCGGGGGCGACGGGGAACGAGGGCTTGTGCATGGCAACATGATACCGTCCCTCGCCCCTGCCCTGTGCCCGCCCCATGCTCTACCTGTCCTTGGCCGTGATCTGCAGTGTGCTGGTTTCGGTGTTGTTGAAGGTGGCCGGACGCCACCAGCTGGATGTCGCGCAGATGGTCACCTGGAACTACCTGGTGGCGGCAACGCTTACCGCCGTGGCGCTGCAGCCGCCGCTGGATGCACTGCGCGCGCCGCATGCGCCGTGGCTCTCGCTGCTGGCGCTGGCGGTGGTGCTGCCGTCGATCTTCCTGGTGCTGGGCCGCGCGGTGGCGGTGGCCGGCATCGTCCGCAGCGACGTGGCGCAACGGCTGTCGTTGCTGCTGTCATTGGCTGCTGCGTTCCTGTTCTTCGGCCAGACCGCGACGCCGTGGAAGCTGGCCGGCCTCGGCCTGGGCCTGCTGGCAATGGTGGCGATCAGCCTGCGCCCGCGTGGCCCAGCAGTGGCCGCCTCGCCCGGCGGTTGGGGCTGGCTGCTGGGGGTCTGGGCCGGGTTCGCTGTGGTGGACGTGCTGCTCAAGCAGGTCGCGTTGTCGGGTACGCCGTCGATGGCGGCAGTGCTGGCCAGCTTCAGCGTGGCCTTCGTGCTGATGCTGGCGCTGCAGCTGTGGCGGCATGTCAGTGGCCGCAGCCGGCTGGCCTGGCGCAACCTCGGTGCGGGCGCGCTGCTGGGCCTGCTCAACGGCGGCAACATCCTGTTTTACGTGCATGCGCACCAGGCGATGCCGCAGAGCCCGGCCACCGTGTTCGCCGGCATGAACATCGGCGTGGTGGTGCTGGGTGCGCTGGTGGGCGTGTTCGCCTTCGGCGAGGCCACCACGAAGTGGAACCGCGCCGGGCTGGCGCTGGCGGTGCTGGCGATCGGGTTGATTGCCTGGGGGTGAGCGCGGGCGGCCTTGCCTTCGGTAGAGTCGAGCCATGCTCGACTGTCCTTGGAGAAGCAGTCGAGCATGGCTCGACTCTACAGAAAGCCGCCGGGCGTACCCCGGCGAACCTTATCTGTCGAAGCCCAGCAGCAGCGGGTCGTGGTCGGAGCTGCGCCACGGGCCCTGCACGTTGCGGCCCTGGTAGCCGCTGGCGTCCTGCTCGTCGGCGTTGCTGTGCCATTCGGCGGCACCACGCAGGCGCTTGGCCATGCCCGGGTTCAGCAGCGCGTGGTCGAGGCGGCCGGTGTAGCCGTTGTAGACGTAGCTGTAGGGGTGCTCGACCCTGGCCACCTTGAACGCGTCCTGCCAGCCCAGCTCATGCAGGGTGCGGATCGGGTCTTCCATGGCGTAGGCATTGAAATCGCCCAGCAGCACCGCGTCCCTGGCACCGGTACCGGTCGGGTCGGTCTGCAGCCAAGCGTGCAGCTGCTGTGCCGAGGTCACGCGGGTGGCGTTCCAGCACCCCTGGTTGTCGTTGCGGTCGGCATCGGCGCCGGCGGCATCGCGGCAGCCCTTCGACTTGAAGTGGTTGGCCACCACCACGAACGGCGCGCCATGCTTGCCCTGGAACGCCTGCGCCAGCGGCACGCGACTGTGTTCGACGAACGGGCCGCCGGTCAGCGTGGCGGGCTTTCCGACCGGCTGCAGGCGCGTGCCGCGGTAGATGATGCCGACCCGGATCGGGTTGTCGCCGGGGCCGCTGCCGGCATCGACGAAGCGCCAGTCGCCCTGCGCGCCGCGGTCGCGGTTGAGCGCATCGACCAGTTCGGCGATGGACGACTGCGGGCCGTAACCGTCGTTTTCCAGCTCCATCAGCGCCGCGACATCGGCACCGAGTGCATTGACCGTGGTCACCAGCTTGGCCACCTGCGCTTTGTGCTCGTCCAGCGTGCGCGCACCGCGCAGGGTCGGGAAGCCGCCGCCCTGGCCGTCACCGTTGAAGAAGTTCTCCAGGTTGAAGGCGGCCACGTGCAGGCTGCCCGGCACCGTCGGCACCGCCGGGCGCTTCAGTTCCGGCAGCTTCAGCACGCCTTCGACCTGCAGGCTGGGTCGACCCTGCGCATCCACCCGCACGATGCCTTCGACGTTGCGCAGCTGCATGCCGGTACGCAGCACCGGGTTGCCGGGCAGGTAGGCCACAGCGGCCGGGTCACGGGCGTCGCTGCCATCGTCCAACAGCAGGCGGCGACGCTGGTTGTCGGCCATCACCTGCTCGTAGCCGGCGGTACCCGGCGCGGCCACTTCGGTCGGCTGCCAGAGGCGGCCATCGAAGGCCACGGTGAGCTGGCCGAAGCGCTCCAGGCCGTCGGTGCCGGCCAGGGTCAACGGCGCGGCGATGCGCACGCGCTGTCCCTCCAGCGCACGCCAGTCGGCCGGGGCCGCAGTCAGCACCACGGTGGCGCTGCTACGCGCGGCAGGCGTCGCCGGGGCCGGTGCAGCCTGCGGCAGGGCCTGGGCGAAGGCGCTGGCCGGCAGCAGCAGGGTCAGTGCAAGGGCAAGGGAGCGGCGGCGCATCGACGGGCGATTCCAGGGAAGAGGGCGCACAGACTAACCCTGAAATGCGAAACCCCGCTTGCAGGCGGGGTTTCGACCTCGGTGGGCAAAGCCTGGGTAGTGCCGGCCGCTGGCCGGCAACCCCATGACCTTCGTGCGATGCGCGGTTGCCGGCCAGCGGCCGGCACTACCGGTTACTTCAGGTTGCCCAGCATCCAGTCCACGGTGGCGTGGATCTGTTCCTCGGTCAGCGCCGGGTTGCCGCCCTTGGGCGGCATGATGCCGCCGTCCGGGCCGGTGTAGCCCTCGATGGCGTGCTTGTAGAGGGTGTCCTTGCCCTGCGCGATGCGCTTGTCCCAGTGCGAGTGGTCCAGCGTCGGTGCCATGCCCACGCCGGTGGTGTGGCAGGCGGTGCAGAGGTTGTCGAAGATGGCCTTGCCGTCCTTGGTGCCGCCGTAGGCGACCTGCGAGGCGGCCTTGGCCAGCGCGGCAGCCTTGGCCGCTGCCTGCGCGGCGGCGCCGGTGCTGCCGGCATAGACCGCGCCGGTGGGCGAAATGCGCTGCTCGGTGCGCTTGGCCGCGGTCGGCGACACCTCCGGCGGGATCCGGGTGTGGATATAGGCAGCAAGGAGGATGAGGCCGAGGGTGATGGTCGCCAGCAGCGCGATCACCATGGAGAAGCGTTTCAGGAACTCCAGATCGTAATTCCGCACTCTTCGTTACCCCTGGCTGATAGTCGTTGGACCACGGCTGAGCGACTGCGTGATGGACCGAGTATAGAACGCGCTTCGCGTGCGACAACAGGCTTCAGGGCTGGTGCGGCGCAACATGCGTGGCCGGCATCGCCATCTCACCGGAGACATCGTGCGGAAGCCGGCCAGCGGCCGGCTCTACCGGATTACCGGGCGCCGATCGCGCGCAGGCAGAAGCTGCAGATCGCATCCACCAGTGCATCCTCGTCGCGGTGCGCTTCGCGGCTGGGTGCGGTCGGGCCGACCATCGCCTCGGTGAAGGCGCCGACCAGGCAGGCGGCGGCCACGTGCGCGTCCTGCACCGGCAGCTCACCGGCTGCCACGCCCTCTTCCACCAGGCGCAGGAACACGTCACCAAAGGCGCGGCGGCCGCGCATGCGCTCGGCTTCCACGTCCGGGTCGACCGGCTCGACGATGAAGGCATGGGCCAGCCCCGGCCCGGCCAGGGCGCGGCGGACGAAGGCGGTGATCGCCAGGCGCAGGCGCTCGCTGGCCACCTCCGGGCCGCTGGCGATGCGCTCCATGATCGCGACCTCGTGGGCCACGGCGGCGTTGAGCACCTCCACGAACAGGTCGGCCTTGGACGGGAAGTGCCGGTAGATCAACCCGGTGGACACCCCCGCCTGGGTCGCCACGGCGGTTACCGGGGCGTTGCGCCAGCCGCCGGCCGCAACCAGCTCGCGGGTGGCCAGCAGGATCCGTTCCCGGGCCCCGGCCAGGCGTTCTTCCATCAGTGCAGAGCGTTTGTAGGCCATGTTTTGATTCTAGTTTCAATTTTTGAATTTGTGTTCACTTCTTTCCCGAACCCCGTTACGCTGGGGTCCATCGCCCGTGCGGGTGACGGCCCTGCCGGCCGTCGCCCGCTCCCCCGCCGGGTGCGTCCATTCCCTGCAGTCCCGCCGTGGAGCCACCGCAATGCACGTGCCATCCCTGAACTTCGATCTTGGCGAAGATATCGACCTGCTGCGCCAGAGCGTGGCCCATTTTGCCGCCGCCGAGGTCGCGCCGCTGGCCGCCGAGGCCGATGCAACCAACCAGTTCCCGTTGGCACTATGGCCGAAGCTGGGCGAACAGGGCCTGCTGGGCCTGACCGTGGAAGAAGAATACGGCGGCACCGGCATGGGCTACCTGGCCCACGTGGTGGCGATGGAAGAAATCTCGCGCGCCTCTGGCGGCATCGGCCTGTCCTACGGCGCGCACTCCAACCTGTGCGTGAACCAGCTGCGCAAGAACGGCAGCGAAGAACAGAAGCAGCGCTTCCTGCCCGGCCTGTGCAACGGTAGTCTGGTCGGCGCGCTGGCGATGAGCGAGCCGGGTGCCGGTTCGGACGTGGTGTCGATGAAGCTGCGCGCCGACAAGCGTGGCGACCGCTACGTGCTCAACGGCAACAAGATGTGGATCACCAACGGCCCGGACGCCGACGTGCTGGTGGTCTATGCCAAGACCGACATCGAGGCCGGTGCCAAGGGCATCACCGCGTTCCTGGTCGAGAAGGGCATGAAGGGCTTCTGCACCGCGCAGAAGCTGGACAAGCTGGGCATGCGCTCCTCGCCCACCTGCGAGCTGGTGTTCCAGGACTGCGAGATTCCCGAAGAGAACGTGCTGGGCCAGGTCGGTGGCGGCGTGCGCGTGCTGATGTCCGGCCTGGACTACGAGCGCGTGGTCCTTTCCGGTGGCCCGCTGGGCCTGATGGCCGCGGCCATGGACGTGGTGATGCCGTACGTGCACGAGCGCCACCAGTTCGGCGAGCCGATCGGCAGCTTCCAGCTGATCCAGGCCAAGATCGCCGACATGTACGTGGGCCTGGGCGCCTGCCGCGCCTATGTCTATGCCGTGGCGCGCGCCTGCGACCAGGGCCGTACCACCCGCCAGGACGCCGCCGGTGCCATCCTGTACGCCGCCGAGAAGGCTACCTGGCTGACCGGCCAGGCGATCCAGATCCTGGGCGGCAACGGCTACATCAACGAGTACCCGACCGGCCGCTTGTGGCGCGACGCCAAGCTGTATGAAATCGGCGCCGGCACCTCGGAGATCCGCCGCATGCTGATCGGCCGCGAACTGTTCCAGCGCACCCTGTAAGGCCACCGCGATGACCGTCCTGAACAGCCAGCTGCAACCAGGCAGCGAAACGTTTGAAGCCAACCGCACGGCCATGCAGGCCGTGGTCGATGACCTGCATGCCACCCTCGCCCGCACCGCGCTGGGTGGCAACGAGGCCGCGCGTGCCAAGCACACCGCCCGCGGCAAGCTGCTGGTGCGCGACCGCATCGATGCTCTGCTCGACCCCGGCAGCGCCTTCCTGGAGATCGCGCCGCTGGCCGCGCACGGCATGTATGACGATGCCGTGCCCGCTGCCGGCGTGGTGGCCGGCATCGGCCGGGTCAGTGGCGTGGAATGCGTGATCGTGGCCAACGACGCCACGGTGAAGGGTGGCACCTACTACCCGGTGACGGTGAAGAAGCACCTGCGCGCGCAGGAGATCGCCGAGCAGAACCACCTGCCGTGCATCTACCTGGTCGATTCCGGTGGCGCCTTCCTGCCGCTGCAGGACGAAGTCTTTCCCGACCGCGACCATTTCGGCCGCATCTTCTACAACCAGGCCAACCTGTCGGCGCAGGGCATCCCGCAGATCGCCTGCGTGATGGGCAGCTGCACCGCCGGTGGCGCCTACGTGCCGGCGATGAGCGATGAGACGGTGATCGTGCGCGAACAGGGCACGATCTTCCTCGGCGGCCCGCCGCTGGTGAAGGCGGCCACTGGCGAAGTGGTGACCGCCGAGGAGCTGGGTGGTGCCGACGTGCATACGCGCATTTCCGGCGTGGCCGACCACATGGCCGACAACGATCTGCAGGCACTGGCCCGGGTGCGCGCGATCATCGCGCAGTTGAACTGGCGCAAGCCGGAACCGGCGATGGCGGTGCAGGCACCGGAAGAACCACTGCTGCCGGCACACGAGCTGTACGGCGTCATTCCCGCCGACACCCGCAAGCCTTACGACGTGCGCGAAGTGATCGCGCGGCTGGTCGATGGCTCGCGCTTCGACGAGTTCAAGCCGCGCTACGGCGCCACGCTGGTGACCGGCTTCGCGCATCTGAACGGCTACCCGATCGGCATCATCGCCAACAACGGCATCCTGTTCTCCGAATCCGCACTGAAAGGCGCGCACTTCATCGAACTGTGCACCCAGCGCAACATCCCGCTGGTATTCCTGCAGAACATCACCGGCTTCATGGTCGGCCGCAAGTACGAACAGGGCGGCATCGCAAAAGACGGCGCCAAGCTGGTGATGGCGGTGGCCTGCGCCAAGGTGCCCAAGTTCACGGTGGTCATCGGTGGTTCGTTCGGCGCCGGCAACTACGGCATGTGCGGCCGCGCGTACTCGCCCAACTTCCTGTGGATGTGGCCGAATGCGCGCATCGGCGTGATGGGCGGCGAACAGGCCGCCAGCGTACTGGCCACGGTCAAGCGCGATGGCATCGAAGCCAAGGGCGGACAGTGGCCGGCTGCGGAAGAGGATGCGTTCAAGGCGCCGATCCGCGAGCAGTTCGAACAGCAGGGCCACCCCTACTACGCCAGTGCGCGGCTGTGGGACGACGGCGTGATCGATCCGGTCGACACCCGCCGTGTCCTGGCCCTGGCGCTGTCGGCCAGCCTCAACGCCGCCCCGCAGCAGACGCGCTTCGGCGTGTTCCGCATGTGACCCGTGCCATGACAGAGCAAGCTCCCATGAAGCCCGTCGCCATGTTCAGCAAGATCCTCATCGCCAACCGTGGCGAGATCGCCTGCCGCGTCATCGCCACCTGCCGCCGCCTCGGCATCGCCACCGTGGCGGTGTATTCCGATGCCGACCGCAACGCGCGCCACGTGCGCCTGGCCGATGAGGCCATCCACATCGGCCCGGCCGCCGCGCGCGAAAGCTACCTGCGCGGCGACGTGCTGCTGGACGCCGCCCGCCGCAGCGGCGCGCAGGCGATCCACCCCGGCTACGGCTTCCTGTCCGAGAACGCCGACTTCGCCGATGCCTGCACCGCCGCCGGCATCACCTTCATCGGGCCGCCGGCCAGCGCCATCCGTGCGATGGGCGACAAGAGCGCGGCCAAGGCGCTGATGGCCAAGGCCGGCGTGCCACTCACCCCGGGCTACCACGGCGACCAGCAGGACCCGGCCTTCCTGCGCGCGCAGGCCGATGCCATCGGCTACCCGGTGCTGATCAAGGCCAGCGCCGGTGGTGGCGGCAAGGGCATGCGCAAGGTCGAACGCAGCGAGGACTTCGTCGATGCGCTGGCCAGCTGCCAGCGCGAGGCGGCCTCGGCGTTCGGCAACGATCACGTGCTGGTCGAGAAGTACGTCGAGCGCCCGCGCCATATCGAGATCCAGGTGTTCGGCGACAGCCACGGTGAGGCGGTGTACCTGTTCGAGCGCGACTGCTCGGTGCAGCGCCGCCACCAGAAGGTGCTGGAAGAAGCCCCGGCCCCAGGCATGAGCGCCGAACGCCGCGCAGCGATGGGCCAGGCCGCGGTCGATGCCGCGCGTGCGGTGGGCTACGTCGGTGCCGGCACCGTGGAGTTCATTGCCGGCCCGGACGGCGATTTCTACTTCATGGAAATGAACACCCGCCTGCAGGTCGAACACCCGGTGACCGAGTACATCACCGGCACCGACCTGGTGGAATGGCAGCTGCGCGTGGCCGCCGGCCAGCCGCTGCCGCTGCGCCAGGACCAGCTGGCCATCCACGGCCATGCCATCGAAGCGCGCCTGTATGCCGAAGATGCGGACCGCGGCTTCCTGCCCTCCACCGGTACCCTGCGCCACCTGCGCCTGCCGACACCCTCGGCGCACGTGCGTGTGGATACCGGCGTGGAGGAAGGCGACAGCATCACCCCGTTCTACGACCCGATGATCGCCAAGCTGATCGTCTGGGACGTGGACCGCGATGCCGCGCTGCGCCGCATGAGCCAAGCCCTGGCCGACTGCCAGGTGGTGGGCGTGACCACCAATGCCGGCTTCCTGCGCCGGCTGGTGAACACCGATTCGTTCGCAAACGCCAGGCTGGATACCGCACTGATCGAACGCGAACAGGCGGCGCTGGATCACGTGGGCGATACCGGCGATGCACCATGGATGCTGGCGGCGGTGGCCGCCGTGACCCGCACCGCAGGCGCCAGCCGCGATGCGCGCGACCCGCATTCGCCGTGGCAGGCGCAGGACGGCTGGCGCCTGGGTGCTTCGGCGCCGCGCGTACTGCCGCTGCAGCAGGGTGAGCGCCGGCACACGCTGAAGGTGTGGGCTCAGGCCGATGGCTGGCGTGTGCAGTGCGATGACGCGGCGCCGGTGCAGGTGACCGGCACCGCCGATGCACGCGGCATGACCGTGCAGCTGGAGGGCCGCCGCTGGTCGTTGCAGGCGCTGCGCGAAGGCGACCAGCTGTACCTGTTCGGTGCCGATGGCCAGCACCGCTTCACCCTGCACGATCCGGTGGGCGAATCGGACCACGCCGCGGCCGATGCCGGCAGCCTGCTGGCGCCGATGCCGGGCAGGATCGTGGCCACGCTGGTCGCGGCCGGCACCCAGGTCAAGCGCGGAACGCCGCTGGTGGTGCTGGAAGCGATGAAGATGGAACACACCCTGCAGGCTCCGGCCGATGGCACGGTGAAGGGCTACCGCGCCAAGGCCGGCGACCAGGTCGGCGACGGCGCGGTGCTGGTGGACTTCGAAGCGGCGTGATCGCCGGGGCGGCGACCGCTCAGCGGTCGTCGCCCGCCAACACGCGTCCGGCGGGATCGAATTCCGCGGTGTCCAGCGTGGCGCTGCGCCAGCCCAGGCCACAGATGGCCATCGCGCTCTGGCCGATGCCGTCGAAGCCGAACGCCCGATCGACATCGGCATCGTTGATGGCCGCAGTCACGAACGCGGCCAGCCCGCGCTCGGTCGCGCACAGGTACAGCAGCTGCGAGATATGGCCGACATCCAGCGTCACCGCACGGTGCGCCTTGGCATGGTTGCGGTACTTCCAGAAGCAGCGGTCATAACGAGGCGCCAGCACCAGCAGCGCCGGCGCATCGGCAAACCACTCCTGCCCGGACAGCATCCGCCGCGCCAGCGCAGGCAGCGACGGCGGCGGCGGTGAAGGCAGGGGCAGCACGGCGTGCTGCACGGGATGGTAGTGATACAGGCCCGGTGCCAGGCCCTCCACGTTCTGCACCAGCAGGAAGCCCTCGGTGGGATGCAGGCCACCGCCGGAGGGTACGTTCTTCTTCAGGAACTCGGTATCGCGCTCGACCTTCTGCACCGCGTGCGCCATCAGCGTGCGCTGCAGCACCTGGGCCAGCAGCGGCAGCGGCAACGCGCGCTGCGGGTCGAAGTTGCGGCAGGTGGTGCGCCGCGCCAGCAGTGCGTCGAACGCGGCCTCGTCGCTGCGCGGCAGCGGCTGGTAATCGCCCTGCATCGGCTGCACCACCGGCGGTGGCGGCCCCAGGCGCTGGCGCAGGCCGGCCGCCGTGTCCAACCCCTGCCGGCGCATGTCCTCCACGCTGTCCACGGCCTGCCAACGCGCGTGGCGATGGGCCAGTGCGGCCAGCGGCCACCACTGGCTGCGCCGCAACGCCTCATCACGCATCTGGTGCCCCACCTCGCTTGGCGGGTCGGTCAGCAGCAGGCCCTGTTCAACCAGGCGCGCCAGCATCGCCGGGCAGGCATCGGCCGGCGGCTCGCTCCAGCGGTGCGCGCTGAGTTCGCCCAGCAGCTGGCGCTCCTCGGCATCCACCGGCAGGGGCTGGTCCAGATGGGCGGCCAGGGCCACCCAGCTGATCTGGCTGTCCATCTCGGCGTGGCCGGCCAGCATCGCGCGCAGGTCCAGGGTGACCGACTCGCGGGGTTCGAACATCAGGCTGGCGCAGCGGCGCAGGCGCATGGGTTTCCTTCCTTCTGCCGCACAACCGGCATAGCAGCAGCGACCGCAGCGCGGCCAACTTTAGCGATGAACGCGCCATGGCCCTCAATGGCAGGCTGTCGCGGCCGATACGAGACATTCCACCTACGGAAGATCCCCATGAGCACCCATCCCCGCCTTTCCGCCGAAGACGCCAGCACCCTGCTGGACCACCTGATCGGCAACGACGACTTCCGCAACCGCTTCACCGCTTCGCCGGCCAAGGCCCTGGCCTCGATCGGCCTGGACGGCGCTGTCGGCGAAAACGACTGCATGAAGATCGGTACCCTGGCGTCGGTCGAGGAGCTGTGCCGCACGCGCGATTCGCTGCATGCATACCTGAGCACCTCGACCGCCTCGATGACGGTGGTGTTCTGTTTCGAAGCCGACCGCATCGACGAGCGCGTCAACGCCTGAGCCTGCATCAGCGCGGCAGCCGCACCGACGTCGCCTCCGTGGCGATATCGTGCACGTTCAGGGGCTGCCAGACCTGCATGGACGCCACCTCGGCAATGGCCTGGCCGTGGTGCCGGGCCAGCCAGGCCTGTTCGCGGCGCACGCCGGCAGCATCCTGCTCGGCACGCAGTGCCTGCAGCAGCACGACATGGGCCTGCACCGGCTCGGTGCCATCAAAGCTGGGCTCGAGCAGATGGCGCGCCGCCTGCGGCCGTTGTTGTGCAAGCTCGGCCATCGCCAGCACCACGCGGCGCCACTTGCCCACCACGGGGCTGCGCTGCCGCTCCAGCAGTTCGCCATGGTCGCGCAGCCACTCTGCGGCCAGCGCATGCTGGCCCTGGCGCTGGGCCAGATAGGTCAGGGCCAGCAGCTGCAGGCTGCGGCTGCCCACGGCGGAATCGTCGTTCCTGCGCAGCAGCGGCCGCAGCACGGCGGCGATGGATTCAAGCTCCTCCACATCGCCGGGCGTGCACAGCGTGGTCACCGTAGCGTGCTGCAGGCGTTGATGGATCTGGTAGTCAATCAGCTCCGGTGCTGGACCATCCGCAGCAACCGCGGCATGCAGGCTGCTGCAATCACGCTGCTCCGCAGATACCAGCAGGTGCGCCCGCAGCCGCATGCGCTGCTGCAGGTCATCCCCCCGCGGCAACCGCATCAACACCTGCTGCGCCTGTGCGTCCAGGCCCTGCGCAACCAGTACGTCCACCTCCAGGTCGTCGGCCTCATCATTGCCGCGCAGCATCTGTGCCTGATGCAAGGTGCGCATTGCCTGCTGCGGCTGGCCAACGCCCAACTGTGCCCGCGCCAGATGGATCATCGGATACAGCCGCAACGGGTCCTGAGGCACCGTCGCCGCGCGCGCATAAGGCTCGGCCTCGGTGAAGCGATTGTCCTGCAGCAGCGCCCAGGAGGTATTGGACAGTCCCGCAAATGAATCCGGATAGATCTTGGCAAGTGCGCGCCACTGCTCCAGCGGCCAGCCACCGGGTTCCAGTTCGGCCTGCCAGCCCTTCAGGTACAGCCGCTCGCGCGCGGGCAGGCGCTGCTGCTGGGCCAGCGCGTGCTCCAGCGCGTCACGCGCCTGCTGGACCTGCGCGGTGCGGGCCAGCAGCTTGGCCACGCCCATGTAGGCCAGGGCAAAGCCAGGATCGATATCGATCGCCGCCTGGTAGAGGTTGCGTGCTTCCTCGAAGCGACGCTGGCCCAGTGCGTTCTCGGCCAGCGCGAACGCACGCAGGGCGCGCAGGTCCTGGGTCGAAGCCCGCGGCAGTGGCAACGACTGCTCCAGGCTCGCCACCGACTCGCCCAGGCCACGGCGCAGGCGCCCGACCACGTCGTCCACTGCGAACACCATCTGATCGGATCGATCCGCGGTGGCGGTGAACGTCTGTATCACCTGGCCGCTGCCCGGTGCAGCGACGTCGATGGCCAGCTCGTAGCCGCCGATCTTCTGCCGCACGGTCGGCAACAGCACGGCCCGCGCGCCTTCGCGCACCGCCACGTCAACTGCGGTATCCCGGCTCAGCCGGGTATCGCCCGAAAGCCGGGCCATCTCCAGGCTTTCGCGGATCTTGCCCTCGGACAGCACGTTCACGTACCGCGACTGCTCCAGCGCGATCCGGATCGCGTGCCGCATCGACTCGTCGAAGATCGGGTCACCGGTCAGGTTGTCGACATCGGCCAGCACCACCCAGTCGCGCTCGGCGAAGGCGATCGCCGGTTCCGGCCGCAGCAGCAGCCAGCCGCCCAGCACCAGCACTGCCAGCACCAGGCCTTCGGCGGCCAGCACCACCGGCTGCCGCCACAGTGGAAGATCGCGGCGTGCCTTGGCATTGGAGCGCGGCATGCGCAGTGGCGCCGACCCGATCTCGCCCACTTCGATCACTTCCTGCACCACCGGCACACCCTTGAAGCGCCAGCGTCCGTGCGACTTCCACAGCAGGCGCGTGCCACGCTCGCCGAGTGCTTCGGTGGCGCGGTGGGTCAGCGATTCGGCCACGGCCGACAACAGGATCTGGCCCGGGCGTGCCAGCATCATCAAGCGCGCCGCCATCGGCTTGGCCAGGCCTTCCACTTCCATCGACTTGGCGCCGGCGCGGACCGCTTCAGGGCTGTTGTCCCAGGTCAGCACGTCGCCCACGTGCAGGCCGGCACGCGCACGCAGTTCAATCGAGCGCTGCTGGCCCAGCGCATGCAGTTCGCGCTGGTAGTCCAGAGCGAAGCCCAGCGCATCGATGGCGCGCTCGAACAGCATGAACAATCCGTCGGAGCGATCGATCAGCTGGCCGTTCCAGCGGTGCTGCAGCACCAGCACCAGCCGATCGTGTTCCTGGAACAGGCTCGCGGCCGCCACATCGCCGATCCGCTCGACCAGCTGCAGCGAATCACACAGATCGGTGAACAACAGGGCGCGTAGCTGGGGGCTATGCGGGGCTGACGTTCCGTTGTCGCCATTCATTGCCTGCCTCTCCCTATGGGCCGTCCGGATCATCCACCCAGCGCAGGCAGTTGCCGCCATCGCGCTTGGCCTGGTACAGCGCGCGATCGGCGCTGGCATACCATTCGCTCCAGCCCGCATCCGGCGGCAGCAGGCTGGCGCCGATGCTGACCAGGCTCACGTGCGGCGTGCCATGGCTGCGTTCAAGCAGGCCATGCACCGCGCTCAGAATGAACTCGGCCGCGTGCTGCACGATCTCGTGGTTGCCACGGCGCAGGATCAGGCAGAACTCGTCGCCGCCCAGCCGGCAGGCCAGGTCCTGCTCGCCGGCCATCGAGCGCAGGATGTTGCCCATGCTCTGCAGCACGCGGTCGCCGGCCTGGTGGCCATGGCGGTCATTGATCTGCTTGAAGCGGTCGCAGTCGATCAGCAGCAAGGCCTGCGGCAGCCCTTCCTGCTCGGTGCGGCATTCCTGCAGGTACAGGGTCAGACCGCGGCGGTTGTGCAGCCCGGTCAGTTCATCGGTACGCACCAGCTCGCGCGTATGGGTCAACTGATGGGTGGTGATGTACAGGTTGTCCAGCGCGGTTTCCAGATCATGGTTGCGCCGGCGCAGCTGGCTGATCAGGGCCTGTTCGTTGGTCAGCACGCGCATGATCGTGCGGCGCAGGAAGTAGGCGACCAGGCCGGGATCGGATTCGACCAGGCGATGGAAATCGGCCGGCCCCAGTTCCAGCACTTCACAGTCGGCCAGGGCACGGGCGCTGGCACTGCGCAGGTGGTCGCCCACCAGCAGGCCCAGCTCGCCGAAGAACTCATGCTGGCCGAGGGTCTTGATCACAAGGTCTTCGCCGAAGTCCAGTTCGATCTGGCCTTCGAGGATCACATACATGCGTTCGCCACGGTGGCCCCGCTGGAACAGCCACTGTCCGGCATGAAGCTTGCATGGGCGGGCGAATCTGGCGAACAATGTCACCTCGGCATCGGACAGCAGCGCGTGCACGATCTCGGCCATCGCCACCCGGGCGATACCTGACGTCACATCACTGTTCTCGGCCGCACCCCTGCCGGTCATTCCCTGCACCCGCCGCCAGCGTCCCCTGGTGAGCCGCGGAGCATAGCATCGCTTTAAAGTGTGCGCCCTATCTCATTTTGAACCTTCCGGCGCGCTTGTCCGATGTGAAGATGCGTGGTGGCCGGTTCTGGTCACTGTCACCTGCCCAAAAGTCCTGCCGGATCAATCCGATGGCCGTCTTCACAGGGTTTCGGCCAAGTTTCCGCGCTGGGGGGTGCGCCGGATTGACGCTGTCCGCGTTCACCGCTGTTCCACCGATACAACAACGCCGGCAGGTCCCCCGACCGGCCGGCGTTGCCTGGCCCTTCCCTGGCCACCCTGATCGTTCTGAAGCCCTACCGCATTACGCCGCGCGCTCGCTGCGGCCGCCGTGGAACTGCTCTTCCTCGGTCGAGCCGGTCAGCGCGGTGGTCGACGACTGGCCCTGCTGGATCGCCTGGGTCACCGCGTCGAAGTAGCCGGTGCCGACCTCGCGCTGGTGCTTGACCGCGGTGAAGCCACGCTCGGCTGCTTCGAACTCGGCTTCCTGCAGCTCTACGAAGGCGCTCATCTGGCGACGCGCATAGCCGTGGGCCAGGTTGAACATGCCGTAGTTCAGCGCGTGGAAACCGGCCAGGGTGATGAACTGGAACTTGTAGCCGTAGCTGCCCAGTTCACGCTGGAACTTCGCAATGGTCGCGTCGTCCAGGTTCTTCTTCCAGTTGAAGCTGGGCGAGCAGTTGTAGGCCAGCAGCTTGCCCGGGAACTTCGCATGGATCGCCTCGGCGAACTTGCGCGCGAACTCCAGGTCCGGCTTGCCGGTCTCGCACCACACCAGGTCGGCGTAGGGTGCGTAGGCCAGGCCGCGGCTGATCGCCTGGTCCAGGCCATTGCGGGTCTTGTAGAAGCCTTCCACGGTGCGCTCGCCGGTGGCGAACGGTTTGTCGTTGCCGTCGATGTCGCTGGTCAGCAGATCGGCGGCTTCGGCATCGGTGCGCGCCACCAGCAGGGTCGGCACGCCCAGCACGTCCGCGGCCAGGCGCGCGGCGTTGAGCTTCTCGATCGCCTCGCGGGTCGGCACCAGCACCTTGCCGCCCATGTGGCCGCACTTCTTCACCGAGGCCAGCTGGTCTTCGAAGTGCACGCCGGCGGCACCGGCCTCGATCATCGCCTTCATCAGTTCGAAGGCGTTGAGCACGCCGCCGAAACCGGCTTCGGCGTCGGCCACGATCGGCTGCAGGAAGTCGATGTCGTCCTTGCCTTCGGCGTGGTGCAGCTGGTCCGCGCGCAGCAGGGTGTTGTTGATGCGCTTGACCACCGCCGGCACCGAATCGGCCGGGTACAGTGACTGGTCCGGGTACATCTGCCCCGCCAGGTTGGCGTCGGCCGCCACCTGCCATCCGGACAGGTAGATCGCCTTCAGGCCGGCCTTGACCTGCTGCATGGCCTGGTTGCCGGTCAGCGCACCCAGCGCGTTGACGAACTCGCGCTCATGCAGCGATGCCCACAGCTTCTCCGCGCCCAGGCGGGCCAGCGAATGCTCGATGTGCACGGTGCCGCGCAGGCGCACCACGTCGGCGGCGCTGTAGTTGCGCTGGATGCCTTCCCAGCGCGGGTTGGTATCCCAGTCGTGCTGGATCTGTTCGGCAGTGGGCAGCTTGCTCATGTCTTTCTCCAGTTCGGTTGGTGCGTGCAGCGGGGAGGGAAGCGGCGGTGGAACGCGGGCGCTCGATCAGTCGATGCGTGCGTAGGCCGGCAGGGTCAGGAAATCGGTCAGTTCGTCGCTGCGGCTCAGTTCGCCCAGCAGGGCGATGGCCTCGCCGATGCGTGCGCCACCGGGCAGCGCGGCGGTATCGCCCAGCCGCGCCGGCAGCTGCGCCAGCGTGGCATCGAGCAGGGCCAGGTCGATCGCGGTGCCGTCGTCCAGTTGCTGGCCCGGCGTGTGCAGCCACTGCCACAGCTGGCTACGGCTGATCTCGGCGGTGGCCGCGTCCTCCATCAGGTGATGGATCGGCACGCAGCCGTTGCCATCCAGCCATGCGGCCAGGTAACGCACGCAGACTTCCACGTTGCCTTCGAAGCCGGCGCGGGTGATGGTGCCAGACGGCCGCGCGATCAGTTCGTCGCGGCCGACACGCACATCCTGGCGCAGCACGCTGTGCTGGTTCGGGGTAGGCATGTGCTCGTCGAAGATCGCCATCGCCACCGCAATCAGCGCCGGATGCGCGACCCAGGTACCGTCGTGGCCGGCGGTCACTTCGCGCAGCTTGTCGGCGCGCACGCGGGCCATCGCCTGTTCGTTGGCGGCCGCATCGTTGTTGATCGGGATCTGCGCGGCCATGCCGCCCATCGCATGCGCACCGCGGCGGTGGCAGGTCTGGATCAGCCGTTCCGAATAGGCCTTCAGGAATGGCTGGGTCATGGTCACCTGGCCGCGTTCGGGCAGCACGCGGTCGGCGTGGCGGCGGAAGGTCTTCAGGTACGAGAAGATGTAATCCCAGCGCCCGCAGTTCAGGCCGACGATGCGGTCGCGCAGCGCGTGCAGGATCTCGTCCATCTCGAACACCGCCGGCAGCGTTTCGATCAGCACCGTCACCTTGATCTGGCCGTGCGGCAGGCCGAGCATGCCTTCGATGTGCGACAGCGCGGTCTCCCACAGCGCCGCCTCTTCCATGCTCTGCAGCTTGGGCAGGTAGAAGTACGGGCCGCGGTCCTTGGCCTGCAGCGCGCGCGCGTTATGGAACGCGAACACCGCCGCATCGAACAGGCCACCGGCCAGCGGCTGGCCATCGATGGCCACGTGCTTTTCGTCCAGGTGCCAGCCGCGCGGGCGCACGATCAGCACCGCCTGTTCGTCGTACGGGCGCAGGCGGTAGTGCTTTCCATTGGGTGCGGTGTATTCCAGGTCACCACGCACGGCGGCGGCCAGCGACTGCTGCCCGGCCAGCAGGTTGCGCCAGGTCGGCGAGGTCGAATCCTCGAAGTCGGCCATGAACACCTTGGCGCCGGAGTTCAGCGCGTTGATGACCATCTTCGGATCGGTCGGGCCGGTGATCTCGACGCGGCGGTCCTGCAATGCGTCCGGCAGCGGCGCGACGGTCCAGTCGCCGCTGCGGATCGCGGCGGTGTCTTCGCGGAAATCCGGCAGGCCGCCCTGGTCGAAGAACGCCTGGCGTTCGCGGCGCGCCTGCAGCCGTGCCTGCCGGCCCGGTTCCACCGCACGGTGCAGCGACACCAGCAGGGCCAGCAGCGGCGCCGGCAGCACGGTGTCCTGGCCGGCCACGCGGGTCGCCAGGGCGATGCCGGGGGTGGCCTTGGCAGCGGGGGTGGGAACAGCGGAAGCGACGGCGGACATGAGGCGACTCCAGCAGTGGGGGAACGTCTCCACGGTGCCGCCGGGGCCGAGTATTTGGCAAAACAGTTTTTGCAATGTTCTACATAAACTGTGCTAATACTTATGACGCGATGACCACACGCCCCTCGCCAAGTCCGCGTTTTTCCTACAAATCTGACCGGTTGAAACCGCTGCGCGCATTCTGCCAGACGGTGCGGCTGGGTTCGGTCTCACGGGCGGCTGAGGCACTTTTCGTCAGCCAGCCGGCGATCAGCCTGCAGCTGCAGGCCTTGGAACGGGAGCTGGGGGTGCCGCTGTTCGAGCGCAGCGGGCGGCGCCTGGTGCCCAGCCGCGAGGGCCAGCTGCTGTATGAAATGGCGCAGCCGCTGGTGGAGAACCTGGACGGGCTGGAGGCGCGCTTCCGCGACAAGGTGCGCGGGCTGGATGCGGGCGAGCTGAACATCGCCGCCAACAGTTCGACCATCCTGTACCTGCTGCCGAAGATCGTCGAGCGCTTCCGGATGCATCATCCGGACGTGCGCCTGACGCTGCACAACGCGATCAGTGCCGATGGCACCGACCTGCTGCGCGAGGATGCCGCCGACCTGGCGATCGGTTCGATGACCGATGTGCCGGCCGACCTCAGCTATGCCCCGGCTTACCGCTTCGAACAGGTGCTGATCGCGCCGCACGACCATCCGCTGGCCAGTGGCGGCGAGCTGGAGCTGGCCGACATCGCGCGCCATCCGCTGGTGCTGCCGCCGAAGCGGCAGATCACCTACCGCCTGGTCGACCAGGTGTTCCAGCGCCACCGCATCGCCTACACCGTGGCGCTGGAGGTCGGTGGCTGGGAGGTGATCAAGCAGTACGTGGCGATGGGCATGGGCATTTCCATCGTGCCGGCGCTGTGCCTGAACGAAGCCGACCACGAGCGGCTGGCGGCGCGGTCGATGAAGCGCTGGTTCCCGGAGCGCAGCTACGGGGTGATCGTGCGCCGCGGCAAGGCGTTGTCGGCGCAGGCGCGGGCGTTCATCGAGATGATCCAGCCGGAGTTGTTCAGTCCGCGCGATTACGACCAGAGCGGGCATTCCGAGCGGTGAGAGGTGCTCTGGTTTGCAGGGCTGCCGCCCTGCACCTGCTTCAAGCCAGAGCAACGTCAAAAGCGAGCTATCCGTAGATGGCGGTGCGGTGTGGGTAGGCAGGACACGCCGTAAACCCATCCATGGGGGCTCGATGGCGCCATCCATGGCGCCAACGGTCCTGCCCACCCACTCCGCCCCGCCTCTGACAGTTGGTCGCTGCTGTTGGTGCCAGCTGCTGTTGGTGGGTGCCGACCGTTGGTCGGCACGGGATCGGATCCCATCTCTGATTCATTTCCGGCTGACGATGAATACACTGGGCCCATGTCCATCGAACTGCGCCACCTGCGCTACTTCCTCGCCGTTGCCGATACGCTGCACTTCGGTCAGGCGGCGGAGCGGTTGGGCATGTCGCAGCCGCCACTCAGCCAGCAGATCCGCCAGCTGGAGGAACTGATCGGGGCGCGCCTGTTCGTGCGCAGCCATCGCCGCGTGCAGCTGACGCCCGCCGGGCAGCTGCTGCAGGAACGGGCACGGGCCATCGTGCAGCAGGTGGAAGCGGCGGTGGACGAGGTGCAGCGCGCGCAGCGCGGCGAGCAGGGCGAGCTGCATATTGGGCTGACCCGGGCCACGCCGCTGTCGCCGCAGATTCCGCGTTCGATCCTGCATTACCGCCAGCAGTATCCGCAGGTGCGGTTGCAGCTGAGCGAGATGAACACCCTGCAGCAGATCGATGCGCTGCTCGATGGCAGCCTGGACGTGGGCATCATCCGCAAGCGCACGTTGCCACCCGAGCTGGTGGCGCACAGCCTGTTCGTCGATCCGCTGGCGTTGATCGTGCATGCCGGCCACCCGGCCCTGCGCCGGCTCTCGAAGCAGGGCACGCTGTCGCTGCGCGACTTCGCACAGGAGCCGTTCGTGGCGTTCCGGCGCAGTGCCGGTGCAGGTATCCACGACCACATGATCGCGCTGTGTGCGGCGGCGGGCTTCACGCCGCGCATCGTGCAGGAGGCCGGTGAAGCCTCAACGCTGATCAGCCTGGCCGCGGCCGGGCTGGGCGCGGCGATCCTACCGTCGTCGTGCGATCACATCCGCGTGGAAGGCGCGCGCTTCGTGGCGCTCGCCGATGCCGGTGCGCATTCGGAAGTGCAGCTGGCATGGCGCCGCGAAGGGGTGACGCCGCTGATCCGCAACTTCGCCACGCTGCTGCGCGAGGCGTTTGCGGAGGGGTGATGCGGTCGACCATGCAGCCTTGGTAGATGCCAACCTTGGTTGGCCGTCCTGCCAGAGCGCCGACCAAGGTCGGCATCTACCAGAGCAGCGCCGCGCCCCAGTGAAACGCGCGTTGGATCACGCCGTCACCGGCTGCGGGGCGCGCTGCTGCAGTGCCCAGACGATACCGCCGCCGATCAGGGTCAGCACGGCAGCGAAGGCACACACCCCCCGCCAGTCCCAGGCCGTGTAGGCCAGCCCACCCACCCCGCCCAGCACGCTCGAGCCAAGGTAGTAGGCAAACAGGTACAGCGCCGAGGCTTCGGCGCGCATCGTGCCGGCGCGGCTGCCAACCCAGCTGCTGGCCACCGAGTGGCCACCGAAGAAGCCGAACGTGACCAGTGCGATGCCCAGAGCCATCGTGCGCAGCCACGGCATCGCCAGCAGTGCGATGCCGGCGCCGATCAGTGCAAACGAGATCGACAGGATGCGGCCGCGCCCGTAGCGCGTGGCCTGCTGGCCCATCCACGCCGAGCTGAATGTGCCGACCAGATAGACGCTGAAAATCAGGCCGACCACGGTCTGGCTGAGGTGATACGGCGGCGCCAGCAGGTGGTAGCCCAGGTAGTTGTAGAGGGTGACGAACACGCCCATCAGCACGAACGAGGTGGCGAACAGCCACGGCAGGCCGGGGTCGGCAAACAGCGCGCGCCAGCGCGACGGCAACTGGCGCAGGCCGCCGCGACGGGCCTGGAAATGCCGCGACGGCGGCAGCTGCAGCCACAGCAGCACGGTGCTGGCGATGGCAATGATCGAGACCACGCCGATGCCCCAGCGCCAGCCCCAGTGGTCGGCGATGATGCCGGCCAGCAGGCGGCCGCTCATGCCACCGATGGCGTTGCCGCCGATGTACAGGCCCATCGCCAGGCCCAGTGCGCGGCTGTCCATTTCCTCCACCAGGTAGGTCATCGCCACCGCCGGTACGCCGCTCAGCGCCAGGCCGAGCAGGGTGCGCAGCACCAGCAGCGTGGTCCAGTCGTCCACCAGTGCGGTGCACAGCGACAGGATGGCCGACGCGAGCAGCGCGGCGATCATCAACGGGCGGCGGCCGATCGCATCGGACAGCAGCCCGGCCAGCAGCATCGCCACCGCCAGCGTGCCGGTGGTCAGCGACAGCGACATTGCGCTGCCGGCAGCGGAGACGCCGAAATGACGGCTGAACTCGGGCAGCAGCGGCTGCACCGTATACAGCAGGCCGAAGGTGGAGAAGCCAGCCAGGAACAGCGCCAGCGCGGTACGCCGGAAGGCGGGGGTACCCTGCTGGATGCGGGTCTCGGCAGCAGGGTCGACAGTGTGGGGGCGGCGTTCGACGGCCGCCGCGGTTTCGCCAGTCATGGGATCGATGGGCCGGTGAGGACGGCCGGGCGTGGGAGGGAACGGGCCCCAGACTAGGCCCGTTGATCCAGTCGATCCATAACCTGATAGGTCATGATTGATACACAGGAAGTATCAATTCAGCTTACAGTCGCTGCCATTCGAACCCGTCGCCGCGGCGGTAGTACACCGTCACGGCGCGGCCATACAGTTTGTCGGCGTCGACGAAGCCGAAGAAGCGGCCGTCAAAGCTGTTGCCGCGGTGGTCACCCAGCACCAGCACCTTGCCGGCCGGCACCACCAGATCGGCGATGTCCGGGCCGCCGCCCATGTCCAGATCGAGGCGGGCGCGGCGCTGGCCGAAGGCTTCCACGTCCTGCACATCGGCGATCTGCAGCGGCTGGCCGTTGATGCTCAGATGGCCTTCATGCAGCTGCACGTGGTCGCCGGCTACCGCCGCCACGCGCTTGATCAGACGGGTGCCATCGGCCGGCGAGTCGAACACCGCCACTTCGCCGCGCTGCGGGCTGCCGGTCGCCATCAGTTCCTTGCCAGTGAACGGCAGGCGCAGGCCATACGCGCGCATGTCCACCACCACCCGGTCGCCAGGCTGCAGGGTTGGCTGCATCGAGCCACTGGGCACCACGTAGTGGTTGGCCAGGGTGTCGCGGGCGGCGGCCAGCAGGCCGAGCATCACCAGCAGCGGCAATGCTTCCTTCTTCAGCCAGGTAAGCGCACGTTCGGAAAAGGGAGGGCGGGCAACAGCATCCATGGCAGGCTCCGGGTGGTCGGTAGCGGTATCAGACCACACGCAGGCGTCGCAGGTTCCCGGCAGCGCGGGACATGGGTTACGCAGGTTTTACGCCCCGGCCCGGCGGCGGGCATCGCACCTTTACGGCCAGCGCGCGCATCGTGTGCCCACCGCGCCACAGGGCGCATTCCGCAAGGTGTTGTATGACCCTCCTGGTGATCCGCCACGCATCTCCGTCGGCGCCGCGCCCGCAGCTGCCGGCGCAGTTGAGCGGCCATCGCGTGCTGTGCAGCGACTGCGCCAGCCTGTCCGAAGTGCGCCAGTGCCTGTGCCAGCCGCAGGCGCGCTCGGCCGACTGGGTGCTGCTGGATGTCGGCACCGCCGACGAGGCGCAGTGGCAGGCCGAAGGTGGCGCGCTGCAGGCGGCACTGGAACGGCTGCCGGCGCAGTACATCGAGCTGCAGGCCCGCAGCGAGCCGGGCCTGGATGCACGCCTGCGCCTGCAGCACGGTCCGGCCGCGGTGGTGGTCGACCAGCGCAGCCAGCAGGCCGGTTACCCGTTGTCGCTGGCCATCGTTGGCCGCCGCCTGGCGCAGGAGGGCTGAGCCATGTCGATCTTCATCATCCGTGGCCCGGAAGCGGCCGGTGCGCTGATCCGTACCGCGATGCCGCTGCCGGCGCCGGTCCTGAAGTCGCTGGTGCATCGCGCGATCGACGCCGGCACCAGCGTGGCGATCCGCGCGTGTGGTTCGGAGCAGGAACTGCTGGACGCGCTGCGCGTGGCCGACCACAGCCGTGGCGAGGTGACCCTGCTCGATCCGGGTGCGTGTGCCAACAGCCTGCGCCTGCAGCGGCTGCTGCCGTACCTGCACAATGCCTACGTGGAAGTGCATGACGACGGCGCGGTGGCCGAACCGTGCCTGCCGGCCGGGGTTGGCCAGCGCCTGGGCATCGCCGCGGGGTATGGCGCGCAGAGCTATGTGCTGGCGCTGGACATCGCGCTGGATCACCTGGGATTGGCCGAGCAGGCGAACCGCGTGCACGTAGGCACGTAACCCGCTTGTGTAGAGTCGAGCCATGCTCGACTGGCTTTTCATCGAAAGGCAGCCGAGCATGGCTCGGCTCTACAGAAGAACGTCGAGCATGGCTCGACGCTACACAACGAAAAACGGCGGGGTTGCCCCCGCCGTTTTCGATTTCTTATTTCAGCCCGCGGAACTTCAGCAGCGGCTCCACCGACGGGTCCTTGCCGCGGAAATCGCGGTACAGGGTCGACAGCTCCACGCTGTTGCCACGCGAGAGGATCTTGTCGCGGAACTCCTGGCCGTTGGCGGCGGTCAGGCCACCGTGCTCGGTGAACCACTGGTAGGCGTCGTGGTCGAGCACTTCGGCCCAGAAGTAGGCGTAGTAACCGGCCGAGTAGCCACCGCCCCAGATGTGGTCGAAGTAGGTGGTGCGGTAGCGCGGCGGCACCTGCGGCAGGTCGACCTTGAACTTCTTCAGCGCGCTGGCTTCAAAGGCGCCCACATCCTGCAGCGGCGCGTCGGCCTTCTGCGTGTGCCAGGCCAGGTCCAGCAATGCGGCCGACAGGTACTCGGTGGTCGCATAGCCCTGGTTGAAGCTGCGTGCCTTGAGGATCTTGTCGACCAGTTCCTGCGGCATCGCCTCGCCGGTCTTGTAGTGCTTGGCGTAGTTGGCGAACACCTTCGGGTCCAGCGCCCAGTGCTCGTTGAACTGCGACGGGAACTCGACGAAGTCGCGCGAGGTGGCGGTGCCGGCGATCGACGGGTACTTCACGTTCGAGAACATGCCGTGCAGCGCATGGCCGAACTCATGGAACATGGTGGTGACGTCGTCGAAGCTGATCAGCGCAGGCTGGCCGGCGGCCGGCTTGGTGAAGTTGCAGACGTTGTAGACCACCGGCTTGGCACCGGTCAGGCCGTCCTGTTCGACGAACACGTCCATCCAGGCGCCGCCGGACTTGCTGTCACGCTTGAAGTAGTCGGTGTAGAACAGGGCCAGCGAGGTGCCGTCCTTGTCGAACACTTCGTACACCTTCATGTCCGGGTTGTAGGTCGGAATGTCGGTACGCGGCTTGAAGGTGATGCCGTACAGCTGGGTGGCGGCGTAGAAGACGCCGTTCTGCAGCACGTTGTCCAGTTCGAAGTACGGCTTGATCTGCGACTCGTCCAGATCGTACTTGGCCTTGCGCACCTGCTCGGCGTAGAAGTCCCAGTCCGATGCAGCGACCTGGAAGCCGCCCTTCTGCGCGTCGATCACCTTCTGGATCTCGCCGGCTTCGGCGCGGGCCTTGGCGGTGGCGGCCGGCACGGTGTCGGTCAGCAGCTTCAGCGCGGCGGCCGGGGTCTTGGCCATCTGGTCGCCCAGCTGGTAGTCGGCGAAGGTATCGAAGCCGAGCAGCTTGGCCTTCTGCGCACGCAGCTGGGCCAGGCGCTGCACGGTCTGCCGGGTGTCGTTGGCATCACCGCGCTCGGCACGGGTTTCCGAAGCCTTCAGCACGGCCGCGCGCTGGTCGCGGTCGCTGAGCGAGCCGAGCACCGGCTGCTGGGTGGTGTTCTGCAGCGGCAGCACGAACTTGCCGTCCAGCTTGCGGTCCTTGGCGGCGGCGGCCGCGTTGTTGATCGCGTCCTCGTCCAGCCCGGCCAGCTTGGCCTTGTCGTCGACGACCACGGCGGCGGCGGCGGTGGCGGCCACCAGGCGGGTGTGGAACTGGGTGGAGAGGGTGGTCTCTTCCACGTTGAGCTTGCGCAGCGATGCCTTGTCGGCGTCGGACAGCTGCGCACCGGCACGTACCAGGCCGTCGTAGTAGTGCTCGACCAGGCGCTTCTGCACCGGGTCCAGCTCCAGCGTGTCGCGCTGGTCATAGATCGACTTCACGCGCGCGAACAGCTTCGGATCGAGGTTGATCTCGTCCTGGTGCGCGGCCAGCTTCGGCGCCACTTCTTCCTGGATCTTCTGGCGCGCGTCGTTGGTATCGGCCTGGACCAGGCCGAAGAAGATGCGCGACACGCGGGTCAGGGTCTCGCCGCTGCGCTCCATCGCCACGATGGTGTTGTCGAAGGTGGCCGGTTCGCTGCTGTCGGCGATCTTGCGCACGTCGGCCAGGTGCTGGCGCATGCCTTCCTCGAAGGCCGGCAGGTAGTCGCTGTCCTTGATCTTGTCGAACTGCGGCGCCTGGAACGGCAGCGTGCTGGCGCTCAGCAGCGGGTTGGTGGAGGCTTCGGCCGGCTGCTGGGCCGGGGTCTTCTGGGCTTCGGACACGGGGGTGGACTCCTTGCCGGAACAGGCCGCCAGCGCCAGGCTGATGGCGGCGGCCAGGACTACGGTACGCGACATGTAAAACGCTCCTTGGGCAGACGGTATGGAATACCAGCCCTCCACCCTACTCCTGTCGCGCTCGCCCGGCATGTGCCGGACGTGGCGTCTATGCGGGGCCTGCCGGCCGGCTCAGACCGTGCCGCGGGTCTTGCCGATCCAGGGCCGGTAGAACTCGCGGATGGCGGCCATGTCGGCCGCGTCATCACCGCTGGGCGTGAACAGCGGCCCGATGCCGATGGTCTTTTCCGGGTAGTGGAAGTACGCGGCCAGGATCGGCACGTCGGCCATCCGCGCGATCTTCAGGAAACCGGCCTTCCAGTCCTTCACCGCCTTGCGGGTGCCCTCGGGGGTGATCGCGAACCACATCTTCTCGTTGTTGCGCAGCAGGTCCACCGCCTGGCCGACGGTGCCCTGCGGCGAGCTGCGGTCGAGCGGAATCACGCCCAGCTTGTGCAGCAGCGGGCCCAGCGGCCACCAGAACAGCGAGGCCTTGCCCAGCACCTTCACCTTCATGCCCAGCGCGATCTTGGCCGCCATGCCCCACAGTCCGTCCCAGTTGGACGAATGCGGCGCGATGATGAACACCAGCCGGGGGATGTCGGGCAGGGTGCCGGTCACCTTCCAGCCGCCCATGCGCAGGGTGCAGCGCGCCAGCCAGCGCAGGAAGGCGTTGGGTTTGACCTGCGGCATCTGCGGCGGAACGGCCGGCAGCAACGGAGTCGGGTTGTTCAAGCAATCACTCCCAGTCACGTGATGAGCGCCCGCGCTTGATCTGCGCGCGCCCGCGTTTGGCGTCCAGACGACGCAGTTTCGACCCGAGGGTCGGCTTGGTGGCCTTGCGCGGTTTGGGCACGCTCAGCCCGGCCTGGATGAAGGCCGCCAGCCGATCGCGCGCATCCTCGCGATTGCGATCCTGGGTCCGGAACCGTTGCGCATCGATGACCAGCACGCCTTCGCCGGTCATGCGCCGGTCACGCCGCGCCAGCAGGCGGGTGCGCAACGGCTCGGGCAACGAGGGCGAGTTGGCCACGTCGAAACGCAGTTCCACCGCGGTGGAGACCTTGTTGACGTTCTGCCCACCGGCGCCACTGGCACGCACGAACCGCTCGACGATCTCGCCGTCGGGGATTTCAAGCTGCGCGCTGATGGTGACCGGTCCACTGCCCATCCGCGCATTGTAGCGGCAGCCACGTCCCGCAGTGCGGCATCGCGCACCGTATGCCGCCGATCAGGTACCGAACACGCCGCCTTCGCCTTGGCTGCGGGTATGCTGGCTGTCCCATGTACCGCAGGAAGCCCGCATGACCCGCACCGCACCCGCCCTGCCGTCCCTGCTGCGTCGCGCCGCCCTGCTGCTGGCGCTGGCCGTGGCCAGTGTGCCGGCCCTGGCCGCGCCGCCGACCGATGGCGACATCAACCGCCTGCTCTCGGCCTCGCGCGCGCAGAGCATGATCGACACCATGCTGCCGCAGATCGAAGCGATGCAGCAGCAGCAGTTCCAGCAGGTGGCCGCGCAGCGCCAGCTCAACGCCCAGCAGCAGGAGCAGCTGAAGCGGATCCAGGCGCGGACCAGCCAGACCCTGCGCCAGGCCCTGTCATGGCAGCAGCTGCGGCCGATGTACGTGGACCTCTACAAGAAGACCTTCAGCAAGGAAGACGTGCTGGCGATGGCCGAGTTCTACGAGAGCGCGGCCGGCCAGAGCCTGCTGGACAAGACCCCGGCGCTGATGCAGAACGTGATGGTGGCCATCCAGGCGCGAATGCAGCCGCTGTTCGCGGACCTGCAGAAGGACCTGGAAGCGATCGTCAACGAGCCGGAAAAGAAGTGAGGTCGTGCCGGCCGCTGGCCGGCTCCCCCAGTACATCTGGAATCGCGTAGCTGCCGGCCAGCGGCCGGCACTGCCGTCAAGCGGTATCCACCTGCCAGCCGAACAGGTCCAGCGCCTTCTGGAACGCAGGGTCCAGCGGCGCGCGTACATCCACAACGCCACCGTCGGGATGCGGGAACCGCAGGCGCTCGGCGTGCAGCAGCATGCGGTGCACGCCCTGCATGCGGAAGATGCGGTTGTGGCGGCCATCACCGTGGCTGGTGTCGCCGATCATGTGGTGCGACAGGTGCTTGAGGTGGCGACGGATCTGCCGGAAGCGCCCGGTCTGCGGCTGGCAGCGCAGCAACGCATAACGCGAACTGCTGAACTCGCCGATCGGCACCGACAGCTCGCCGGTGGCCAGGCGCTGGAAATCGGTGATCGCCGGCTTCTTCACCGGCTTGCCCGGGCCGCCGTCCAGTTCATGGTCGACCTGCCAGGCGAGCTCGGCCGGCCAGCCCCGGCACACGGTCAGGTAGTCCTTCAGCACTTCGCCGCCCATCAGCGCCTTGCCCAGCGCGCTGGCGGTATCGCGGTCGAAGGCCAGCAGCAGGCAGCCGCTGGTCGCCCGGTCCAGGCGATGGACCAGGAAGATCGGGCGGCCCAGCTGCTCGCGCAGGCGGTCGGCCAGGAAATCGTCTTCGCCACGGGCCAGCTTGCTGTCGTGGACCATCAGCCCGGCCGGCTTGTTGACCACGGCCAGGCGCTCATCCAGGTGCAGCAGCTGCAGGGGTGCGGTTTCGGTCTCGACCGCAGCGAGGGTGTCGGGTTCGGTGCTCACCGCGGGATTATAAGGGCCTGCTTCCTGTAGAGCCGAGCCCATGCTCGGCTGCTCTGCGCGACCGGCAACGACGTGCCAACCAAGGTTGGCACCTACCTATAGAGCAGTCAGGCGTTGCGCACCGCCAGCAACTCGCCATTGCCCACCGGCACCAGGCTGGTGCTGAACGCCTCGTCGGCAGCCAACAGGGCGCGCAGCGGTTCCATCTGCGCGGCGTGCGAGATCGCGTTGTCCACCACCAGCAGGCCACCGGGCCGCAGCACGCGCCGCAACTGCGGCCACCAGCCGGCGTACTGTTCGCGGTCCGAATCGAGGAACAGCAGATCGAGGCTGGCCTCGGCGGCCTGCGCAAGCCACTGCCCGGCATCGGCGTGGACCAGCGTGATGCGCCCTGCCAGGCCACTGCGCGCGAACGTCGCTCGCGCCATCGCCACCTTTTCTTCGGCGCACTCCAGCGTAGTCACGTGGCCGCCGATGGCGGCGGCGGCTTCGGCCAGCCAGAGCGTGGAGTAGCCATTGGAGGTGCCGATCTCCAGCACGCGCCGTGCTGCACCGAAACGCACCAGCACCGACAGGAACTCACCGGTCTGCGGCGTGATGTTGAGCATTCGCCGGGCACGTTCGGTCTCGCGTGCGTCGTTATCGGCACCGAAACGCGCCAGTTCGTCCCTCAATACCGAAAGCTGCATCGCTGTCGCCTCTTTCATTTGCCGCGTCAGGGCGGCCATTGTGGCCGATCAAGTCACATTTTCAGATTGATCCTAATCTTTCGCGTTGCTCGAGTTGCGATAGTTCCGCCTCTTTCGCGCGGGACGTTCCACCTGCCCGCCGCTCCCACGGTTTTCGCAAGGACACGGCCATGGCCTTCGACATTCTGGCAATCGGCGCCCACCCCGACGACATCGAACTCGGCTGCGGTGGCAGCCTGGCCAAGCTGGCACGCACGGGTGCGCGCATCCATGCGCTGGTGCTCAGCCGCGGCGGCCGCGGGTGCCACACCGGTATCGACCGCAGCGATGAATCCCACCGCGCCCTGCACCGGCTCGGAGTCGGCCACGTGATCCAGCAGGATTTTCCGGACACGCGTTTCCCGGGCTGCCGCAACGACATCATCGCGTCCATCGAGCAGGCCTGCGCCACGCTCGTGCCGCATCGCGTCTACACGATGTGCGGCGAGGACCATCACCAGGATCACCGCACCGTCCACGAGGCATCGATCATCGCCTGCCGCAGTGTCCCGCAGATCCTCTGCTACGAGAGTCCCAGCACCCTGCCGCAGTTTGCACCCCAGGTATTCGAAGACATCAGCGCGCAGCTGGACCTGAAGATCCACGCCCTGCGCGAGCATGCCAGCCAGAGCGATCGCCAGTACATGCAGGAGGACCATCTGCGCTGCCACGCACAGTTCCGCGGGCAGCAGATCGGTATCGGCCCCAGCGAGGGCTTCCTGCCCCATCGGCTGGTGCTCTGATGAAGACGCTGCTGTTCCTGGCCATGTGCGTCTTCATCCTGGTGCGTATCTGCATGCTGCTGTCGCGCCGGCCGAGTACGCACCTGTACAGCATCGACGCGATCGTTCCGGCCTACAACGAAGCCCCGTGCCTGGAGCGCTCGTTGACCAGCCTGTTGCAGAACCCTTACCTGGCCCGGGTGATCTGCGTGAATGATGGCTCCACCGATGACACCGCTGCGGTGCTCGATGCGCTGCAGGCACGCTGGCCGGGGCGTCTGGTGGCGGTGCACCAGGCCAACACCGGCAAAGGCGGGGCATTGATGCACGGCCTGCAGCACGCCACCGCCGAACAGGTGTTCCTGACCGACGCCGACACCCATATCGATCCGCGCGGGCATGGCCTGGGATACCTGCTGGACGAAATCGAGCGTGGGGCCGATGCGGTCGGCGGCGTGCCCTCGTCCAGCCTGGAAGGCGCCGGTTTCCTGCCGCATGTGCGTGCCAGCCTGAAACTGCCGATGATCGTGATCAAGCGCAGCTTCCAGCAGTGGCTGGGCGGCGCGCCGTTCATCGTGTCCGGCTCGTGCGGCCTGTTCCGCACCTCGGTGCTGCGCAAGGTCGGCTTCTCCGACCGCACCCGCGTGGAAGACCTGGACATGTCCTGGTCGCTGGTCGCGCAGGGTTACCGCGTGCGCCAGAGCGTGCGCTGCGTGGTCTACCCGCAGGAGTGCAACACGCTGGTGGAGGAATGGCGGCGCTGGCGGCGCTGGATCGTCGGCTATGCGGTCTGCATGCGCCTGCATCGCGGCCTGCTGCTGACCCGCTTCGGCCTGTTCAGCATCCTGCCGATGATGCTGCTGGCGCTGGCCGGCATCGTGCTGACCCTGCAGGTCTGGTTCGGCGCGGCGATGCTGCATGGACCCGCCGGCCTGGCATTGGCGGTGATGCCGCTGTTCTGGATAGGCGTGGTCATGCTGCTGGCGCTGATCAGCGCCATCCATCATCGCCGCGCCTGGCTGGTGCCTGCCGCCGCCTTCTCGATGCTGTATGTACTGCTTGCCTATGCGATCTGGGTGATGCACGGCCTTGCCGGGCTGTTCACCGGCCGCGAGCCGGTACGCGACAAGCCGACGAGGTATCCGCATGTGGTGGAATGATCTCAGCGCCCTGGCCGATGCGCTCCCGGCACTGGCGTCCCACATTGATTCCAGCGCCCAGGTGTCGCCACGTGCAACCGTGCAGGGGACCGTGTGCATCGGTGCCGGCAGCCGCATCTGCGACGGAGCCCATCTGCAGGGCCCGATATCGATCGGCCGTGATTGCCTGATCGGCAACAACGCGCTGCTGCGTGGCCCGCTGCGCATCGGCGATGGCACCCGCATCGGCTTTGCCAGCGAACTGAAGAACGCCTTGATCGGCGAAGGCGTCAGCATCGGTCCGCAGTGCTTCATCGGCGACAGCCGTATCGATGCCCGCGCCTACCTTGGCGCGCTGGTGCGCACCAGCAACCATCGCCTGGATGGCGCGACGGTCGCCGTGCACATCGGCGGCGCCGTCATCGACAGCCAGCGCGACAAGCTTGGCGCGTGGATCGGTGAAGGCGCCTCGCTGGGCGTCGGCGTGATCATCCTGCCCGGTCGCATCATCGCACCGGGCAGCCAGTTCGGACCGCGCATCACCGTGGAACGAAACCTGCCGCCGGGCCGTTACCGGCTGCTGCAGTCGCTGCATTCCCAACCCCTGGAGTAACCCCATGCGATTGATCTTCCGTGACGCGCTGCCGTGCGCCCTGTTGCTGGCTGTGTCCAGCGCCCATGCCGGCGTCGACCGTGTTTCGATGCAACTGGACCATGCCGACTACACCGACAGCTTCGGCAAGCGCGACGTGCAGACCCTGGACGTGGCCGGCCGCAACGGCCACAGCCGTTGGCACCTGGGCCTGGCCCATGGTGAACGCGACTTTGGCAGCAGGCGCTTCAGCGGCAACCGCGTACAGGGCTCGCTGCACCAGCGCTGGAGCCCGCGCTTGTCCACCCGCACCGCCGTCACCGCGTCCAACGATGATCCGGTGTTCGTCAACCGCCAGGTCAACCAGGACCTGCAGTGGAAGGTGGCGCCGCAGACCGTGCTCAGCGTGGGCGGCAAGTACGCGCAGTATCACGCCGGCGCGTACGTGAGCGGCTGGTCGGTGGGTGCCTCGCATTACTTCCCGCGCGTGACCGCCTCGCTGCGCCACGAGCGGCACCGTCAGTCCAATGGGCCCGACGGCCATGGCACCACGCTGTCGCTGCGCCTGAAGGACGCCCAGGGCCGCGGTTCAACCCAGCTGTGGCTGGGCACCGGCACGTCCGGCTACGCGGCAGAGTCCGATCCGCTGCTGCTGCGCGAACACGATGCGCGGCGTGCCTTCCTGCGCCGCAGCCAGCCGCTGGGCGAACATCTGGTGCTGGACATGGGCATCGGCAAAACCTGGCACAAGACCCGCCTGGACACCTTCCAGAGCGTGCAGTCGCACGTGGGCCTGGGCTACCACTGGTAAAAACCCGGGGTGGGTCGGCGGCATGCATCGCCGCCGGCCCTCAGCCTGACGGGCTCAGCGCCACCACGCGCGCAGCAGCGCCACCGCGCCAACCGCGCCGGACAACCAGCTCCACATCGGCAGGTCGCCCCAGTACCAGCCCGGCGGTTGCAGCACGTACATCAGCGCCGCGATGGCCAGCAGGCCAACGCCGGTGATCGCACCCACCGCGCGTTTCTGCAGGCGCTGCAGGCTGGCATCGAGCGCCACCAGATCGCGCGAGCGCATCGCCAGTTCATGGCGGCCTTCCACCTGCTGGGTCAGCCAGGCGTGTACCAGGCGCGGCATGTCCGGCGCATGGGTCATGATTTCCGGCAGGCGCTTGCCGATCTCGCGCACCACCCTGCGCGGGCTGTAGCGCTCGCGCAGGATCTTCGCCAGCACCGGCTTGGCCACTGCCCAGATGTCGATCTGCGGATCGAGCTGGCGGCCGACACCTTCGATGTTCAGCAGGGTCTTCTGCAGCAGGATCAGCTGCGGCTGCAGGGTCAGCTGGTAGCGCTGCGCCACGCGGAACAGCTTCATCAGCACTTCGGCCAGCGAAATCTGCGACAGCGGGCGGGTGAAGTAGGGTTCGCACACCGAACGCACGGCCGCTTCCAGATCATCGATGCGCACGTGGTCCGGCATCCAGCGCGCCTGCACGTGCAGTTCGGCGATGCGGCGGTAATCGCGGTTGAAGATGGCCATGAAATTCTCGGCCAGGTAGTACTGATCTTCCTGCGAGAGCTGGCCCATGATGCCGAAGTCCAGCGCGATGAAGCGCGGGTTGGCACGGCGCGCCGGATCGGTGTCGACCCAGATGTTGCCGGCGTGCGCGTCGGCATGGAAGAAGTTGTCACGGAACACCTGGGTGTAGAACACCCGCACGCCCTTGGCGGCCAGCGCCTTGCGGTCGATGCCGGCCTTGTCCAGCGCGGCGATGTCATCGGACGGAATGCCCCATACGCGTTCCAGGGTCAGCGCACGCTCGGCGGTGTGGCTCCAGATCACTTCCGGTACGTACAGATCGTCGCTGTTTTCCCAGAAGCGGCGCAGCACGCTGGCATTGGCGCCTTCGCGCTGCAGGTCCAGTTCGGCAGCCAGGGTGTTCTCGACTTCGGCCACCACTTCACGCGGGCGGATCTTGTCGGCACGTGGATGGGTGCGCTCGACCAGCGCGGCCAGCGAGTTGAGCAGGGCGATGTCGGCGTCGATCTGCTTCTCGATGCCTGGGCGCAGCACCTTGACCACCACCTGGCGGCCGTCGGCGAGCGTCGCTGCGTGCACCTGCGCGATCGAGGCCGAAGCCAGCGGTTCGGTGTCGAAGCTGGCAAACGCCTCGCTCACCGGCAGGCCGAGTGCTTCCTCGACGATGCGGCGCGCGGTATCGCCATCGAACGGCTTGACCCGGTCCTGCAGCAGGGTCAGCTCGTTGGCCACGTCCGGCGGTACCAGGTCGCGGCGGGTCGACAGGATCTGGCCGAACTTGACGAAGATCGGCCCGAGGTCCTGCAGCGCCAGGCGCAGGCGCGCACCGCGCGATTGTGCGGCGATATCGGCCGAGGCGCGCGGCACGAACGGCTTGGCCAGGCGCAGCCAGCGCTCGGCCGGCGTGCCTTGCAGCAGATCGTCCAGGCGGTAACGCAGGATCACCCGGCCGATGCGGCTGGCCCGAAGCACGGCCTTCATGCGGCACCCCGCAGGCGCTGCACGCGTGCGCCCAGGCGCTCGACGTCATCGCGCAGCACGTCAACGTCATCATGGAAGGCATCCAGCTCGGCGCGCGGCACCACATCACGCGATTCCTCGGTGATGAACTCGGCAGCGCTGTGGGCCAGATCGATCGCGCCCTGGCGTGCGTGCTGCAGCGCGCTGCGCAGGGTGTTGGCGACCTGCACGCCCAGCACCTCGCCGAATACGCTGACGAACGGCTGCTGCCAGTCCGGATCGAAGCCCTTGGCCAGCTGCTGCAGGCGGCGCGCCAATTCGGCGTCGCCGGCTACGCGCACGCGGCCCTTGCCGGTGCTGTCGGCGCGGCGCGCGTTGGCCAGCAGTGGCAACTGCGCCAGCACGCCGGCCAGGCTGCTGCGCACTGCCAGATCGGCTTCCTGCGTGTCGACCGGGCCGACCCGCAGCTGATCGCCCTCGACGCTGATGCGCATCGCCAGCGAAGGCGCTTCCAGGGTCAGGTCGATATGCCGGCCGTCGAGGCTGGCCAGCGCATGTCGGGTATCCGGATCCAGCGCGAGGGCGCGGTTCAGGGCGATCTGCAGGGCGCGGCCAGCGACCGGCTTGAGGGACTTGAGCAGGGAGAGAGCCATGTGCGCATTCTACCTGCGTGGGTGGGGGGCTTGGGCCGGGCTGCCGCCCGGCACCCGCAGATGCAACTGCCAGAGCAACGGCCGAAGCAACAGCGGGCAGTCCGTGGGTTGGCGGGGTGGGTCCGGTTGCGGGGGACGCCGTAAACCCCCCTCCGGGGTCCGGCCCAGCCGCTGGCGGCTGTGCGTTCGGGCGCTTGCGAAGCAGTGCTTCGCAAGCAAAGCGCCCTCACCCTTGGGGGCTTGGCCGCGGCATCCATGCCGCGGACACCCCCGCAACCGGACCCACCCCGCCTTCGACAGGTTCCTGCTGCTGTGGGTGGGTGTCGACCTTGGTCGACACGGTAGATCCACGCCATGCGTGGATGGAATTCTGGTTCATCTGTGCCTCACCTGGGTGGCAGCGGAAGGTTCATGCTGTACGGCCACGCAACGCACAGGACATCGCAACGCCATGGCACGGACCCGGGTCGGCATCATCTTCGGGGGCAGGTCCTCCGAGCACGAAGTTTCGCTGCAGTCGGCGAAGAACATCCTTGATGCCCTCGACCGCGAGCGCTTCGAGCCGGTGCTGGTCGGCATCGACAAGCAGGGCCAGTGGCATCTGAGCCAGCCGGACACCTTCCTGCTCAATGCCGATGATCCGTCGCGCATCGCGCTGCATCGCTCCGGCCAGTCGCTGGCGGTCCTTCCCGGCACGGAGCAGGCGCAGCTGCAGCCCTCCGATGCGGCCAGCGTGCTGGGCCAGATCGATGTGGTGCTGCCGATCGTGCACGGCCCGCTGGGCGAGGACGGTGCGCTGCAGGGCCTGCTGCGCATGGCCAACCTGCCCTTCGTGGGTTCGCCGGTGCTGGGCTCGGCGGTGGCGATGGACAAGGACGTGACCAAGCGCCTGCTGCGCGATGCCGGGCTGCAGGTGGCGCCGTGGCTGTGCATCCGTCGCCACCAGGCCGCGGCGGTCGATGTCGAGGCGGTGATCGCGCAGCTCGGCCTGCCGTTGTTCGTGAAGCCGGCCAACCAGGGTTCATCGGTCGGCGTAAGCAAGGTCAAGGACGCGGCCGGCTTTGCCGAGGCGCTGGAACTGGCGTTGCGCTATGACCACAAGGTACTGGTGGAGTCGGCGGTGGTCGGCCGCGAGATCGAGTGCGCGGTGCTGGGCAACGAACAGCCGCAGGCCAGCCTGTGCGGTGAAGTGGTAGTGCACGACGAGTTCTACGCCTACGACACCAAGTACATCAACGAGGGCGGTGCCGACGTGGTGGTGCCGGCGGCCATCGATGCTGCAACCCAGGCCCGCATTCAGCAGATCGCGCTGCAGGCCTACCAGGCGCTGGAGTGTGCCGGCATGGCACGCGTGGATGTGTTCCTCACCGCAGACGGCGAGATCGTCATCAACGAGGTCAACACGCTGCCGGGCTTCACCCGCATCAGCATGTACCCGAAGTTGTGGGGTGCCAGCGGCGTGGACTACACCACGCTGATCACGCGGCTGATTGAACTGGCGCTGGAGCGCCATGGGGCTGACAGGCAGCTTCTGTAGCGTCGAGCCATGCTCGACGAAGGGCGTGCCGACCAACGGTCGGCACCCACCGGAGAAAACAGTGCCGGCCAGCGGCCGGCACTGCCCTGCGGTCTTCTACCCGCGCTTGCGGAACATCGAGATCACTGCCAGTACCAGGAACACAACGAACAGGATCCAGGCGATGTTGCTGGCAGCACCGGCAATGCCGGAGAAGCCGAGCACGGCGGCGATGATGGCGATGACAAAGAAAATGACGGCGTAATGCAGCATGGCGCTCCTCGCAGATGTCCGGGCCGTTGGATGGCGTGGGTCCATCCTCCCGATCTGGCGGTGTGCAACCGGTGATGGCGATCTATGCGGCAGATGAAGCCTTCAGCCTGCGCAGCCCTTCTTCGATGCTGACCTGCGGCACGTAGCCGAAATCGCGACGTGCCGGCTCCATGCTGTACCAGTGCGGCGTACACAGCTGCTCGGCCAGGAAACGGGTCAACGGCGGTTCGCCACGCAGGCGCAGCAACGGCCACAGCCGCTCGCAGACCGCGCCGATGCGGTAGGCGGTCCTGAAGCTGATCGCCTTGTCCACCGTCGGCGCCCCCACGGCGGCCAGCAGCTTGTTGACCAGCTCGCGCATCGGCAGCGGTTCGCCGTTGGAGATGAAGTACGCCTTGCCAGCGCAGGCCGCGCCCGGTGCCAGGGCTTCGAAGGCGAGGAAGTGCGCCAGCGCGGCGTTGTCGATGTAGGTGGTATCGACCTTGTTGTTGCCGTCGCCGACCAGGCGCAGGCGACCCTGCCGCGCGCGCTCGGCCAGGCGCGGCACCAGCTGCTGGTCGCCGGGCCCCCAGATCAGGCGCGGGCGCAGCGCTACCGTCGCCAGCGTCGCATCGTTGGCGGCCAGCACGCGTTGTTCGGCAATCGCCTTGGTCGCCGCATACGGTGCCTGGAAATCCTCGCCGTACGGCACCTCGTCGGCGCCGAGGCCTTCCACCGGGTGGGTCGCGCGGTGGGTCACGCTGGGCGTGGAGGTGTAGACCAGCCGGCTGATGCCATGCGCGCGGCACGCGGCGATGACGTTGTCAGTGCCGACCACGTTGGCCTGGTGGTAGCTGTCATAGCTGCCCCAGGCGCCAGCCTTGGCGCCGTTGTGGAACACCGCATCGACGCCAGCCACCGCATGCAGCACCGCCTGCGCATCGGCCAGGTCGCCACGGATCTGGCCCACGCCCATCGCCTGTAGTTCCGGGTAGTGGCTGCGGTTGAACGCCAGCACCTGGTGGCCGCGTTCGACCAGCCCGCGGCACAGCGCCTGGCCAAGGAAACCACCCCCACCGGTGACCAGGATCTTCATGCGCGCTTCTCCAGTTCGGCGCTGGCCCAGACGGCGAGCTTCTCGCGGCCGATCTTGGCGTTGTGACGGATATCGACGGGGAAGGCCGGATGCACCAGGAAGTGCTGCAGGCCGGCCTCAGGCACGCGGGCTGCTGCGTGAGCGCGCAGTGCTTCCTGCAGTGCCGGGCTGTCGGACTGGCCACGCTGCAGTTCTACGCACAGCACCGGCACCTGCGCACCTGCGGCGCCAACACCGACCAGCGCGCTGCGCGCCACGCCAGCGACGGTGTTGAACACCGGCTCGACCTGCTCGGTGTACAGCGGCCCGCGTGCGGTTTCCACGCGCTGCGTCTTGCGCCCGCAGAACCACAGGCGGCCCTGTGCATCGAAGTACCCTACGTCGCCCATGCGGTGCACGATGCGGATGCTGCCATCGGCCAGGGTTTCGCTGATCTTCGCTGCCGCGGTCGCCTGCGGGCGGTTGAAATAGCTGTCGGTGGTGGTCGGCCCGGCCACGGTGATCTCGCCCACCTCACCGGTGGCCAGCACGCGTGCCTGCCCCCAGTCCGGCAGCGGGGCATCATCGATGGCGATGATGCGCACCTCGTTCGGCTCCACCACGCTGCCCACGCAGGTGCCGGCGCCGGCCTCGGTGGCGGCGCGGGTGCGCTCCAGCTCGCGGCCTTCGACCACGGCCACCGGCAGGCACTCGGTGGCGCCATACGGGGTCCAGAACTGCGCATCGGCCGGCAGCAGGCGGCGGATGGTGGCGACCACGTCCGGCGGCACCGGCGCACCGGCCGAGGTCACCCGGGTCACGGTCGGCAGCGGCCGGCCATGCCTGGCCAGCACGCGCATGAGGGCCGGCGAACCGAACAGCTGGGTCACGCCGAAGCGCTGGATGGCGTCGTGCAGTCGCGCCGGATCGGCCTGTGCCGGCCGCGTCGGGTCCATGTCCGGGATCACCGAGGTCAGGCCCAGCGCCGGATCGAACAGCGCGAACGGCGGGAAGGTCGGCAGGTCCACCCCACCCGCTTCCATGCCGAACGCGCTGCCCAGCAGCTGGATCTGGCCGACGAAGTGGCGGTGACGGTAGACCACGCCCTTGGGCACGCCGGTGGAGCCGCTGGTGAACAGGATGGCGGCCATGTCCTCGCCATCGGTGCCGGCCAGCATCGGCCCACCGTTGGCGCCTGCGCGCTCGAGCGCGGCCAGGGTGGTTCCACCCCAGCCGAGGCGGCGGCCGACAGTGACCAGACGGGTCGCCGAAGGCGCCCAACGCAGCGCCAGCCGCGCCACATGCGCCAGCGGGATGCCGATGAAGGCCTCCGGCTGCGCCTCGTCCAGGCATTGCTTCAGCGCACGCCTGTCGATGCCGGGGTCGACCAGCACCGGCACCGCGCCCAGCTTGAACAGCGCGAACATCAACAGGAAGAACTCCGGCGACGGCCGCACCATCACCACCGTGCGCACGCCGCGGCCGATGCCGTAGCCGGCCAGGCCGGCCGCCATGGCATCGCTGCGCGCGTCCAGCTGGCGGTAGTCCAGGGTCACGTCATAGGCCGCCATGCCATTGCCGGCACCGCGGCGGCCGGGGCAGCGGATGGCGATCTGGTCGGGGCGTTCGCGAGCCAGTTCAGGCAGGCGGGCCGCAATGTTGCAGGGTCCGTTCATCCGTTCATTGTCGCCGCTTACGGAATTTCTTGCGCGGCGGCTCACTTCGTGGAAAATCCGCACCCTCGTTCCTGATTCCGACTGCCGCCCGAGGCGGCTTGCCCATGCAACATCCCTGCATGACCTGCGGCGCCTGCTGCACCCAGTACCGCGTGGCCTTCCACTGGATGGAATCGGACGAGGTCACTCCCGGCGGCGTGCCGCACCAGCTCACCGAGGTGCTCGACCCGCATCGCCTGTGCATGCGCGGCACCCACTCCAAGCCGGTGCGCTGCGTGGCGCTGGATGCGCAGATCGGCGTGTATTCACGCTGCACCATCCACCCCAACCGGCCCAGCGTGTGCCGCGAGGTGGATGCGTCGTGGGAGTACGGCAAGGCCAGCCCGCAATGCGACAAGGCGCGCATCGCCTATGGCCTGGATCCGCTGACGCTGGCCGACTGGCGCTGGCGCGACGAGGCCGGGAACGATGACGGTCATCCGGACGACAACGGCAACAGCCCGTCCTCACCACCGCAGGCACCGGTCGCGGCGTAGTGGTAGTGCCGGCCGCTGGCCGGCAACCTCATGAACCTGGCCGGTGTGCCGACCAACGGTCGGCACCTACCCGTTGCCTCTTCCGGTGGGTGCCGACCGTTGGTCGGCACGCCCCTCAGACCGGGTTCTTGTCCAGGAACGCGCGGATTTCCGGCACCAGCACGTCGTGCTTGTCTTCCAGCACGTAATGGCCGGCATCCTCGAAGGCATGCACCTGGGCCTGCGGCAGCGCGGCCTGGAAGCCCTTCAGGAAATGATGGTCGAACACGAAGTCGCGCAGGCCCCAGCCGAGGAAAGCCGGGCGGTCGGCGAACGACGGCAGCGCCTTGCCGGCGCGCTCCAGCAGCGACCAGGCCTTGTCGGCCGGTGACAGCGGGATGTCCTGCATGAAGCGGATGGTGCTGATGCGGTTGGCGTAGCTGTTGTACGGCGACACATACGCACGGCGCACATCGGCCGGCATCTTGCGCTCCACGCCCAGCCACGAGGCGCCGGACGAGAAGGCATTGAAGGTGCGGATGATCCACTCACCGATCTTCCAGTGGCGGCCCAGCGCGATCTGCCACGGCATCTTCTTCGCCGCGGGCATCGGGAACGCGGCGGTGTTGAGCACCACCAGGCGCTTCACCTGCTCGTGGTGCGACAGCGCCCAGCCGAAACCGATCATGCCGCCCCAGTCGTGCACGGCCAGGGTCACCGGGCCGGTGATGCCCAGATGCTTCAGCAGCGCATCGAGGTCGTCCACGCGCGATTGCAGGGTGTATTCGTAGCGGCTGTCGTCCGGCTTGTCCGACAGGCCCATGCCGATGTGGTCCGGCACGATGCAGCGGTACTTGTCCGACAGGCCGGCCACCAGCGTGCGCCAGTAGTAGCTCCACGACGGATTGCCGTGCACCATCACCACCACCTCGCCGTCGCGCGGGCCTTCGTCGAGATAGTTCATCGACAGGCCGGGGCGCACGTCGAAACGCTGCGGGTGGGCGGGGTAACCGGGAAGATCGCGCATGCGGAGCACCTAGGGAGAATCGCGGCGCGGTATAGAGCCGAGCCGATGTTCGGCTGCTCTCCGGTCCGCTGCGGAAGAGCCGCGCTGCGCGCGTGAGCCGAGCATGGCTCGGCTCTACAGGAGGTCGGGCAGCGGGCTGCTTACCAGACCACTTCAGCCATCGAGCAGTTCAGGCCCGAGCCGATGCCCAGAAGCGCGATGCGATCGCCCTTCTTCAGCTTGCCCAGCTGCTTGAGCTTGCTCAGCACGATCGGCACCGAGGCCGGACCGATGTTGCCGTGCTCGCCGAAGATGGTCATGACCTTCTTCGGGTCGATACCGAAGTTCTTGATGAACGCAGCGGTGTGCGGCTGGCTGACCTGGTGGATCACGAACTGGTCCAGCTCTTCCACGGCCCAGCCCAAGGCGATCTTGGCGGCAGTGAAGGTCTTCTGGGCCAGCTTGATGCCTTCGATCAGCAGCAGGCGGGTGTCGGTGACCATGCGGTCCAGGTTGCCCAGGCACAGCTGGTTCCACTCGGTGGCCGAGCGGGTCACGCCGCCCTTGTAGCGCGGGGCGTCCGGCACCAGTTCCGAGCGCGCCATCACCATCGCGGCGGCGCCCGAACCGGTGGTCAGCGCGGCCAGCTCGTTGCGGAAATCGTCGGCGGTGACGTCCGGGGCGGTCATGCGCTCCAGGGTCTTCTCGTACACCAGGTTGGCGGTCTCGCCATCCACCACCAGCGCGTAGTCGATGTCGCCGCGCTCGATCATGCGCGCGGCGATATCCATGCCGTTGATGAAGGCCAGGCAGGCATTGGCGACGTCGAAGGTCATGCACTCGTCGCTGACGCCAAGGTTGCCGGAGACGATCGACGCCGTGGACGGCTCCAGGTAATCGCGGCTGACCGAGGTGTTGACCAGCAGGCCGACCTGGGTCGCGGTGATGCCCGCGTCTTCCAGCGCCTTGCGCCCGGCCATGGTGGCCGCATCGGAGGCCAGCACGCCGTTGTCCCACAGGCGGCGCGCGTGGATGCCGGCGATGTCGCCGAGCACGTCGGTGCGGATACCCAGGCGGTCCAGCGTCGGCTGCAGCCGCTCGTTGATTTCCTTGGTCGTCAGCGTATGCGGCGCGTCGACGTGTGCCAGGCCGGCGATCGAGACATTCTTGAAGAGCATCGAGGTTAGCGCCAAGGCTCAGGCAAAAGGGGGCGCTATTCTATAACTCCCGGGCTTTCACCGCATCTTTACGAATTCAGGCTTGCCCGTATGGTGAAGCGTTCAGCGCGGCGGGCACTGGAACGCGGCGAAGCGCTGGCTGCCGTCGGCTGGAGCCGCGGCGGCCTGCACGGCGTTGGCGCCGGCACTCGGGGCCTCGTTGCGGGCCAGGGTTTCCAGCTCTTCCTGCACGCGCAGCGGGTTGCGGTTGTAGAAGCCGACCTTGCTCTTCACGGTGACCACCACCTCGCCCTTGGCGATGCAGCCGGCCGGAACCGGGCCTGCCGGCAGCACGCGGGTCGCCTTGCCGGCCGGTTCGATCGGCACCCAGGTGCAGGCGGTGACGGTGAGCAGCAGGGAGGAAAGCAGCAGAACGCGCATGGGCAGATCCTGGAAGGGTATGGGGGGATTCTGCCTGAACAGCCTGAATCGGGGGTAGCCGGGCTCGGGGTCGGATCCCCCGCAGGGGGCTCTGACCCCGCCTTCGGGTCACGGCGTTGCCGGCCAGCGGCCGGCACTACCGGGGGAGGCCTGCCCGCCGTGGCGGGCAGGCGCATCCCTTATTTCTTGACCGGGTTGCCTTCGGCGTCGATCACCGTCACCTCGCCCAGGTTCAGCGCGCGCACGGCCGCTTCAGTCTGCTTGAGGTCACCCACCACCACCCAGGTCAGCGCCTGCGGCTTGATCTCGGCCGCGGCCTGCTGCACCTGCGCCGGGGTCATCGCCTCGATTTCGGCCTTGCGGCGCAGCACATAGTCGTCCGGACGCTTGAACTGCACGATCGAACCGATGGTCGACGCCACCGCGCTGGCGGTCTCGTAGGCACCGGGCAGGCTCAGGGTCTGGATGTTGCGGATGCGGTTGACCTCGGCAGCGGTGGCCGGCTTGCTGCCATCGGCGAACGCGGCGATTTCCTTGCGCATCTCCGCCATCGCCGGGCCGGTCTTGTCGATCTGCACCGGCGCACTGGCCATCCACGGACGCTGACCCACCGAATTGACCGCGCTGCTGCGCGCACCGTACGACCAGTGCTTGTCTTCGCGCAGGTTCATGTTCAGGCGCGAGGTGAAGTCACCACCGATCACGCCGTTGGCGATGTCGAAGCGGGTCGAGCTGGTGGCGCTGGATGGCGACACCACCTGGCCGGCGAACAGGTTGGCCTGCACCGCACCCGGCTGGTCGATCAGGAACACGCGCGGGCCCTTCGGCAGCGCGACGTCGGTGGCGGCCTCCACCTGCGGGGCGTCGCCACTGGCCTTCCAGTCGCCCAGCTGCTTGTCCAGCAGCGGCACGATCTCGGCCAGCGTGGTGTCACCGACCACGATCAGGGTGCCGTTCTGCGGGCGCAGCCAGTCGTGGTGGAAGTCGACCAGGTCTTCGCGGGTCAGGCCGTTGATCGCCGCTTCGTCACCGCTGCCGGTGAACGGAATGGCGTACGGGTGGCCCTTGCCGTACAGCAACGGCGGCAGCACGCGCATCGCCACCGCACCCGGGTTGACCTTCTCCTGCTGAATGCCGGCGATCCAGGTCGCCCGGACCCGGTCGATCTCGCCCTGCTCGAAGCGCGGCTCGCGCAGCAGGTCGCGGTACAGCGCCAGCGACGGAGCCAGGTTCTCCTTCAGCGCGGACAGGTCCACGCTCATCGAATCCAGGCCGGCCGAGGCATCCAGGCTGGCGCCCAGTGCGTCGGCAGCATCGGCGAAGGCCAGCGAACCCAGCTTGCCGGCGCCTTCGGTCATCAGGCTCATGGTGAAGTTGGCGGTGCCCGGCTTGCGGCCCTGGTCGGCACTGAAGCCGCCCGGGAACTGGTAGCTGAACTGCACCACCGGGATTTCATGGCGTTCGGCCAGGATCACCTGGGTGCCGTTCTTCAGCGTGGCGCGCTGCAGTGCCGGGAACTTCAGCTGCGGGAACTCGCGGGTCTGCGGCACGCCGGCCTTGCGGTCCACCTGCTCGGGCAGGGTGCTGTACTTCGGGTCCACCGCCGGCACGGTGAACGGCTTCGGCGTCTGGCTCGGGTCTTCCTTCAGCGCCACGCGCTCACCCGGCTCGATCACCAGGGTGTGGCTGCCCTTGTCCAGCCACTGCGCACCCAGACGGCTCAGGTCGGCGGCCGTGGCCTTGTCGATGTTGGCCAGCGACGTGCGGAAGCAGCCCGGGTCGCCGGTGAACACGGCGCACTCGGCCAGCGCGTCGGCCTTGCCGCCAAAACCACCGATGCGCTCGATGCCGCGGATGAAGCCGGCGCGGGCACCGGTCTTGGCGCGTTCAAGTTCGGCCGCGGTCGGACCCTGCTTGATCAGCCGGTCCAGTTCCTCATCGATGATCTTCTCGACCTTGGCCGGGTCCTGGCCCTGCTTCACGGTCGCCACGATCACGAAGTTGGAGCCCAGCTGCGAGGTCGACAGGCCCGAACCGATGCTGTCCACCAGCTTGTCCTGGTGCTGCAGGCGCTGGCTAAGGCGCGAGGACTTGGCGCCACCGAGTACCTGCGCGAACAGCTGCAGCTGATCGATATCGGTGGTGCCGACCTGCGGCACGTTCCAGGCGCGGTAGATGCGTGGCTGCGGCACCTTGTCGGTCATCGTCTCGCGGCTGTCGGCACTGCGCTTGGCCACGTTCACCGCCGGTTGCGCCATGGTCGGACCGGCCGGGATGCTGCCGAAGTACTTGGCGACCTTCTCCTTGGCGGTGGCCAGGTCGATGTCACCGGCCAGCACCAGCACTGCATTGTTCGGGCCATACCAGGTGCGGAACCAGGTCTTCACGTCGTCCAGCGAGGCCGCGTTGAGATCGTTCATCGAACCGATCACACCGTGGTGGTACGGGTGGCCGACCGGGTACAGCGCCTTGTTGATCTGGTCCCAGGCCTGGCCATAGGGCTGGTTCTCGCCCTGGCGCTTCTCGTTCTGCACCACGCCACGCTGCTCGTCCAGCGCCGCCTGGTCGATCGCACCGACCAGATGGCCCATGCGGTCCGATTCCATCCACAGCGCCATGTCCAGCGCGGTGGTCGGCACGTTCTCGAAGTAGTTGGTGCGATCGGTATTGGTGGTGCCGTTCTGGTTGGTGGCACCGACCTGCTTGAACGGCTCGAAGTACTCGCCGTCGTGGTTTTCGCTGCGCTGGAACATCAGGTGTTCGAACAGGTGCGCGAAGCCGGTGCGGCCGGCCGGTTCGTCCTTGCTGCCCACGTGGTACCAGACGTTGACCGCCACGATCGGCGCCTTGCGATCGGTATGCACGATCACCCGCAGGCCGTTGGGCAGGGTGAACTGCTCATACGGGATATCGACCCTGGCCGGGGCAGCCGGCTTGGCGGCCAGCACAGGGGTGGGCGCAAGCGTGCCCAGGGCGGTGCTGAGGGCGACAGCCAGCAATGCAGCGCGCGGGCGAAGGGCGAGAGACATATCCGGATCCTTGGTCACGTAGGTGAACCCCGATCCTAGCGTGCGCACGCAGCGGCAGGAATCGGTCGCCAGTCACTGGGGGTGTTTGCCCTGATGCGCCATTTCGGCCCCTCGCTGCGGCCTTCTGGCAGGTCACATGCGGCGGCAACCCGCGTCCGGACAGTGTCCGTCGCCCATCGAATGGACAGGTGTCCGCCCAGCGGACACTTTTCAGATCGGAAAAAGCCTTTCAAATCAATCACTAAAAGTTGGCACGGGGATTGCTTGGTATTTCCTGCGCCAGGAAGGGCTTCAGACGCAAGATGACTGAAGACTGAACAAATGCAGGAAATCGAAAATTTTCCTTGCAAGCCCAGAATCGGTGTACTACCTTACTACCACACCACTGATCACCAACACTAAACAGGCCCCGTCATGAACGCCAAGACCATTGCCATCGCCATCGCCCTGATTGCCGGCACCGCGGTTGTTTCGTCGGTGCAGGCCTCCGAATCCATCAAGACCCTGTCCACCGTGCAGGTCCGCCCGGCCGCCGACCAGCTGGCCCAGCAGGCCTGGGAACAGGCCAGCGGCATCCCGACCCTGGCCACCGTGGAGGTGCGCCCGAGCGCCGACCAGCTGGCCGAGCGCAACGGCTACGCCGCCACTCCGGTCGCCGCCGCGATGCCGATCACCACGTTGGCCTCGGTGGAAGTGCGCCCCAGCCTGGAGCAGCGCGTCGCCCTGGCCGCCGAACTGGAAGCCCAGCGCTACGCCGCCACCCTGGCCGCCGCCGCTACCAACGTTGCCCACTCGGTCATCGTCAACCTGCCGGCCCTGCAGGTGCGCCCGAGCGCTGCCGACCTGCAGGCCCTGGCCAGCGAAACCGCCCAGGTCCTGCTGCGCCCGTAACCGGTGCCGCCCTGCCCCGTGCAGGGCGTGCGCCGTAAAGGCGGCGGCCGTCGCAGGTACACTGCGCCGATGAATGCCGCGCCCCAGTTCCACGTGATCCTGTTCCAACCGGAAATCCCGCCCAACACGGGCAATGTGATCCGTCTCTGCGCCAACACCGGCGCGCAGCTGCACCTGGTCGAGCCGCTCGGCTTCGCACTGGAAGACAAGCAGCTCAAGCGCGCCGGGCTGGACTACCACGAGTACTCGCGCCTGCAGGTGCACCCGGACCTGGACACCGCGCTGGCGCGGATCGCGCCCAAGCGGCTGTTCGCCCTGAGTACCCGGGCCAGCGTGCGTTATGACAGCGTGGCCTTTGAAGATGGCGATGCGTTCCTGTTCGGCCCGGAAAGCCGCGGCCTGCCGCAGGACGTACTCGATGCCTTGCCCGATGGCGCCCGCCTGCGCCTGCCGATGCGGCCGGACAATCGAAGCCTCAATCTTTCCAACACCGTGGCGGTGGTGATGTACGAGGCGTGGCGGCAGCACGGGTTTGCCGGCGGCGCGTAAACCGCCTCAGATGGGTGTGAACCGCTCCTGGTGGATGCGGACCGCACTTGGTGGGTGCGGACCTTGGTCCGCACAAATGCCTGGCCGGGTGCTGAAGGAATGTGCCAACCAAGGTTGGCACCCACCACAACCCGATTTCAGAACGCGTTGATGCCGGTCAGTTCGCGGCCGATCACCAGCTGGTGCACGGTCTCGGTGCCTTCATAGGTGATCACCGATTCCAGGTTCAGTGCGTGGCGGATCGCCACGTGCTCGGTGGTGATGCCGGCCCCACCCAGCAGATCGCGACACTCGCGGGCGATGTCGATCGCCATGCGGCAGTTGTTCCACTTGGCCAGGCTGACCTGCTGCGGCTGCAGCTGGCCCGCTTCCTTCAACCGCCCCAGCTGCAATGCCAGCAGCTGCGCGGTGGTGATGCGGCGGGCCATCTCGGCCAGCTTGATCTGTGCGCTCTGCGTGGCCGCCAACGGGCGCCCGAACAGCACGCGCTCCTTGGCATAGCCCAGTGCTTCATCCAGGCAGGCGATGGCCGCCCCGATCGGCCCCCAGCTGATGCCGAAGCGGGCCTGGGTCAGGCAGCCCAGCGGCCCCTTCAGGCCCTTCACGTTCGGCAGGCGATGGCTGTCGGGCACGCGCACGTCGTCGAAGAACAGCGCACCGGTCAGCGACGCGCGCAGGCTCATCTTGTGCTTGATTTCCTGGGTGGTGAAGCCGGCCATGCCCTTCTCCAGCACGAAGCCCTGGATGCCGTCCTCGGTCTGCGCCCAGACGATCGCCAGGTCGGCCACCGGCCCGCTGGTGATCCACATCTTGCTGCCGCTGATCCGCCAGTCACTGCCGTCGCGCACCGCACGGGTCTTCATGCTGGCCGGATCGGAACCGCCGTGCGCCTCGGTCAGGCCGAAGCAGCCGATCAGTTCGCCGCGCGCCATCGCCGGCAGCCACTGCTGGCGCTGTTCCTCGCTGCCATAGGCGTAGATGGGATACATGCACAGCGAGCTCTGCACCGAAACGAAGCTGCGCAGGCCCGAGTCGCCACGCTCCAGCTCCTGGCAGATCAGGCCGTAGCTGACCGCACCGAGGCCACCGCCGCCGTATTCGGCCGGCAGGGTGGCGCCGAGCAGGCCCAGCGATGCGATCTCCGGCACCAGTTCAGATGGAAAACGGGCCTGGTCAAAGGCATCGCCGATGATCGGCAGCACCCGCTCGTTGGTGAAGCGGGCGACGCTCTCCTGCACCGCGCGCTCTTCCTCGTTGAGCAGGGAACGGACATCGAACAGATCGTACGGATGCAAAGCCATGGCACTCACGCGCAGTCAGGACCGGGCCATTGTCGGTCATCCGGGCAGAGCGTGCCGACCCAGGTCGGCACCCACCAGAGCGGCGGCACTACGCTGCAATGCAGCAATCGGGATGTGAACATCGGCGATCTAGCTCGATCACGCGCGGCCCGGTACCCTGACACATTCAAACAACCGTTTCGCTCGTGGCTGCACGCGCGATTTCCAGGCACCGCCGGTGGCCCCGATGCCGGCCCTACCCACGAGTCATGCAATCGATGAGCGCTGAAGCCAACGCCCTGCCCCCGCGTGAAGTAATGGAGTTCGACGTGGTGATCGTCGGCGCCGGCCCCGCCGGCCTGGCCACCGCGATCCGCCTGCGCCAACGCGCGATCGAAGCCGGTCGCGAACTGTCGGTCTGCGTGCTGGAGAAGGGCTCCGAGCCGGGCGCGCATGTGCTGTCCGGCGCGGTGATGGACCCGCGTGCACTGACCGAGCTGTTCCCGGACTGGGCCGAGCGCGGCGCGCCGCTGAAGCAGAAGGTCACCCGCGACGAATTCCTGTTCCTCAGCGAAACCGGCGCACGCAGCACGCCCAACGCGCTTCTGCCGGAGTGCTTCCACAACGAAGGCAACTACATCATCAGCCTGGGCGAAGTGACCCGTTGGCTGGCGCAGCAGGCCGAGGCGCTGGAAGTGGCGATCTTTCCCGGCTTCGCCGCCGCCGAGGTGCTGTATGGCGACAACGGTGAAGTGATCGGCGTAGCCACCGGCGACATGGGTATCGAGAAGGACGGCAGCATCGGCCCGGCCTTCGAGCGTGGCATGGCGTTGCAGGCCAAGTACACGATCTTCGCCGAAGGCGCGCGCGGCCACCTCGGCCGCCAGCTGATCGCCCGTTACAAGCTGGACGAAGGCAAGGACCCGCAGGCCTACGGCATCGGCATCAAGGAGCTGTGGCAGATCGACCCGGCCAAGCATGAGCCGGGCCTGGTGGTGCACGCCGCCGGCTGGCCGCTGGACAACGACACCTATGGCGGCGCGTTCCTGTACCACGCTGACGGCGGCAAGGTTGCCATCGGCTACGTGGTCGGCCTGGACTACAAGAACCCGTGGCTGAGCCCGTTCGAGGAATTCCAGCGCTTCAAGACCCACCCGTCCATCCGCAAGCACCTGGAAGGTGGCACCCGCATCGGCTACGGCGCGCGCGCCATCACCGCCGGTGGCCTGATGTCGCTGCCGAAGACGGTGTTCCCCGGTGGCGCACTGGTCGGCTGCGAGGCCGGCTACCTCAACGTCAGCCGCATCAAGGGCAGCCACGCCGCGATCAAGACCGGCATGTTGTGCGCCGATGCGGCCTTCGACGCCCTGGCTGCCGACCGCCAGCACGATGAACTTGACGCCTACCCGAAGGCGTTCGAAGCCAGCTGGCTGTTCACCGAACTGCAGCAGGCCAAGAACTTCAAGCAGTGGTTCAAGAAGGGCCAGACCGTGGCCACGCTGATGACCGGCATCGAGCAGTGGCTGCTGCCCAAGCTGGGCGTGCGCAACCCGCCGTGGACCCTGCGCCACAGCACCCCGGACCACGCCTGCCTGGAGCCGGCGGCCAAGCACACCCGCATCGCCTACCCGAAGCCGGATGGCGTGCTGACCTTCGACCGCCTCAGCTCGGTGTTCCTGAGCAGCACCAACCACGACGAGAACCAGCCCAGCCACCTGACGCTGAAGGACGCCAGCATTCCGGTGAAGGTGAACCTGGCCGAGTACGCCGGCCCGGAAGCACGCTACTGCCCGGCCGGCGTGTACGAGTTCGTCGGCGAGGCCGACAACGCGCGGCTGCAGATCAACGCGCAGAACTGCGTGCACTGCAAGACCTGCGACATCAAGGACCCGACCCAGAACATCGTCTGGGTGACCCCGCAGGGCGGCGGCGGCCCGAACTACTCGGGCATGTGACCGCCACGGGCTGCGACCGCGTGTCGCAGCCCGGTCGTTTCCGCGCACCGCTATCCTGCCCGCCCATGCGCGCCTTCAACCTGCTCACCATCGTTGCCATGGCACTGGCGGCCACGGCCTGCCAGCGCCCGGGCGCCGCACCGGCCACGCCCGAACAGGCCCACCAGCAGGCCATGCAGCGCGCGTTCGAGCTGTGCGCCGGTTGCCATACCGTTCAGCCTGGCGGGATCCATCGCTTCGGGCCGAACCTGCATGGCGTGATCGGTCGCCGTGCAGGCAGCCTGCCCGACTACGGCTATTCCGACGGCATGCGCCGCGCCGACATCACCTGGACCGCGCAGACCCTGGATGCATTCCTGCAGTCGCCCACCCACCTGGTGCCGGGCACGCGCATGTACAACGCCTTCCCCAGCGCCGAACGCCGCGCGTTGGTGATTGCCTACCTGCAGCAGCAGTCGGCTCAGTGAGCCAGCCGCTGAAGCTGTTGCTGCAGCCGGGCCACGAACGCCGCGACCGCAGCGAACAGCGGCGCCGGATCGGTTTCGGTTGCGTCCTGCAGGCGCTCGACCAGCGCATTGGCCTGGCCTGCCAGCACGCCCGCCCCCACCGCCCCGAGGCCGCCGGCCTGGCGATGCAGGTGCAGCGCCGCGGCCGCACGGTCACCGGCCTGCAGCGCGCGCTGCACGGCCGCCAGATCCTCCTCGCTGGCCTGCAGCAGGCTGTCGCGCAGCTGCTCGGCCACCGCCCGTGAGCCGAACCGCTGCTGCAGGGCTGCCAGATCGGGCAGCGCCATGCCGTCGTCGGCCACCGCCTCCGTTTCCGGCTCGGCGAACGTCTGGCCCTGTGCCTGCGGCAGCCAGCGCAGCAGCGCCGCACGCAACGTGGCCAGTGACAGCGGCTTGGCCAGCACCTCATCCATGCCGGCCTCGCGGCAGCGGCGCGCATCGTCGTCCAGCACGCTGGCGGTCAACGCCAACACGGTCAGCCGTGGCTGGCCGGTACGGCCTTCGCGCTCGCGCAGCAGGCGGGTGAAGCCGAACCCGTCCAGTACCGGCATGCGGCAATCGGTGATCACCAGGTCGAAACTCTCCGCGGCCAGCCGATCCAGCCCCTGCTGGCCATCGCCGACCATCACGTGCGGCACGCCCAGCTGCTGCAACCGCCAGGCCATCATCGCCTGGTTGGTCGGATGATCCTCGATCACCAGCACGCGCGCCTGGCGCAGCGCGGCCGGCAACAATGCGGCCTGCTCCTGCTCGGCCACCAGGGCCTCGACATCGCCACTGCCCGCTTCCACCAGCGACAACCGTACTTCGGCACGGGTGCCCTCGCCCAGCGTGCTGTGCAGGGTCAGCTCGCCCTCCATCATCTGCGCCAGCCGCTGGCTGATGCTCAGGCCCAGGCCGGTGCCACCGTGGTCGCGCTGGATGTAGGCACCGGCCTGGGTGAAGGGTGCGAACAGGTGCTGCAGCTGCTCCGGTGCGATGCCCATGCCGGTGTCGGTGACGCTCAGGCACAGCGGCTGGGCGCCGTCCTCGCGGGTCGGCCCCAGCACCTCCAGCTGCAGGCGGACCTCGCCCTGGGCGGTGAACTTGATGGCGTTGCTGAGCAGGTTGAACACGATCTGGCGCAGGCGTACGCCATCGACTTCGTGCGCGGGCGCCAGCTGTGGATCAATCTGCACGTGCAGCGCCAGCCCGCGTGCACTGGCCTGGGCCGAGAGCAGGCGGCAAACGCTTTCCAGCAACGGCCGCAGGGGCTGCGGCACCGGCTCCAGGCGCAGCGCACCGGCTTCAAGCCGGGAGTAATCGAGGATGTCGTCGAGAATCTGCCGCAGCATCTGCGCCGAATCCTCGATCACTCCCAGAATGCGTTGCTGCTCGGCGTCCAGCGGTGAATGCGCCAGCACTTCCAGCATGCCGAGCACGCCACTCATCGGCGTGCGGATCTCGTGGCTCATGGTGGCCAGGAAACGCGACTTGGCCTCCGCCGCCTGCTCGGCGTCGGCCTTCGCCGCCACCAGGGCATCGGCCTGTGCGCGCGCCTCGCTCACATCCACCCAGTAGCCACTCCACGTCACGGCGCCGGCTTCGGCCGCATAGGGATGGGCCTGGCTGCGCACCCAGCGCGCGTCGGTGCCCTCGGCGCGCAGGCGGAATTCCAGGATCAATGGCGCGAACTGGCGCGCGGCCTGCTCGACCGCCTGCAGGATGCGCGCGCGATCGTCCTCCTCGATGCGCTCCAGCAGGATCTTCGCATCCTGCTCGGCCTGCTGCCGGCTGATTCCGAACAGGGCCTGCAGATCGCCGGCGATGAACGGGAAACTGAGCGTGCCATCGGCATCGCGGCGTGCCTGGTAGACCACCGCCGGGAGGTTGTCGGTGACTTCGGCCAGGCGCTGTTCCAGGTGACGCCGCCCGGCCACTTCGCGGCGCAGCCGCCAGTAGCCGATGCCATGCACCAGCACTGCGGTCAGCAGCACCAGCAGCAGCGGCAGTGCCCAGCGCAGCACCCGCTTCCAGTCGACCCCATTGCGGTGCTCGACCGACAGCCAGTTGCCGCGCAATGCCTCGTGCTCGCGCGGTGCCATCTGCAGCAGCAGGCGGTCGAAGGTCGTGGCCAGCGCGGCATGGCGGCGCTCCACCGCCATCACCAGCTGATCGTTGAAACCCGCCGGGGCAGCAACCTGCAAGCGCCCCTGGAAGCGGCTGCGCAGCAGCTGATTGACCAGCGCCAGGTTGCCCACATAGGCATCGGCTTCGCCATCAAGAACCCGCTGCATCGCCTGTTCGGCACTACGTGCCGCCATGATCCGGGCCTGCGGTGCCTGCTGCAGCACGTAGCCACGCACGCGCTCCGGATCGGACAGCAGAACGCGCTTTCCCTGCAGGTCCGACAGGCCCAGCAGGGCAGGGCTGTCGACGCGGCTGACGATCACGTTTGGCACGCTGATGAAGGGCTGGCTGAACACCCAGTCCGGCCCGAGGTAGCGCGAATCGGCCGGGATGCCCATCACCGCCTGCAGCTCGCCACGGCGCGCCTTCTCGCGCACCTCGTACCAGTCGTGGCTGCTCTCCGGCTGCAGGTGTGCACCGGCCTGCACCAGCCGATGCAGGTACTCGCTGGCCAGGCCACTGGGCGCACCATCCCCGCCGGTGAACGACAACGGCGCCGCATTCGGTGCGAAGCCGATCTTCAGTGGCTGCTCCAGCACCCGCTTTTCGGCCTGGCTCAGCGCCATCTGCGCCGACGCCGACCATTGCGGTGGCGGCAGCCAGCGCCTCGCCAGGGCATCGCGCTGGGCCTGGCTGGTTGAGGCCAGGGCCAGGTCCAGCGCTTCGGCCAGCGGCTGCTTGCTGCTGGGGATGCCGAAGTGCAGCCGTTCGGGGGGCAGATCGCTGGGGCGCAGCAGCACCACACCCTGCAGATGGTGGACGGCGATCAGTTCAGTGGCGACATAAGCATTGCCGATATAGACATCAGCTTTGTCGTCTCTGACCATCTCGAGCGCCGCCAGCGAGCTGTGTGCGACAAGCTGCCGTGCGCGCGGGAAGCGTGCCCGCACCTGCGGACCGGTCAGGAAATCCTGCTCGATCACCACCCGCAATCCATCCAGATCGGGGTTGTCGGAGCCACGCAGGTCGCCCGGTCGGCCCACCAGGGCCAACGGTGCTTCGCCATAGGCGGCCGTGTACACCATGCAACGGGTGCGGTCGGCACTGAGACCGACATTCATCACCACATCGATCTCGCCACGGCACGCCGCATCCAACACGGATGTCCAATCTGGATAGCGACGGGCCTCCACCCTGACGCCTAGCTGGCGGGCAAGAAGCGACAGATAATCCGGTCCCAGGCCAACCTGCTGGCCATCATGGAGGGACTCGAACGGCGGCCAGCCGCTGTCATACTGGCCCACGACGATGCTCGGATGGGCGGCGAGGTACTCACGCTGCAGGGAGCTGAGCGGCAGCAGCCCTGGAACGCCCTGTGCCAAGGCCGCTGGCAGCACCAGTACGGCCAGCAGCAGGACCAGCCCGCGAACAGCCCAGCTACGCATCGGCGTCGATCTCCTAGAATGCTGCCAGGGATCGCGATGGTCGCGGCCCGGCCTGCCCGGTGGTCATACTAGAGCATGAGCTTGCGCATCATCATCGCAGACGACCACCCGGTGGTCCGTATCGGCACCCGCGCCGTCATCGAATCGAGCGGGGTGGGCCGCGTGGTCGGCGAAGCCGACAGTGCACAGGCGCTGATGGCCCTGCTGGGCGACCAACCCTGCGACCTGCTGGTCACCGACTACTCCATGCCCGGCAGCCCCCAGGCCGATGGCTTCGCCATGATCGGCATGATCCGCCGCCGTCATCCCGAGCTGCCGGTGCTGATGCTCAGCGTCTCCAACAACCTGGCGATCCTGCGCATGGTGCTCGACAGCGGCGTGCTGGGCCTGGTCGACAAGAGCTCGTCGATGGACGAACTGCCGCAGGCCATCCAGGCGGTCTACCGCGGCCAGGCCTACATCAGCCGCAGCCTGCGCGAGCGGGTCGAGGCCGCGGGCGGCTGGCGCATGCGCGAGGGCGACGGCAAGCCGCTGTCGCCCCGTGAGGTGGAGGTACTGCGGCTGCTCGGCACCGGCATGACCGTGAAGGAAATCTCGCTGCAACTGCACAAAAGTGTCAGCACCATCAGCCGCCAGAAGGGTGACGCCATGCTCAAGCTGGGCCTGAAGGGCGACGCCGAACTGTTCGATTACCTGCGCGACGGCAAGATCTGAGACGCAGCCCGCACAACACAGGGGCCCCCGGGACGGCCGGGGCGCACCGCCCGTTCCCTATCTGCCAGCTGAGCGGCCAGGCCCGCTTTCAGCCTTGCTTCATGCCGCCTGCCGCTAGATGAATGCGCAAGCCGCACGGTGGGCCAGGCAATGTTCCGGCAATGTTGGAACGCCAGCGTGGACATCACGGCAGCCGGGGCGCCCCGCGCCCTCCCTGCCCAGCGTGGCATGCACCTCACAGGAGAACGAACATGCTCAGTACTTCCACACTCAGCTTCCGTGGTCTGGCGATGGCTCTGGCACTGGTGGCCGGTGTCGCCGTGGTCAGCGATGCCAGCGCGATGTCGAGGAAGGACAAGCGCACCCTGGTTGGCGCCGTGGTCGGTGGCGTGGCCGGCAACCTGCTCTCCAACGGCGACCCCGCCGCGACCGTCGGCGGTGCCGTGGCCGGCGGCGCGATCGGCAACCTGACCACCTCCGACCGCCGCGACCGTCGCTATTACGACAACCGCTACTACGACAACCGCTACGACCGCCGCTACGATCGTGGCTACTACCGCAGCGGCTACTACGACCGCGGTGACGACCGCCGATGGCAGCGCGATCGCTATTACGACAACCGCTACTACAACGACCGCGGCCGTCATCGCGGCTGGTAAGCGGCGGCACGGCTCACCGCGAGCGGGCGCAGGGACGGGCGGGTCGATGACCCGCCCGTTTGCGTTGGCCGCGGGCATGGCGTTGAATGCGCAGCCTTGGATGTGACTTTCCCCTTTCGGGCTGCGGCATGACTTCTTCCTCCCACCGCGTGCAGGGCCTCAACAACGACGAGGTCGCCGCCGACTGGCCACCGATCAGCACGCGGGACATCGGCTGGCTGCGCGAGCACTACCCGCAGCTTGACGGGCAAAGCCAGGCGCGCTGGCACAGCCCGCGGCCACTGTCGGCCGCCGCCATTGTCGACGGCGCGCAGGGTGCGGTGTTCATCAAGCGCCATCACCACAGCGTGCGCAGCGCGGCCTGCCTGGAAGAAGAGCACCGCTTCATCGCGCATCTCGCGGCGGCAGGCCTGCCCGTGGTCCAGGTGCTGGCGGCCGCCGATGGCCATACCGCCGTCGAACAGGGCGAGTGGACCTTTGAACTGCACGCCGTTGGCGTAGGCGACGATCTGTACCGCGATGCAGTGTCGTGGTCGCTGCTGACCGATGTCGCGCAGGCCCGCGAAGCCGGCCGCATGCTGGCGCGACTGCACCAGGCTTCGGACAGCTACCACGCGCCGCAGCGCAGCACCCATGTGCTGGTCGCGCGCGACGATCTGATCCGTGCCGACGATCCGATTGCAGCAATCAAGTCTGACCTGGCCACACGCCCCGGCCTGGCCCGCTACCTCGCACGCATCCCGTGGGAAACGCAGCTCCGCCGCGACGTACTGCCGTGGCACAGCGGCCTGGCCGAGCGCCTGCGCGACGAACCCCGGCTATGGGCGCACAACGACTGGCACGTCTCCAACCTGCTGTGGCGCGACGGCCAGGTCAGCACCGTGCTGGATTTCGGCCTGGCCTCGCCCACCAGCGCACTGTTCGACCTCGCCACCGCGATCGAGCGCAACGCGGTGGCGTGGCTGCAGCTGGAGCGCGGTATCGAGGCGGTACGCATCGACATCGCGCTGGCCCTGCTCGACGGCTATCGCCAGGTGCTGCCGCTGTCGGCCACGCGCGTGCACCTGCTGGCCGACCTGCTGCCGATGGTCCATTTCGACTTCGCACTGTCCGAAGTGGAGTACTTCGAAGGTGTCACCGGCTCGACCGCGAATGCCGACGTAGCCTGGCAGCCCTTCATGCTGGGGCATCCGGCATGGTTCCACAGCCCCCCCGGTCAGGCACTGCTGCAGGCCCTGCACGCCGCGGCATGAACGCCACCGGCTCGCAAATCCGTACCATTTGTAGTGAAATGGTCACCTGAAGCGGGGGTGCCTGGATCTGCCAGGCTGAGAGAGTCCCTTGGAACCTGATCCGGTTTGCACCGGCGTAGGGAGCTTTGAGCCGCAGCCACACCCCCGTCATGGGCCGTGCACCTGCGCGCCGTCGCTTCGTCTCCCTTGTTGTCCGAAGACGAACCGAATGAACCGCTGCCTGCGCCCCACCCTGCTCTCCCTCGCCCTCTGCGCCGCGCTGCCGCTGCATGCCAGCGAGGCCGACGCTGCTCCCGATGTGGCTGCCACCGGCGCCGAACGTTCGCCCACCGAACTGGCGGCGGTGCGCGTGCAGGCCGGCAAGCCGAAGGCGGATACCTCACGCGTGAATGCCTTCGGTGGCGGTTCGTGGAAGGACACGCCGGCTTCGGTGAACGTGCTCGAGCGCGACTATCTCGACCGCCGCCAGGTGCGTTCGCTGTCCGAGCTGGCCAGCAACGATGCCTCGCTGGGTGATGCGTATGCACCCGTGGGCTATTACCAGAACATCGCCATCCGCGGATTCGCGCTCGATGCCGCCACCGGCTATCGCTTCAACGGCCTGTCCATCGCTGGCGAACAGCGCCTGGCGCTGGAGAACGTGCAGGCGGTGGAGATCCTCAAGGGTGAAGCCGGCCTGGCCGCCGGTGTGATGGCGCCGGGCGGCATCATCAATTACATCGGCAAGCGTCCGGCCGAAGTGCGCACCGCCACGCTCGGCACCGATTCGGAAGGCTCGCGCTACGTCGCCGTCGATGTCGGCCACTGGATCACCCCGCGTTTCGGCCTGCGCCTGAATGCCGCATGGGATTCCAGCAATTCCTACGTCGAGCACGCCGATGGCCGCCGCAACTTCTACTCGCTGGCCGCCGACTGGCTGATCGGCGAACGCGGCAAGCTGGAAGTGGATGCCAACTACCAGACCAGCTCGCAGCGCTCGGTGTCCGGCTACCAGCTGCTGGGCGCGCGTGACCTGCCGCGCGGTGTCGATCGCGAGCACCTGCTCGGCTACCAGCCGTGGCAGCGCCCGGTGGATATCGCCAGCACCAACATCACCGCCCTGCACACCTACGACTTCAACGACGCGTGGCAGTCGCGCGTCTCGGTCGGCCACAGCCGCTCGGTGATCGATGACAACGTCGCCTTCGCCTACGGCTGCTATTACGCCGCGCAATGCGCCGATGGCAGCGTGCCGGGCAACTACTTCGCCCCCAATGGCGACTACGACGTCTACGACTACCGCAGCCCCGACGACACCCGGCGCAACCAGCAGGCGCGTGCCGAGCTGCGCGGCCGCTTCGAGACCGGCACGGTCGGCCACCAGCTGACCGTCGGTGCCGACTATTTCCGCCGCACCGTGGACAAGCGCCCCAGCGTCAACGAGTACGTCGGCACCAGCAACATCCACGACGCGCAGGTGCCGGTGTTCGAGCCGTCGCCGAAGATGCCCGGCCCGTCCGCACGGCGCCTGGACAGCCGCCAGACCGCATTCTTCGCGCTGGACCGGATGAGCTTCGGTGACGACTGGCAGTGGCTGGCCGGTGGCCGCTTCGTGCGGCTGGATGAACGCGCGTACGACAAGCGCGGCACCCCACAGCGCCACAGCCGCCTGTCGCGCTTCCTGCCGCAGACCGCGCTGGTGTGGAAGGCGACCGACCAGCTCAATGCCTACGCCAGCTACGTGCGCGGCATTTCGCTTGGCCAGGAAGCGCCGTTCTGGACCAGCAACGCCGATACCTTCCTGCCCTCGGTGCAGTCGCGGCAGCTGGAAGTGGGCGTGAAGTACGTGCCGGTCGAGGCGTTGACCCTGGGCGCAGCGGTGTTCCGCATTTCGCAGCCGTACCAGTACGCCCAGCCCGACAACAGCGACGCTGGCTATACCTTCGTCCAACAGGGCACACAGACCCACACCGGCCTGGAGCTGACCGCCAACGGCCAGCTGACCGATGCACTGCAGATCGTGGCCAGCGCCAGCGTGCTGCAGGCGCGCGCGCGCGACACCGGCACGCCGGCCTATGAAGGCCATCAGCTGGTGAACGTGCCGAAGGTGCGCGCCAGCGTGCACCTGGCCTACGCGTTGCCCTTCGTGCAGGGCCTGGAGGTGACCGGGGGCTGGCGTTATGCCGGTGCCAAAGTCGCCCGTGCCGATGGCGGCGTGCGTGCACCGGACTACTCGGTGTTCGATGCCGGCCTGCGTTTCCAGCACCGCCTGCACGAGCGTGCGGTGACCTGGAACCTGTCGGTGGACAACGTGTTCAACCGCTTCTACTGGCGCGATACCGGCAGCAGCGGTGGTGACTACTACCTGTTCCCCGGCGCACCGCGACAGGCCCGCCTGTCGGTGACGTTCGCGCTGTGAGCGGCGCCGTGCTCGAGTGGACCGCCGCGCTGTGCAGCATCCTCGGCGTCTGGCTGATGGCCCGGCGCCGGCTGTCGGCATGGCCGGTGGGTCTGCTGTCGGTGACGTTGTACGGGCTGGTGTTCGCCGAGGCCAAGCTGTACTCGGACACCCTGCTGCAGGTCGCCTTCGGCGGCTTCCTGGTCTACGGCTGGCTCAACTGGCGCCAGCACGCGGCCGACGAGGGCAGCGTCCGCATCGTGCCGCTGGCGCGCGGCAAGCTGCTGCGCGACCTGGCCATCGGGCTGTGCGGCGGCGTGGCGCTGGGCGCGGCCATGCACACCTTCACCGATGCCGCACTGCCGTGGCTGGACGCGATGCTGACCGCGCTGAGCCTGGTCGGCCAGTGGTGGCAGGCGCGCCGCCACGTGGCGTGCTGGTGGGTGTGGATCGCAGTGGACGTGGTCTATGTGGGCGCCTACCTGTTCAAGTCGCTGCACGTGACCGCGGCGCTGTACGTCTTCTTCCTCGGCCTGGCCGTGTTCGGCCTGCGCGCGTGGAGCGCGGCCGCGCGCGAGCCACAGGGTGCACCCGTACGTTGATGAGGAGGGCCAGGCTGTGCGCTGGCCATCCACAGTAGAGCCACGCCATGCGTGGCTGAGGGGTCACCCGTAGGCGCATCCACGCAGGGCGTGGCGCTACTTCGGTTCCAGCGCCAGGCCCAGCCGCAGCGGCTGGCGCATGTCCGGCGGTGGCGCCTGCAGGGGTGCGGCCAGCAGCGCCGCGCGCAGATCCGCGTCCACCTGCCGGTCGCCCAGGCTGTCGAATTCCAGTTTCGAGATGCGGCCATCGGCGGCGATCCACACGCTGACCGGCAACGGTGTCGGCGTGTCCGGATGCGCCTGCAGCCATTCCAGCACACGCTGGGCCTGCGGGTCCTGCTCCAGCTGCAGGCGCTGCTGCAGCTGGCCGCCCACGGCGGCGGCATAGGCCATCCAGTGCGCAGGAGCGTCCTGCGCGGACACACTGGCACTCCCCAGTGCCAACGCGCCGAACACCGCGGCCAGCGGACGCCACCAGCGCCGCATGCCGCCCTTGTTCCCTGTCCTGGCCATCGCCTGCCTCCTGCGCTCCCATCCAGCGCGCCATGGTCGGCGTCGTAGATGACAGGCGGATGGCGGAGGGTAGAGTCGAGCTTGCTCGACTGCCTTGGCCTGGTTATGGCGCAGTCGAGCAAGCTCGACTCTACGGCCGCGTAACCGGCGATCAGTCGCCCAGATCGGCCAGCATCTTGCGCGCGGGCGCGAAGAAGGTCACGCCGGTGACGGCGGTGGAGAAGTCCAGGATGCGGTCGTGCAGCGGCGCGGGATTGCCGATGAACATGCGTTCCAGCATCGTCTCGATCACCCACAGGCGGCGCGTGTAGCCGATGAAGTAGGTGCCGTACTCGCCACGGCCCGGCGTGGCAAACGGCATGTTGTCGCGCAGGATCTCGTGCTCGCCGTCGGCGTCCTCGATCGTGCACAGCGTCTTGTGCGACTTCTGCGCATCGGCGGGCGCGTCGTCCAGCTCGATGTTGTCGTGCTTGGTGCGGCCGATGATCGCCTCCTGGGCTTCGGTCTTCTGCGCGCGCCACGCACCGAGGTTGTGCAGGTACTTCTGCACCACCACGTAACTGCCACCGGCGTGGTCCGGATCTTCGTCACCGACGATGGTTGCCTCAGGCAACGACAGCCCTTCCGGGTTGGCGGTGCCATCGACGAAGTCGAGCAGGTCACGGCCATCGAAATAGCGGAAACCGGCGACGTCATCAACGGTTTCCACCGCATCGCCGAAGGCCATCAGCAGGTTGCGCTCGAACGCCACGATCAGGTCCATCGTGCGTGCACGGATGTGGTACAGCAGGTCGCCCGGCGTGGAAACCGCAGTGTGGGTCGCCCCCTTGATCTCGCGGAACGGCTTCAGTTCGCGCGGCGGCGTGCTGCCCACCAGCGGCTGCCATACGCGATGGCCGATGGCCACGTTGCAGGTGAAGGTGCGCTCGATCTCGCGGATGGCGGTGTTCTTGATCAGGTCGTCGGTACTGGCCAGCACCTCGCGTGCCTTCGCGATCGAGGCCGCGTCATCCTTCACCTTCAACACCAGGAACGCGGCCGAGTGGGTCAGCGGCGCGGTGATCTGCTGCGGCTCGTTGTCGAGCGTGTGGTTGAGGGCGGTGATCGGTGCGGGCTGGGAGTTCACGACGGTTCCTGCTGGCTTGAGGCGGGCGCATCGCGCGCGGCGATGTGCGGGCGATCATAGCGGAACCCCCCTGCCAGCGACGGAGCGGTTCTCAGTTCGCCACTACGCAGAAGGGGCAGCGGGCGCGGAGGCGTCGCGCGGCTGTCCGCGGGTGATCTCGAATGGGTCCCGCCCTTGCCACGCGATACGCAGGAAGGGTCCGGCCAACAGGCCGCGCTCGCGAAACCATGCGAAGACCTCGGCAGGGCACCATTCGCGGCCGTCCGAAACGGCAATGCCGCACTCACGCAGTGCGGTTCTCCCTGGCTCCGCGCCAGTGTGCCGCCACCCACAGGGCACGAACACTGGCACACTGCAGGTACCGGCGGCATGGCATTGCCCATGCAGCGGCCTTCATGGAGGAAGACACGTTGGCATCCATCCTCACGCCCCAGCTGGCACCGGCATTGCTTGTGCTGCTGCTGGCTGCAACCGGCAGCACCCATGCGGCCGGGGCCGGTTCGTTCTACGAGGCACTGCAGCGCTATCAGGACGACGACGCCAAAGGCTGTGCCGATGCCCTCGGCGCGATGTACCACAACGGTGAGCGCTTCCCGGACGGTGGCGAGCTGTTGCTGGTCGAATGCACCGCCGCCACCGGTGACCACGCCGCGGCGATGGCCTACGTCATCGCGCTGCTGGGCCAGGACCGCCTTCCCCTCGAGGATCTGCTGCACAAGGATCGCCCAGGCCTGAATGCCCTGCGTGCCGGACCGGAGTGGCCACGGATGCTGGCCCGCGCGGAAGCGATGCAGAAACAACGTGCGGGACTGATGGACGAACCCTTGCGCAGGGAACTGCTCGACCGTGAAGCCCGCGACCAGGCCGCGCAGCATGCAGCCATCGCGGACGGCGGCGGCGAGGCCTTCAAGGGCACCGCACCCGTAGCCAAGGCCAATGCGGAGTGGCTGAAGACCGTGATCGCCGAGAAGGGATGGCCGACCCGTTCGAAGGTCGGCCGTGATGGCGCCAAGGCGGCCTGGCTGCTGGTGCAGCACGCCGACCAGGACCCTGATTTCCAGGCCCAGGTGCTGCCGTTGATCGAACACGCCGCCCAGGCAGGCGAGGCTGACCGTGCCGACGTGGCCCTGCTCACCGACCGCGTGCTGGTGGCGCAGGGCAAGCCGCAGCGCTACGGCAGCCAGTTCGTGCAGGGCGACGACGGCGCGATGCAGTTGCGCCCTACCGAAGACATGCCCGGCCTGGACGCGCGGCGCAGCGCCATGGGCCTGCCGTCACTGGCCGAGTACAAGGCGATCCTCGCCGAAAGTTACGGCAAGCCGGTGAACTGATCCTACGGCCCGGCCGCAGGCCGCTGGATCAACCGCTCGAATACCGTACCCAGCAACTCGGCCAGCTCGTCCTCGTCGGCATCGGCAAGGGCCGGCAGCGCGATCATCTGCCGCATTACCTGGAAGCCGGAAATCATCGCCAGGATGAGCGCGGCGCGCTCGGCCCGCTGCGTGCCCTGCAGCGAGGCGGCCACGGTCTCCAAGTGATGCGCGGCGATCTTGTCGCGGCCGATTTCCGCTGCCAGTGGGCTCGATGCGGAATGGAAGGTGATCAGGAATCCGTCCATGGGCGTGGCATCGGCGCGGGTCATCTTCACCAGTGCGCGCGCCAGTGCCTTGCCCGGTTCCGGCTGGTCCATGATGCCGCCGGCAATCAGGCTGCCCTGGGTCATGGTGTCTTCCACCACCTCCGCGAACAGCTGCTCCTTCGAGCCGAAGTAGCGGTTGACCATCATCGCCGTCACCCCGGCCCCGGCCGCGATGTCACGCACTCCAGCACCGTCATAGCCGGACAGGGCGAAGGCCCGGCGTGCGGACGCCAGGATCGCCTCGCGGGTCGCTTCGGCATCACGTTGGCGGGGCTTGCGGGTGGTCGGTGCGACGGGCGTGCTCATTCGTTAAGTATACAGCTGTAGACAATGACCGGCAACGCATGTATACAGCTGTAGACATAGCCACCCATGCCGCTGGATCCGCGTCGGGATGGCCCGCCAATCCCCCCACGTATCTGGAGAGTTCCCATGAAAACGACCGTCCTGGTGACCGGTGGCACCGGCTTCATCGCCCAGCACTGCATCCTGGCCCTGCTCGCGGCCGGCTACGACGTCCGCACCACGGTGCGCTCACTGTCGCGCGAAGCGGAGGTGCGCCAACAGCTGAAGGTCGGTGGCGCCGAGCCGGGCGATCGCCTCAGCGTGGTGGTGGCCGACCTCGGTCGCGACGAGGGCTGGGCCGAAGCCGTTGCCGGCTGCAGCCACGTGATGCACGGAGCATCGCCTACACCCACCGGCGAACAGACCAGCGAAGAACAGTGGGTGCGCCCGGCCGTGGATGGCAACCTGCGCGTCCTGCGCGCGGCGCGCGACGCCGGCGTGCAACGGGTGGTGCTGACCTCGGCCTTCGGCGCGATCTGCGCCGGCCACGGCGACATCGGCCGCCCGTTCAACGAGACCGACTGGAGCGATCTGTCCGCCGATGTCTGGCTCTACCAGAAGTCGAAGACGCTCTCCGAGCGTGCTGCGTGGGACTTCATCGCGCGCGAGGGCGGTGGCCTGGAGCTCTCGGTGGTGAACCCGACCGCAGTGCTCGGCCCGGTGCTGGGCAGCGACTATTCGCACTCCATCCGCCTGGTGCGCAATCTGCTCCAGGGCCAGAAGGGATCGCCGAAGATCAATTGCGGATTCGTGGACGTGCGGGACGTGGCAGACCTGCATTTGCGTGCGATGACCCATCCGGCGGCCAGCGGCGAGCGCTTCATCGCCATCGCCGGGGACAGCCTCTGGCTGGGCGAGGTGGCAAAGATCCTGAAGCAGCGCATGGGCGCCTCTGCGGGCAAGGTCAGTACCCGTGTCATTCCCAACTGGGTGATGCGCCTGGGTGCACTGAAGGACCCGGCGCTGCGTGGCTCGATCCCACTGCTGGGCCGCACCATGAACGCAACCAGCGAGAAAGCGCAGCGCATGCTGGGGTGGTCACCGCGTTCGCGCGAGGACGCCATCGTGGCGACCGCCGAAAGCCTGATCCGGCTCGGGCTGGTGCAGAGCCCCGATCACTGAAGCCCGGGACGCCGGTGAACGCGGTGCCCATAAAAGTGAAGCCCGGCGCGAGGCCGGGCTTCGGTTGGCGTGTGGGAGAGAGAGAGAGTCACACGCCAGCACAACACGCACTAACGACAGGCGTTTGTTACCAGGTGAAGCGCGGGCCCACGAACCACTCGCGGTCGCCGGCCTTGGCCAGCTTCACTTCGCCACTCAGGCCCCAGTTCTGGTTGAACTTGGCGGTGGCGCCGACGCGGCCGTAGAACTCGCCGTCCGGGTTGTAGCCATGCTTCTTGCTGAAATCTTCGTAGCCGGCCATCACGTAGCCTTCCACGTACGGGTTGAATGCGGTGCGCACGCCCACTTCGGTGGAGTAGCCGTTGAAGTCCAGGCCGCGCTTTTCGTCGTACTTCTGGTACGCAACGCGCGCCACCAGGTCGGTGTTCGGTGCGATGCCGTAGTTGTAGCCCACGCCCAGGCGCCACTGGTCGACGTCGTTCTTGAACTTGTCGGTCTCCTGCGCGCTGTAGTCGCCGAAGATGTGGAAGTTCGGGTGCACCGCAACGGAACCCTTCACCTTCCAGCCATCGGCGTCGCCGCCCTTGGCATCGGTGTTCACGTAGCCGCCTTCAACGTAGTTGTACGACAGGCCGTCGGTTGCCGATGCAGCGAACGGCAGAGCAGCCAGAAGACCCAGGGCAAGCAGCGAATTCTTGTTCATCGGGACACACCTTTAATTATTTTGGTTTCGTCGACCGCCTCCCGGGAGGGGGAGAGAGAGGAGGCGATCGACAGGTGTGAATTATCCGTTAGGGGGTCTAATCGACCCTGAATATTGAACTGACTGGTGTATAAATATGGTTCCCGTTCAGGGAACTCGCCATGCGCCATTGGGAGCGGCCGTACTCGCGGGAAATGCGATTCCTTCGGCCATCGCATTTCCCGCAAGTGCGTTGCCCATGCGACGAACAGCCGAGTTGCTGGATGTGCGCTTCGAGGACGCTGCAGCTTCTGCCTGACGCAAGCGAGGCCGCGTGTGTCTGCCAAGCGAGGATTCCCGCTTCATGCTGATGAATTGGCGGATATGAAGAGGCGCAAGGCGCTTCGATGACGTAGATCAGCTCGCCTGATCCCGCTTGTTAATGTTGGGTCAGCAGCAGGCTTCACAGCCCATCCACGTACTCAAATTGCAGCTGAAAGCGCTTGTCAGCGCCGGGAACAAACGCCGCTATATTCCAGCTTCCCCAGACGAAGGAGGGAGTGGAATGAAACTGACCTCGCAACACCTGAAGATGGCCCGTGCACTCAGCGTGGCGCTCATCGCCACCGTGAGCCTTGGCGCTTGCGCCTCATACAAGAACGAGTTTGCAACCATCAACTCGCGTCTCGATCAGCTCGACGTAAAGGTGCAGGGCGCCGCGCAGAGTGCGGAGTCCGCCAACCAGTCTGCACAGCAGGCCAACCAGCGCCTCGACCAGATCGAAGGCCGCGTCCAGCAGCTTGAAAGGGCACCCGCCGGCCGCAAGCCGCGCGGGTAACCGCTCCCTCACCCCTTGAATTGATCGACCTCAGTATCGGGAACCAGTGGCCTTCGCCGGCCACTGGCATCCTTCCACCCAAGATTGCATTGCAAGGAAAAGGAGCCGTCCCATTCGTACCTTCCCCTCCCCTGCACGCCGCGCCCTGCATGCCGCACTGGTCATGGCGCTGGCCGTTGCGTGCAGCGGCGTAGCCAACGCCAGGGACAAGGACGCACCTGCACCACCGGTGGCCGCCGTTGATGAACTTCCGCCTGACCAGAGCGTGTCCGAAACGGTGATCGAGCTGGCCGGCTGGGTCGTCGCCAGCAAGGACAACCAGGGCTATCCATTTGCGGTCATGGACAAGGCGGCGGCGCAGGTGCTGGTCTTCAGCGGCGAGGGCAAGCTGCGTGGCGCGGCACCGGCCCTGTTCGGATCGGCCATCGGCGATCACTCCGCACCCGGCGTCGCCAAGCTCGCGCTGAGTGCGATTCCAGGCCACGACCGCACCACGCCTGCCGGCCGCTTCATTGGCGGCTATGGCCCCTCTGACGATGCCGGGCGCGTGCTGTGGGTGGACTACGATTCCGCGGTCTCGATGCATCCGCTGCCGCCAGGCAGCCCGAAGGAGAAGCGCGCCGAGCGGCTGGCAACACCGACTCCGGACGACAACCGCGTCACCCATGGCTGCATCAACGTCTCGCCCGCGTTCTACGAGCAGATCGTGCAGTCCACCTTCGAGAAGGGTGGCGTGTTCTATATCCTGCCGGACAAGGATTCGATCGCGAAGACGTTCCCGGAATTCGCGCGGAGCCGGGGGGATGCAAAGGACCAGGACGAAAAGGGCGCGCGGCACGCGAGCAAGTAACGCGCGCTAACGAGCGCTGTCCCTGTTGTCCATGACCTGCCCGATGCTGAGTTCATTGCCACTTGGGTCCGCCAGGCGGAAATCGCGCATGCCATAGGGCCTGTCCCCGATAGGGACGACGATCGTGACACCCGATCCTTCAAGGGTCCGGTAATAGTCGTCGATACCGGATACGACCAGATAGGCGTGTGCTGCGCCTGCCGGCTTGCTCCCGGACCGTTGGGTGAGGGTGATCTCCACGCCGTCGCGGCAGACGGCAGCAATGTCGGTGGGATCACCCCACGACCACGCCAGTTCGAATCCGAGCGTGCCGCAGTAGAACGCGATTGACTCGGCAAGATGGTCTACGGACAGGATGGGAGAGATGGACTCGATCTTCATGGGCGCGAGAACCCTTCCATGTTCGGGTGTTGGCCGATCATAGCGTCCGGCCGGCCTCAGGGCCGGGCCGCTGGAACAGCGGACGAGCGCAGCCAGCGTTGGCATTGTCGATGGGTCGCCCTGGCCGCACTCCTCCGCCGGTCCCGGGTACGACTCCGCCGATCCGGACGATTTTCCCGTACGTCGCACCCACGCTCGAACCTCGATCACCAATGCGAGGTTCCAAGATGCCACACCGCTTTCCCAAGGTTGCCCGCTGGACGGCGAGGCTGGTCTTCGCCCTGCTCTGCGCCGCCGTGGCCGCCTATGCCTTCACCGTGCTGTACGGCCAGCCACACGCGGACAACCCGCTGCAGATGAAGTTCGCGGCGTCCGGCCTGGACGTACCCGCCCACCTCTTCGGCGGCGGGCTGGCCTTGTTGCTGGCGCCGTTGCAGATGAGCGGATGGGTGCAGCGACATCTCCCGCGGCTGCACCGGCTGAGCGGTGGCCTGTACGCAGGCGGCGTACTGGTTGCGGGATTGGGGGGCTTGTCACTGGCCCTGCATGCCGAGGGAGGAGCCCCCACCGGCATCGCCTTTGGCTTGTTGGCGCTGGCATGGCTGGCCACCACCGGCCTCGGCATCGGCCACGCGCTGGCCGGCAATCTCGCCAGGCACCGGCAGTGGATGTGGCGCAGCATCGCCCTCACTGCGTCTGCGGTGACGTTCCGGTTGATCCTGGGCATCGGCCTGGGCGTGCTGCATCTGCCTTTTCCCCCGGTCTATCTGGCCGCCGCCTGGGGATGCTGGGTGTTCAACCTGGCACTCTGCGAACTTGTGCTGCGCTGGCCGTGGCGACCGCCGGCGACTGCATTGTCAGCGGCTCGGTGATTCCGGGGTGCCAGCCATCGCATGGCGCTTGCGGAAGGCGCTAGGCGTTTCACCCAGCTGCCGCTTGAACGCCGCGTTGAACGTCGACTTCGACGTGAAGCCGCAGGCATAGGCGATGTCGAGAATGGTCCGGGTGTCAGCGCCATCGGCCAGATGGGAAGCGGCGGCTTCAATCCGCTGGCGGTTGATGTACTCCCAGAAATTCCCGCCGAAGCGGCGGTTGATCACCGCCGACACCAGATATTCGGGGTAGCCGGAGCGTCTGGCCAGCTGGCCGATGGTGAGCGCCGGTTCACGGTAGAGCTGCTGTTCGGCCATCAGCTGCGACAGGCGCGCCTCGACCTCGGCAACGCGTGCATCGTCGCTGGCCGGTACTACTTCGCGGTTGGCGGGTGCCGGTTCCGCAACCGGCTCGACCAGCACGGCCGGCTGGGTGAGGCTGAAGTAGCCCATCAGGAATACCCACGCTGCAACGAGGCCGTAGATCAGCGGATAGTCGATCCAGGGAATCCTGACCAGCCATTGCGTGGTGGCAATGAGCCAGATGAGGATCTGCGAGATCGCCATCGCATCGATCCAGTGCAGCGACATCCGGTCCGCATCCGAACGCCGCCGCAGCAGGCCGCGCCGGTAGCGGCCGACCCGCAGCAGACCGGCAATGACATAGGAGAGGCTGTACGCGTACAGCACGATGTTCAGCCGCATCCATTCCAGTTCCGCGATGCCCGGCAGCGTTCGCGCCAGCATGCCCTCGGCCGGCACCAGCCCACGCAGGAAGAAGCCTGCATGCAGCGCCAGCACGATGATGAATCCCGAAAGATGCACAGCATCGCGCCAGCGTACGGCCCTGGCCTCGGTCAGGACCCTGACGTAGACATAGAACAGGCTGCCGTACAGGAACGGGAACAGGCCGACGAACCGCAGCGCCTTGGTGGGTGCCGGGTAGGACGGATCCCAGTAGAGCGCCTTCACCGCCAGATCGATGCCGATCAGCGCGATCCACATCGCCAGCACCCGGTTCGCCCCGGCATTGGCCGGCCGCCGCCACAGGGCCAGGGCAAGCAGCGCGGCCTGCGCGGCGCCAATGGCGAAGACGACGGTCCAGAAAGCCATGGAAGGAGGCCGGTCGGCAACGGGATGGGGGGGAAGCTTAGCAGCCGGTTTCCGGGCAGAAGAACAGGACGAATGGCCTACGCCCGCCCCGGCATGAGCGGACGTTCCCCGCCCGCATCACCTCATTCGCAGATCGCGCTGTCTTCCTTCAATGCGGCATCATCCAGCGGGCGGAGCTGTTCGATCTGCTCGCGCTGTTCGGCCGTAGGCTCGCCCAGCCACCACACCCGGCAGCGCGCGGTGAGGCGGCCGACCATCTTCGACTGATCGGGCGAATACAGCATCGCCAGCGCGGTGCCGGGGCAGTCGTGGGCCTGGCAGGCGGTGTAGAACCACCAGGGTTCGCCCTGAAGCACCAGCAGCTCGCCAGGCCCGCTGGGGCCGCTCAACAGGCGTTCGCGCAGCGACGGGATGTCCTTGTCGGCGGATTCGGCGGCCTGCGTTCCCTTCATCAATGCATCGAACGCGGCCAGCACCTTCGGGTCCTTGCGGCCACAATCGTCCACCGTGTTGCCGCCCACCAGGGTGAAGAAATGGGTCGCCAACGGGTTGTCCTTGCAGGTGAGCTCACGGCCGCCACCGGAGTCTTCCGGCTCGCCTTCGCTGTCCCACACCGACGGATCCACTCCGTCCTCGATGGACGGTTCACTCTCGACCACGGTGGTCGTCGCTGCCGGTGTTCCAGCGGGTGCGTCGGATGCAACCACAGGCGCCGTTTCGGCGGCTTTCTCCGGTGCCTGCCCGCAGGCCACCAGCAACCCAACCACCAGTGCCATCCCTGCAACTCGAAACCTCATTCCCTGTCCTTGTCTGATCTGCAATGCATGCGCCACGCCGGCGGCAGCGTGATTCTAACCAGCGGCGCGCTAGGATGCGTTCGCCGCTCCCGTCATCGCCAGGACCTGGACGCATGCGCCGTACACGACTCGCCGTGATCTTCTGCAGTGCCCTGCTGCTGGCATCGCCGACCATCGCCCACGATGCTGAAGGCGCGAAGCCCGCACCACCGCTTCCCGATACAGCCCTGCCTGCGCCGCTGGATCGCGTGCTGCGCGACTACGAACAGGCGTGGCGCAAGGGGGATGCAAAGGCGCTCGTCCGGCTGTTTGCCGAGGATGGCTTCATCCTGCAGAGCAACCAGGCGCCGGTGCGCGGACGCAAAGCCATCGAGGCGGCATATTCCGGCCAGAGCGGCAGCCCGTTGCGGTTGCGCGCGTTGGCGTATGCCGTGGAAGGGAACGTCGGCTACATCATCGGTGGCTACACCTTCGGCAACAACGTGGGGGACACCGGCAAGTTCACGCTGACGCTGAAGCGCGTGGGCGATGGGCCGTGGATGATCTTCTCGGACATGGACAACGGCAACGCGCCGCCACGGGCGCGGTGATGGATTCCGCCGGGCATGGTCCGGCGCTACTGGGCGCCAACCAAGGTTGGCGGCTACCAGAAGCGGTTTCCGTCGTAGATCCACGCCATGCGTGGATGGGGTGCATAAAAAAAACCCCGGCGCATGGCCGGGGTTTTTCGATTCACTTGAACAGCGTGTCCGGATATTCCGGCTTCTGTTCCCGCGCCAGCAGCGCGCGCAGGCCTTCTTCCGGCGTCTGCTCGCCATGCAGCACGGCACGCACGCGGTCGGAGATCGGCAGGTCGATGCCATGGCGGCGCGCCTGTCGCATCACTTCGTCGGCGGTCTGCACCGACTCGACCACCTGGCCGATTTCGCGCACGGCATCCTGCAGCGTCTGGCCACGGCCCAGGGCCAGGCCCAGGCGGCGGTTGCGCGACAGGTCGCCGGTGCAGGTCAGCACCAGATCGCCGAGGCCGGCCAGGCCCATCAGGGTCTCAGGCTTTGCGCCGATCGCAGCGGCCAGGCGCAGCATCTCGTTGAGGCCACGGGTAATCAGGCCGGCCCGCGCGTTGAAGCCCAGCTGCATGCCATCGGCCACGCCGGTAGCCACAGCCAGCACGTTCTTCATCGCGCCGCCCAGCTCAGCACCGACCATGTCGTCGCCGGTGTAGGCACGGAATGCGGGGCCGTGCATCGCCTCGGCCACCGTCTGCGCGAACTCGGGCACGTCGCCGTGCACGGTGATCGCGGTCGGCAGGCCCTGGGTCACTTCCTTGGCGAACGACGGCCCGGTGACAACGGCCAGCGGCACGTCCTCACCCAGTACTTCGCGCGCCACCTCATGCAGGAAGCGGCCCGAACCGGGTTCGAAGCCCTTGGTGGCCCAGGCCACGCCGGCACCGGCCGGGCGCAGCGGCGCCAGCGCGCGCACGGTTTCGCCGAACGCATGCGACGGGGTCACCACCAGGATCCAGGCCGCGCCCTCCACCGCCGACGCCAGGTCGGTGGTGGCACGCAGGCTGTCCGGCAGCGGAATGCCCGGCAGGTAGCGCGGGTTCTCATGGCGCTGGTCGATGGCTTCGACCACGGCCGCGTCACGCCCCCACAGCACGGTCGGGTGACCGTGCCGTGCGAGCAGGCTGGCCAGCGCGGTTCCCCAGGAACCGGCGCCGAGCACGGCGATCTTGTCAGCGGTAGTGCTCATCCGTGACGTCGCGGCAGGAATCAGGCGTTGCCGGCCGGCTCGGAGTCAGCCAGCGACGGTGCGTCGCCCTGCTCCTGGCGCTGGCGCAGGGTTTCCGCGTACAGGCCTTCGAAGTTGATCGGCTGCAGGAAGAACGGCGGGAAGCCGCCGGCCTGGATCAGGTCGCTGACCAGCTGGCGCACGTACGGGAACAGGATGTTCGGGCACTGGGTACCGAGCAGCACGTCGATCGACTGCGGGTCCAGGCCGACCAGGCCGAACACGCCGGCCTGCTTCACTTCGGCCACGTACGCGGTGCGCTCGCCGGCCTGGCAGGTCAGGGTCACGGCCAGCACGACTTCGAAGGCGTTCTCGCCCAGGCGCTGCACCTGCTGGTTCAGGTTCAGCTGCAACTCCGGCTGCACCTGGTCATTGAAGATGGTCGGAGCGTTCGGCGACTCGAAGGAGACGTCCTTGACGTAGATCTTCTCGACGGTGAAAGCGGGGCCGGTGGCGGCATCGACCGGCGCAGCGGCGCCGTTGGTGATCTCTTCGGACATTTCCAGTAACTCCAGGTGAATGCAATGAAAACGAGGGTCGAATTACTGCGATGGGGGCGGCATCAGGCCCATACAAGGCCGGATGCGCCACCTGCGGCAATCAGTTGCGGCCCTTGACCAGCGGCAGCTCGGCCTGCTGCCAGGCGGGAATGCCGCCATCGAGCACGTAGACCTTTTCGAAACCGGCCTTCTTCAGCGCCTTGGCGGCGGTTTCCGAGGCGTTGCCGCTGCGGCACACCAGCACCACCGGCGACTGTTTGGCATTGGCCACCAGCTTGTTGTCCGGGCCGAAGGCACTGGCCTGGGCGTTGCGGCTGCCGGCGATGTGGCCCTTCTCGAAGTCACCGCTGGCCGACAGGTCGACCACCACCGTGCCGCCCGCGTTCATCAGCTGGGTCAGTTCGGCGGGTTTGATGCCCTTGAAGCCCCGGAACAGGCGGCGGATCTCGGTGACGATGATGGCCACGGTCAGGCCGACCAGGGCCGCGGACAGCATCGGGTTTCGGCCTGCAAAGGCCAGCAACTCTTCGTAATTCACTCAGGTCACGGGTCGATTAAGCGGGCGCCGATTGTCGCACAAGCCGGACGCGGCCCGTCACTGCCCCTTCCACAGGTCCGGCAGGCCGGCGGACTGCCACCAGCGCTTGGCCTCCGGGTCCCAGCGCCAGCGCTCGACCACGACCACGGTGCGCTCGGCCTGGGTGTTCTGGTTGATCACCCCGATTTCGACGCGGCGCTCGACCTCGCCCCCTTCCAGCGAGGCGCTGCTGCGCTCGCGATAGGACGACACACGCAGCTGCGCGTAGCGGTTGAGCTCGAACTCGGTCGGCGGCTTTTCCTTGCGCAGCTTCGGGTCCAGGTAACCGATGGCATCGTCCATGCTGCCCCAGCGGATGGTCGCCCCGTAGGCGATCTGGGTCTCTTCCAGCAGCTTGCGCTGCTTGCGGCTGAGGTCGTCGGCCGAGGCCACGGCGCTGGCCAGCAGCAGGGAACAGATCAGGAACTGGATGAGGCGGCGCATCGGTGGTTTCCCCAGAACGTCAGCCTGCCATCCTACCCTTTGGCGAAGGCAACGAAGCGACCGCTGAACTCGGCGGCCGGGCGGCCGTCGGCACCGGGCTGGGTGGCGATGATGCTGATGCGGGCCTTGCGGCGCTGGCGGAAGGTATTCAGGAAGGCGTCCCAGCCGCTCGCTTCGGCGGCTTCGGCATGGGCATGCAGGTCTTCGTAGACCGGTGCCAGGTAGCGCAGGTTGCTGTCGGCCACGTAGACCTCAGCATCGTGGCCGGCCAGGCGCAGGCGCAGGCTGACCAGCGCCCAGCCGGACAGGGTCAGTACCGAGGCCAGGCTGCCACCGAAGGCGTTGCCCTTGTCGTTGACGTTGGCGGCCAGCGGCGCGGTGATGCGCAGCACGCCATCGGCATAGCCGTCGAGCTGGATCTGCATGGCGCGGACCGCTGGCATGCAGTCCAGTACGTCCTGCAGGGCGGCCAACGAGGAAGTCAGGGCATCAACGGACATCGGAGCAGCGACCACGACAACGAAGGGCCCGCATAATGCAGGCAATGGCCGACCATACGATACCCACTGGCGCCGCTGGCTCCGACGCGGCCTGGACCCTAATTTCACTGCGCCCACAAGGCCAGCATGTGGCGCTGCGCCGCGCCGTTGCTGGGCTGGGCGGGCATGTGCTGGCCCTTTCACCGTGGCGGTTGCAGCGCCTGCACGGCACGCCCGTGGTGCGCCAGCTGCAACGCGCGCTGAACTGCGATCGCGTGGTATTCACCAGCCCGGCTGCGGTTGCTGCGGCCGCTTCCCTGCTGCGGCTGGCCGAGGCGCAGCGCAGTCCGTGGCTGACGGTGGGCGAAGGCACCGCGCGCGCGCTGCAGGCACACGGCATTTCCGAGGTGCATGCACCACAGCGGATGGACAGCGAAGGCCTGCTGGCGCTGCCGGTACTGGCAAACGTGCAGGGCCTGCGCATCGGCCTGGTGACCGCGCCCGGTGGCCGCGGCCTGATTGCCGCGCAGCTGCAGGCGGCCGGTGCCAGCATCGAACGCGCCGACGTCTACCAGCGGCGCCTGCTGCGCCTGGCGCCGCGCACGCTGGCGCGACTGGCGCATTCAGCCTTTCCGTGGGTGCTGGCGGTCAGCAGCGGCGAAGCGCTGCAGCATTTCTGGCAGCAACTTCCAACCGCATTGCAGCAGCGCCTGCAGGCGCACGCGACCGCGGTGGTGGCCAGTGATCGCCTGGGTGAACAGGCGCGGGCGCTGGGCCTGCAGCACGTGGTGCGCGCGGCCGGCCCCACCACCGCACAGCTGGTGGCGGCTGCACACGCCACGCTCACCGTCCCGGCAGCGACCTGAACAGGGACGTGGGTCACGCTTGCCGCTGTCGTCGGCAACAGTGATGCTGTGCACAACGCGGCCTGCCGGTCCCCCCACCGGCGACGTTGCCGACAAGGAAGCCCGATGAACGACACTCCGCCCGTTTCCCCACCCCGTCGCTCCGCACGCTGGCTGCTGCCGCTGGCCGGTGTGGCCGTGCTCGGCGCGGGCGGCTATGCGGGCTGGTACTTCTGGCAGCAACAGCAGAGCGAACAGGCGGCGCAGGCGCAGACCACCGCGGTGCAGCTGCAGGGCCTGGAGGCCACGCTGGATGCGCTGCGCCGCGACCAGCGCGCAACCAGCCAGCGCCTGCAGGACGCGGCCGCCACCAACCGCGTACTGCGCGACGAGATGCTCGGCCTGTCCCAGCGCAGTGCACTGCTGGAAGAAAACCTGGCCAAGCTGGCCGACAGCGCCAATCAGGGCCGGCAGGCGGTGCAGCGCGACGAGGCCGAGTTGCTGCTGACCCAGGCCGCGCAGCGCCTGAACTACGCCGACGATGTGGATGGCGCACGCCGCCTGTATGCCCAGGCCGCCACTGCGCTGGCCGATCTGCCCGACAGCGATGGCCTGAACCTGCGCCAGGCGCTGGTGCAGGAACGCGATGCACTGGATGCGCTCGGCGCCGGCCCGCGCGTGCAGTCGTTGCAGCGCCTGGATGCATTGGCCAAGGCCTTGCAGGGGCTGCCCTCGCAGGTGACCGGCAACGCTGCGCCGCCTGCCGCCAGAGCCTGGTGGCAGGCCACGCTGGCACCGTTCGTGGACATCACCCCAAGCCGCCAGAACGGCCCGCTGACGGCTGCCGAACGCCGCAATGCCGACGATGCGCTGCAGCTGGAACTGACCCTGGCACGCGCCGCGATCGAGCGCGGCGACCGCGCTGGCCGTGATACCGCGTTGGTACGCGTGGAGCATTGGGCGCAGCGGCGCTGGCCGGATTCACCGGCCCTGCGCGCGCAACGTGCTGAACTGAAGACCTTGCGCGAGCTTCCGCTGCAGGCCAGCAACACCGTTCTTGGCAGCACCCTGCAGCAACTGCGCACCCAGACCGACCGGAGGTAATCCCGCATGAAACCCCTGCAATCCCTGGTCGTGCTGTTGCTGGCCGTGGCCATCGGCGTGGTCGCCGCGCAATGGCTCGGCGCCGATGACCTCAACCGTTTCGGCGAAGTGATCCTGCGTTACGGCGGCTATGACTACCACAGCAACCTGCCGAAGGTCGCGTTGCTGGCGGTGATCGCGGTACTGGTTCTGTGGCTGCTGTGGAGCCTGATCGCCGCACCGTTCCGGGCCTGGGGCCGTTACCGCCGCAAGCAGGGCCGGGTGCGCCTGATCGACGGCCTGCAGGCTTACGAGCACGGCCAGTGGCAGCGTGCGGAGAAGCTGCTGGACGGCGCCGCCAAAGACCCCGAAGTGAGCGCAGTGGCGCTGGCCAACGCCGTGCGCAGTGCGCAGGCACGGGCCGACGGCCCTGCCGGCGAAGCACTGCTGCAGCGCCTGGGCGAAAGCGATGCCACCCTGCAGGCGCTGCTGCGTGCAGAACAGCTGCTGGCGCGTGATCTGCCGGTGGATGCGATCAACGCGCTGGACGTGGCCGCGATCCAGCCGCTGCCGCCGCGTGGCCTGTGGCTGCGTACCGAGGCACTGGCGCAGGCAGGGCGCGCACACGAGGCCTATGGGCAGCTGGGCGCGCTGCGGCAGAGCAAGGTGCTGCCGACCGACGCCGGCAGCGAACTGGAAGCACGCCTGGCAGCGCAGGCGCTGCTGGAAGCGGCCGACGTCAATGCGCTGGCCGCGCAGTGGGAAGCCACGCCGAAGGCACTGCGGCCGACGCCGGACGTGGTGGGCGCCTATGCCAGCCGTGCGGTGGCACTGAACTGGGATGAGCCTGCATTGCTGGCGCTGGAACAGGCGCTGGACCATCGCTGGGACGACGAGCTGGTGACGCTGTATGGTCGCCTTCCCGCCGAGCGCCTGGCCACGCGCCAGGCCAACCTTGCGCGCTGGCGCAACGTGCACGACAGCTCGCCCGCACTGCGCCTGGCGCAGGGCCGCGTAGCACTGGCGCAGCAGCAGTGGGATGCCGCCGACGCGTTCCTGCATGAGGCAATCGCCAGTGGCGCCGGGGCACCGGCATGGGAAGCGCTGGGTGAACTGTTCGCACAGCGTGGCGAGCACGCACTGGCCGCGCAGTGCCTGGCCAATGCGCTGCGCCTGCAGCGCGGCGAAGACAGCGTGGCGCTGGTACGCGGCAACGAAACGCCGCTGCGTGCCACGGTGGAAGAGCAACCGATTGCGGTGCAGCCGCCGGTGTATGACGCCAACGAGGAGCGCGACGAATTCGGCAACCCGCGGTTGCCGTAAGCATGGCTGAGGTGTGCCGACCAACGGTCGGCACCCACCGGAGAAAAAAAAGCCGCCCGATGGGCGGCGTTTTCATGTGTGGAACCCGGTAGTCGCCAACCTCGGTTGGCGCTCTGGCATCTTCCGAACGATGACATCGCATGGCCGACCAAGGTCGGCATCCACCAAAGCAGATCCAGCACGCATTTCCGGTAGTCGCCAACCTCGGTTGGCGTGCTGTTGCAGCGATCAGCGTTCGACGATCGCCACCACGCCCATGCCGCCGGCGGTGCAGATCGAGACCAGCGCGCGGCCGCCGCCGCGTTCGGCCAGCTGCTTGGCGGCGGTGGCGATCACGCGTGCGCCGGTAGCGGCGAACGGGTGGCCGGTGGCCAGCGATGAACCCAGCAGGTTGATCTTGTCCGGGTCGATGCGGCCCAGCGGTGCATCCAGGCCCAGGCGGTTGCGGCAGTAGTCCTCGCTCTCCCACGCACGCAGCGTGCACAGCACCTGCGCGGCGAAGGCTTCGTGGATCTCGTAGATGTCGAAGTCCTGCAGGGTCAGGCCGTTGCGCTTGAGCATCTCCGGCACGGCAATGGTCGGAGCCATCAGCAGGCCTTCGCCATGCACGAAGTCCACCGCCGCCACGTGCGCATCGCGCAGGTAGGCCTGCGGCTCGTGGCCGTGCGCGCGTGCCCACTCTTCGCTGGCCAGCAGCACCGCGGCGGCACCGTCGGTCAGTGGCGTCGAGTTGGCGGCGGTCAGCGTGCCGCGGCCGGACACCTTGTCGAACGCCGGCTTCAGCGTGGCCAGCTTTTCCAGCGAGGTATCCGGGCGCAGGATGTTGTCACGCTCGACACCACGGAACGGGGCGATCAGGTCGTTGAAGAAGCCGCGCTCATAGGCCGCGGCCAGCTTCTTGTGCGAGGACACCGCCCACTCGTCCTGCGAGTCGCGCGAGATGTTCCATTCCTTGGCCATGTCCTCGCAGTGGTCACCCATGCTCTTGCCGGTGCGCGGCTCGGCCACGCCCGGGAATTCGGGCTTCAGTTCGGAGAACTTGAAGCCGGCGGTGAGCGCGCGGATCTTGTCGCCGGTGCTCTTGGCACGGTTGGCGGCCAGCAGGCGCGCGCGCAGCTTCTTGCCATAGACGATCGGCACGTCGGAGGTGGTGTCCGAACCACCGCCGATGCCCGATTCGATCTGGCCCAGCGCGATCTTGTTGGCCACGGTGATGATGCTGTCCAGCGAGGTGCCGCAGGCGCGTTGCAGGGTGATGCCCGGGGTCAGCGGCGACAGGCCGGAGGACAGCGTGGCTTCGCGGCCCAGGTTCCAGTCGCTGGAGTGCTTGATCACCGCACCCATCGCCACTTCACCGAGCTGCTGGCCATGCAGGCCGAAACGTTCGACCAGCGCGCCCAGCGTACGGACCGACATGCCGAGGTTGCCGACATCCGAATACGCGGTGTTCTGGCGGCAGAACGGAATGCGGACGCCACCGAGGATGGCGACGGGACGAGCGTTGGGCATGGAGATACCTGGCATGGATGAGGGTGTCTGCAACATGGCCTGCACGACGGAGCAGGCATAATGGAGCCAAGTGTAGCTGCCGCCCTGTGATGGGCCAACCGTGGAACCATGAGCAAACCCGACCCCGCGATGAATGCCCTTGGCGTGCTGGCCCTGGAACTGGCCGGCGGCGAAATCCCCCGCCAGGCGGTACTCAGCGCCGAACAGGCCGGTGAACTGGCCGAACGCGTCGGCCGCGACCTGTCCAAGCTGGTGCCGCAGGTAGCCGAGCTGGACCTGGTGTTCGCCGCCGCGCATTTCGACCCGGCCGAAGTACTGCGCCCGGGCTGGCCGATCCACCGCCGCCTGGAAGAACTGCAGATGCGTGCGCCAGGCCGTAACCAGGGCCCGCGCCTGCTGGCGTTCGGCACCGATGCCAACGGCGACGTGCCGCTGCCGTTCCAGGCCGATGCCAGCCTGGTGGGCGGTGGCCTGCGCGTGGTGCCGTTCCTGCTGACCGGCAGCGATGTGGCCACCACCAACGCGGTCGCCAATGCGCTGGAAGAAACCCTGCTGGCCAACGGCATGGCGCACGCCGATACCGCACTGATGGCGCAGAACACCTTCGGTGCCCGCATCGAGCACGCGCGCTATTTCACCGTGAACGACCTGGCCGCGATGATGTCGATGCAGTACGACAACCAGGGCCTGGCCGCGCTGTGGCCGCTGATCGAGACCGCGATCATGGCGCCGGGCGAGGACGAATGGCTCAACGCGGCGCCCGAGCCGCTGCTGCGCTACACCCATGGCGAGGCGCGCATGGCGCTGTTCGATCCGGCCGGCTGGTGCGCGCACTACAACCACGGCAACAACGACTGCGACCGCCTGAAGGGCATCTACGAGCAGTTCCTGATGCGCCAGCGGCAGATGGCCGCGGTGCTGGAAGCGCACGGCGTGCCGGTGTTGTTCGTGCACTGCGAGGCCGGGCAGGACGCGCGCGAGCTGTTGGCGCGCTGATGGTAGTGCCGGCCGCTGGCCGGCAACCCTCGGATCTGCGATTGCCGGCCAGCGGCCGGCACTACCGCTCAGGAAAAACGCCGGCTTGCGCCGGCGTTTTCCATTTCCAGCAGGACTGCCCTTACGGCGCCTTCTGGATCACCGCACACGCCAGGCGCGCGCCGGCATTGCCGGTCGGCTGGGTCTTGTAGTCGTCCGCGTCGGCGTGGACGATCAGGCCGCGGCCGATGATGTCGAAGTCATCACCCTTGCCGATGTTGACGTTGCTCGATACTGGGCCATCGATGGTGGCCACGCCCTTGTCGTCGGCCTTGATGTTGGGCATGTCGCCGCCGTGGTGCGGATCGGTGGCGACGTTGCCGTGATCCTGGTGGCCCGGGTTGAAGTGGCCGCCAGCGCTCATGCCGTCCGGCGCGCTGCAGTCGCCCTTCTCGTGGATGTGGAAGCCGTGCTCACTGCCCGGCTTCAGGCCGGTGACCTGGCCGGTCACATGGACCTTGCCGTCGACCACCTTGAAGGTGACGCTGCCCTTGGCCTCGCTGCCCTGGGTCGGCGCCAGTTCGGCGGTGGCCGACGCATCGGCCACGGGTGCAGCTGCCGGTGCGGGGGTTGCGGCCGGTTCGGTGGTGGCGCCCTCGGCCGGAGCAGCCGGCGGGGTTTCAGCCTGCGGCGCGGCAGGCTGCTGGCCGCAGGCCGCCAGGCCCAGCGCGGCGATGGCGACAAACAGCGAATTGTGGATCAGACGCATGCAATCTCTCCCTGGATGAAGCCTGCAGTGATCAGCGGACAACCCGGATCACGCCACAGGCGATGCGGACGCCGGCATTGCCGGCGGGCTGGCTGCGATAGTCGTCGGCGTTGGCATGCACGACCAGTGCACGTCCGGCGATATCGGTGGCGGCGCCTCCGCCAAGGGTAACCCCCTTGAGGTGGATATCGACGTTGGCGCGGCCCTGGGCATCGGCACGCAGGTTATCCATGTCGCCCAGGTGGTGCTTGCCGGTGCCGGCGCGGCCATGCGCGGTGCCACCGGGGTTGAAGTGGTTGCCGGCGCTGCTGGCATCCACCGCGCTGCAGTCGCCGCGCTCGTGGATGTGGAAACCGGCCTGCTGCATCGGCTGCAGGCCACCGATCAGGCCGGTGATGTGGACGCCACCCGGCTCCACCATCAGCGCGATGCGGCCACTGACGATGCTGGCCGAAGCCGGCGACAGATTGGCCTCGGCCTGCTTCGCGGCGCTGACCACGCTCGGCGGCGGCGGGGTGGGCTCGGCCTTCTTCGGTGCACTGCCACAGGCAGACAGCAGCGCGGCGGCGGACAACGGCAGGATGGCAAAGGACAGACGCATCGAAGACTCCTTGCAGGTAACACTACGGACGGCATCGTCCACGAACGATCAACGGTTCGGCAAGCGGGCGCGAGGATCGCGTGCAGGGACCGTTCAATGGCCCCCGCGGCGGCGCCCGGCGCCCAGCTTGCGGGTGAGGGTATTGCGGCCGAGGCCGAGGCGGGCAGCGGCTTCGGCGCGGCGGCCGTGGGTGATCTGCAGCGCGGCCTCCAGCAGGGCATGGTCGACCCGCTCGCGCACCTGCGCGTGCAGCCCCTCCACGCCTTCGGCCAGCTGCCGGCGTGTCCATTCAGCCAGCAGCGCTTCCCACTGCCCCGGGTCGGCTGCGTTGGTACTGGTGCGGCGGCCGCGTGCACGGTTCAGCGCGGTATCGACATCAGCCACGCCGATGGTGTCTGCAGCGGCCAGCGCGGCCATCCGCCAGCACACATTTTCCAGCTCGCGTACGTTGCCTGGCCAATCATGCTCGCGCAGCGCCTGCAGGGCGGCGGCGGTCAGGCGTTTCGGCGGTGTATCCAGCTTGCGCGCGGCGGCGGCCAGGAAGGTGCTGGCCAGCTGCGCGATGTCCTCGCGGCGCTCGCGCAGCGGTGGCAGCTGCAGGCGCACCACGTCCAGGCGGTGCAGCAGATCGGCACGGAACTTTCCTTGTGCGACCAGGCCTTCCAGGTCCTGGTGGGTGGCGGCGACCACGCGTACATCGACGCGGATCAGCTCGCGGCCACCGACACGGAAGAACTCGCCCTGCGCCAACACGCGCAACAGGCGGGTCTGCAGCGGCAGCGGCATGTCGCCGATCTCATCCAGGAACAGCGTGCCGCCGTTGGCCTGCTCGAAGCGGCCGATGTGGCGGCGCTGCGCACCGGTGAAGGCGCCGGCTTCGTGGCCGAACAACTCGCTTTCCAGCAGTTCGGCGGGAATCGCCGCGGTATTGAGCGCGACGAACGGACCCTGCGCACGCGGCGATTCGCGATGCAGCGCATTGGCCACCAGCTCCTTGCCGGTGCCGGTCTCGCCGGTGATCAGCACCGCCAGCGGCGCCTGTGCCAGGCGACCGATGGCACGGAACAGCGCGCGCATCGGCGGGGTATCGCCCACCAGTTGCGGTGGCTGGTCGCTCGGGGTTTCGGCGGCGGGCGTGGGCGTTGCCATGGCCGGTGCCACCGCCGGCAGCACGCGCTGCGCCAGCGCCACCGCATCGTCCAGGTCGAATGGCTTGGACAGGAACTCATGCGCGCCGCCGCGGAACGCGCCGGCGGTGCTGGCCACATCGGTGTAGGCCGACATCACCACCACCGGCAGCTGCGGCAGCGCAGCCTTGAGCTTGTCCAGCAGCACCAGGCCGTCGTCGCCCGGCATGCGCACGTCGGTGAACAGCAGGGCCGGCGGCGGCCCCTCGCCCAGCGCCTGCAACGCCGGGGCGGCGCTGTCGAAATCAACGACCTGGTAGCCCGCTTCGCGCAGCGCGGTGCACAGCACGAAGCGCACGGCGCGGTCATCGTCGACCACCCAGATGCGCTGTGCGGCGGTGGAGAAGTCAGACATCGCGCGGGGCCTCCTCGGCCGGGGCGGCGCCATTGCCGATCGGCAGCAGCAGGGTGAACACGGTATGGCCCGGGCGCGAGCGGTAGGTCAGCGTGCCGCGATGCTCGCGCGCCACCTGCTGGGCCAGCGCCAAGCCCAGGCCAGTACCTTCGGCGCGGCCACTGACCAGCGGCAGGAACAGGTGTTCGGCCAGTTCCTCCGGCACGCCCCGGCCGTCGTCGGCGATCTCCAGGCGCAGCGCCAGCGTGTGCAGCTGTTCGGCGATGCGCACGCCATGCTCCACGCGGGTGCGCAGGGTGATGCTGCCGGCGCCGGCCTGGATCGCGTTGCGCACCAGGTTCCATACCGCCTGGGTGAGGCGGTCGGCGTCGCCGTGGAATTCGGGAATGCTGGGGTCGTAGTCGCGCTGCAGGCGTACCGCCCAGCCGGCCTCGTTCTCGGCCAGGCGCAGCACGCGCTCCAGCGCGGCATGGATGTTCAGTTCGGCATGCGGCGCGGCCGGGGCCGGCGACAGCAGCTGGTCGAGCAGACCGTTGAGGCGCTCGATCTCCGAGCCGATCAGCTCGATCAGCTCGCGTTCACTGGCATCGCGCTGGGCCGCGCGACGGGCCAGCAGCTGCGCCGCGCCCTTCAGACCGGCCAGCGGGTTGCGCAGCTCGTGGGCCAGCCCCTTCAGCGCCGCGCTGAGCGCGCTGGGCAGGGCCTGGGTGGGATCGAGCCCAGGGAATTCATCGACCGGGTGCGCCTCCAGCAACCAGCCGCCATCGTCGCGGCGGCTCATCCAGCCCTCGGCGAAGCGCGGCGCCTCGCCGGGCACGGCCAGCGCCAGCCGGTTCAGGCGCAGGCTGTCGCGCTCATCACGGGCCAGGAAATGGGCCAGTGCCTCGCCCTGCACTTCCAGTGCGGCCAAGGGCCGACCCAGCAGGCGTCGCGCGCTGACGCCCAGCCAGCGGGCGAAGGCCGGATTGCAGCCGGCAATGCAGCCATCGGCGCCGGCCCAGGCCAGCGGCGTGCCCAAGGCATCGAGGGACGGCGGGGGTGCGGGGTCGGACATTGCACCAATGTAGTGCAAAACGCGGGTCCAGCATCAGATCGCATCGAATGCGTCGTCAGCCGTCGCGCCCAGGAATTACGCCGCATGCTTGCCGAGGTGATACTAACGCATTACGATACTATCGCCACACGTTACCAACATGCCGATCCAATCATTTGCCTGCAAACGTACGCAGGCACTGTTTGATGGCCATCGCGTGCAGAGATGGCGCCACATTGAAGCTGCCGCGCTGCGAAAGCTGGCCATGCTCAATGTGGCAGCCGATCTGCGGGATCTGCGTCTGCCGCCAGCGAACAGACTGGAGTCGCTGCATGGGGACCGGCGCGGCCAGTACAGCATCCGCATCAATGACCGGTTCCGGCTGTGCTTTGTCTGGTCCCGGGAAGGTCCTGCCGAGGTCGAAATTGTCGATTACCACTGAAGGAGTCGTGCGAGTGCGAACCGTCCCCTACCCCGCTCCCGGCGAGATCCTGTTGCATGAATTCCTGGAGCCTTTGGGTATCACCCAATACCGGCTGGCCAAGGCAATTGGCGTCTCACAACGCCGGATCGGCGAGATTGTCTCCGGGGATCGCGCAGTCACTGCGGACACCGGGCTGCGCCTGTCCCGTTACTTCGGCGTCTCGGACAAGTTCTGGATCGGCCTGCAGGCCGACTTCGATGCCGCGATGACCAAGGAAAAGCTGGCCGACGTGCTTGCCCGGATAGAACCCTACAACGCGGCTGCCTGAGCCTTGGCCCGGGGTCAGAGCCCTTTCCCTTCGGAAAGGGACCCGAACCCGGGTGGGCAGCGTTACACCGGGTAGCCGGTGGCTTCCCGGGCTTTCTTCCATGCGCTTTCGAATTCGCGCGCGGAGATCTCGTCGTCCTCGTCGAAATCGAGGAACGACACCGGCTGGTCGGCCAGCAGGAAGCGGTCATCGCTGTGGGCATGCTCGTCGGCCCAGACCATCTTGGTGCCGTAGATTTCCACCTGGCGCACGATCTTCTCGCCTCGCGCTTCCATCAGCACGTTGCCCTTGCCCAGGCCCGATTCGGCCCAGTGCTTGTAGTACTTCTTGGCGGCGGATTTCGCGCCGGATCTTGCGTTGTGCTTTGCGTAGGTCATTGCAGGGGTCCTGGCCGCAGGTGCGGCCGGAAAGTTCGGAATGGCGCCATTATCAGGCATCCGGGGGGCAGATCCCTGCCACCTACTGCGGCAGCGCTACGCCCTTCGGCCACAGCATCCAGATGTTGCCCTTCTGCTTCATGTCACCGGCCAGCTTGCCGGCGGCATCGCCACTGCCCCAGTACAGGTCCGCGCGCACTTCGCCGGCAATGGCGCCGCCGGTGTCCTGCGCAGCCACCGGGCGCACCACGGGCGTGCCGTCCGGGCGGGTGGTGGACAGCCACAGCAGGCTGCCCAGCGGCACCACGGTGCGATCCACGGCCACGCTGTAACCGGCGGTGAGTGGCACGTTCAACGAGCCACGCGGGCCTTCCGGGCTGTCCGGGTTGCGCACGAAGAACACGTAGCTGGGGTTGCTGCGCAGCAGTTCCGGCACGCGCGCGGGGTTGGCCCGGGCCCAGGCACGGATCGCGTCCATGGTGACGTCTTCCTTCTTCAGTTGGCCCTGGTCGACCAGCCAGCGCCCGATGGCGCGGTAGGGGTGGCCATTCTGTTCCGCATAGGCCAACCGTACCTGCGTGCCGTCAGCCAGGCGCACCCGGCCGGACCCCTGGATCTGCAGCAGTTGCAGGTCCATCGGATCGGTCAGCCAGGCCAAGACTGGCGCCTTGGCCCCTTTGCTGGCAATCGTGCCGGCGTCGTCATACGGCTTGAGCACCTTGCCGTCGACACGGCCGCGCAGCCGCTTGCCCTTCAACTCGGGGTAGAGGCTGTCCAGCTGCACCACGACCAGGTCATCGGGCGTGCCGTACACCGGCACCGTCGCGGTGGCCGTGCGGGTGAGGCTGCCGGCGTAGATCGGTTCGTAGTAGCCGGTGATCAGGCCATCGGCCTGGTGGCCCCCGGCGCGCAGCGCGTAGACATCGAGGTCGCGCTGCAGGAACTGGCGGATCGCGGCCGCGTCCTTGTCTGAAACCGCCGCTGCGGTGGCGCAGGACCTGGCCCAGACCGCATCGGTCTTCAGGCGGGTGCAGCTGCTGCGCCAGGCAACAAAGCCGGCCTGCAGATCGCTGTCGGAGACCGGCGGCAGTGCGCTCCATGCCGCCTTGGCATAGGTGGCCGCAGGCGGCGTGACCGGCGTCGGCACTTCGGATCCGGTGCGGGGAGCGGTGGTGGAGCAGCCGGCGAGCGCGGCCGCTGCCAGCAGGATGCAGTGCCTGCGCTTGAAGAAGGTGGCGGAATCGATCATGCCGCCATGGTGGCGGGCCGGCCGCTGGGCGGCAACCCAGCGTGGGGTCAAGCGTTCATGCGCGTGGTCACGGCATCTGCAGCAGCAGCGAGTGCAGGATGCGCGCGTCTTCGGCATCCAGCGTCTTCGGCAGGTCGTCGCGGCCACGGAAGCGGCGGTGGAACGCGGCGACGGTGGCTTCGCGGTTGTCCAGCGGATAGCCGAAGCGGGCCAGCGCGTTCCACGCATCGAAGCCTTCCGGTGCGGCACCGTCGGCCGCGCGCGGCCAGACGCCGAATCCGGCCTCGGCCAGCTGCTGCCAGGGGAAGAAGCGGCTCGGATCCTGCTTGCGCGTTGGCGCCAGGTCGGCATGGCCGATCACCTGCCGCGGCGGAATGTTCAGACGGGTGGTGAGATCGCGCAGCAGCACGATCAGCGATTCGATCTGCGCCGCACTGAACGGGCTGCGGCCATCGTTGTCGAGCTCGATGCCGATCGAGGCTGAATTGAGATCGGTGATGGTGCCCCAGCGCCCGGCCCCTGCGTGCCAGGCGCGGCGCTCATCGGCCACCAGCTGGTAGCGATGGCCATCGGCGCCGATCAGGTAATGCGCACTGACCGGCCCGCCGCTATTGGCGGTGCGCAGCGTACGCAGGCTCTGCTGCACCGATTTCTGCTCGGTGTGGTGGATGACGATGATGACCGGCGTGCGCGCGTTCTGATTGGGTGATGGCACCCAGGTGGCGAGCGGGTTGTGCTGCACGGGCGCGGTGGCGGTGCAGGCCGAAAGGGCCAGGGCCAGCAGTGTGGGAGCCAGGAGGCGGGGGCTGATCATGGGCGGATTGTAACCATGGACTGCAGCCATGGTTCTTCGCTTCGTGCTGATCGCTGGAGAACTGGGGAGCTGTCATGCAAAAAACTCAATAACGCCCCCCGCCTCATGCCCAAATCTCAAACTCCAATCCGAATAGCCAAACGCCCAAGTTCCTCATCACCTACATTCAATCCACTGTAGACGTTGACGATATTTTTGAACGAACCGTCATCATGCATAACCCATACCCCCACCGAATCTTTAGCTTCCGCATGATCCCAATATTAGTCAGAGTCGAAAACAATCGATTGCGGAATACCCAAAGAATCTGACAGATCCGAACGAAATTCATCAAAACCAGAAGAACGCTCAATCGAGAACTGGAAGGAGTCCAGGCATCATCTCAATTAATTTTTCCGATCCACGCGGATTACGCAACTCCAACAACCTCACCCTGGAGGACGCATTCTGCACGCCAGTCGCCAACCGTTATCGACTCGCCATCCAGCTAAGTGCACGAAACGGACTCGGCCATGCGGTCAATCCATTCCAACACCGTGGACACGTAAGCTCAAGGGACAGCACCCATAAGAACTCAAACGCCCAGAACCCTATGCCCTCACCTTTCCAACCGACTCCATCCACTCAGCCCAGACAGAGGAATCATTCAGACAACCGGAATCACTTAAAGGCGACATGAGACGAACAATAACTTCGAACAGCGGAAGATCCTCACCAGATCGATCAAAAATCGCCTCAAGGAATACCATCATTACCGAGAACGCATCTGGCAACGTCAAGCACTCGCCCGACGAATTAATTTGTGCGCTACAAAATTCAGAATTGAGAGCACTCCCCGCGGTGGCAACCTCTGCAAATGCATCACGCCAGTCATCCCACATTGCCGGATCATTGGGCACGCCATTCGCCCATAGAAATGACCCTCCCGAAGATAACAGATCAACAAGAGTGTCCTGCCCACCACCCCTCTTCATATATTTTTGAAGAAACACGCACATCAACACATATGCAGCCCGGACGGAAATTCTTCCGACATCTTTCACATCACTAGCACTCATTTCGTGACCTTCTTTTGAACTGGCTTTACGGGCGATGAAAATCCATATTCCTGATGATAAGGCAGCGGATTCTTATTTATCCAGCCATTAACTTCCGCCCCTTTTCTAATCTGAACCCATACCTGAGTTCCGTGAGCTCGTCATACGCACGTGTCACAGAGTCCTTGCAGGCTTGGACATCGCCTCCCTTTCCACCACACGCGGCCCGCTCGGACTCCATGAGTGCGATTTCCTGCCTGCTCAGCCAGTTGTTCTCAACCGAGTTCTTGGCAATCCCCGCAATCAACGCGATCCCGGCCAGATCCTGTCCCGACAGCCCACCCGCCAGCGCACCCACCGCCTGCGACAGCGCCAGCACCATCTCCTTCTGCTCTGGGCTCAGCTTGGAGGGGTCTCCGCCGGTCAACGTATTGGTCAGTACCTTCGCGGCCAACTCGCCGCCGGCCGCGGACACCGCTCCGGTTCCCGCATTGCCACCATTGGCTTCCGCCAGCAGCGCACCCAACACCGCATGCGACAGCAATTGCAGAGTCGCATTGGGATCGCTGCCGTGGTTCGGGTCCAGCTTGCTGCCGATGAAGTAAGCGGCATAAGGCGCCAGCGCATTGGACGCGACCTGGCCCGCGCCCCGCCCCGCCACACCACCCACCAGCACCGTCGTCACTGCGTTCAGTGCACGGTTGTACTCGCCGCCCGTGCCCCACTTCTTCGCATTGTCGCAGTCCGGGCTGTTTGGGGTCAGTACCGCATCGCGTTGTTCCGCGCTGAACGTGTTGAACGCCTTCTTCTGTTCCGTTGACAGGCCGTCGTAGTACGTCTGGGTTGCCTTGTTGCTCTGATAGGCCTGCACATCCGCGGCAACCTGCTTGCTGGTTGGCATCAGGCATGGCCTCCAGCGCACGGTATGCCGCCGTCGCATCGGTGTTGATGCCCAGCTCGACTGACCGGTCCACCGTTGCCCGCAGTACGCAGAGTACGCAGGCGCTGCTGCACCGATTTCTGCTCGGTGTGGTGGATGACGATGATGACCGGCGTGCGCGCGTTCTGGCTGGGTGATGGCACCCAGGTGGCAAGCAGGTTGTGCTGCACGGGCGCGGACGTCACCGGTGGTCGTGCTGTCCACACAGGGACAGCACGACCTGGTCAGGCCAACGCCGGCGTGCCGCTCAACTTCGAAAGAACGACAGGTTGTACAGGAACAGGCCCCAGACCGCGATCGCGAGTGGGATCTCGCAGAACGCGGAGCGGTGCCGCAACGCCATCCGGATGAACATCACCACGGTCAGCATGGGCTGCCCGAAGAAGCAGACCCAGAAGAGCGCTTCTACACCTGGCACAGTGGACAGCTCGTAGATTCCGAGGGAGTTGTCGGTGTTCCGATTGAAAGTGACCGCCCCCCAAAGGGCGAGCAGGAAAAGCCAGGCCAGTGCACTGGCGCTTGATAGAAACAAGGCCCGTCTACCTGCGACACTCATTTTCGTCCCCATTCGGGTTGATCGAACCTGTACCGATCAATGACCGATGCACATGCTGCCTGGAGCAGACTTCCACGATCCGCTACTCATGCCCGCCATGTCGCTCCTTCGTGCAGCGCACATGCGCGGGAACATCAGGGTGCCGGAGCCACGCAGCTGTCATTCAGTACTCCGGTCCAGTATCCATCTCCGGTTCGAAGCAGCCCCCAACCTGGGTGAACAATCGGATCGCCTCTTCATCCTCGGCCTCGTACTCGATCGCGAACGGCATGGGCGGACGATGCTTCTTCCGCGGATTCATACTTCGAAACACTGCATAGCCCTCAAGCACAGCCAGTATCTGGGGTCGCGTCAACAAGACAACGTCCTGAGAGTTCCATCGCGAATGCACCAGGAAGAAATCGGCCGCCCGCAGGACAGCATGTCCCTCTCCATAGTGGACGCATGCGCTGCCCTCGTCACCGTTTGTGGGCGCAGCAAAGGCACTGCGGGTCCGCAGTTCGCTTCCGCGCCCGAGATGACCGAAGTCTCCATCCAGCCACGCTGCGATTTCACCGACACCCCGTCCCTGCCCATGGTGTACCACCGGCGCGTCACCGATCTTCTCTTCGCTGGATGGAACGTGGCAATCGCCGGTCCAGTAGGGAAAGAGAACTGCCTGGATAGTCATTCGAAACCCATTCCCTGCTGCCGCAACGGAAACCCCTGTCCCACTTCCGGTCTACCCGACCTGCTCGAAGATCACGTCAGTCACGCCAGCCCACTCAAGGCGTGACTTCACTTCCCCACTGACGATCAGTGCGGCACCGAATCCGCCAATCCTGAAAATATGCCACGAGCCCACTTTCCCGCCACCCAGAGCCAGCTTCGCAAACGCGCGATACTGCCCTGCGAGATCAGGTCTCACGGGATCATCCCGCTCGAACCTCTCGAACTCGGAGCATGATTCGCCGACACAGTCGACGCAGGTTTCGACAATCAATGCAAAGTAGCTTCCCCGCGTGCGCTGGCCTTCAATCACGACAGGTTCCATTACGGCATTCGCATGGAGCCCGTCGACTTCTGGCGGACCTTCCAGTGCGCTACGGGACCGGGCACTCACGATGGCAACGGGACAGGACACCTTGATCCAGAGCATAGCTTGAAGGAAAAAGGCGTCTTCTGCGAGCAATCGTTCACACGTGGAAGTGCTTCAGCCGATGGGAAATGCCGGCCCACGGCTCCAGGGTACTCCGGCGTCGGAGAACATCCGTTCGATCTCATCGTAGAATCCTGGATGAAAGGTCGTCTCATCGCTCGACTGCGAACGCAGGTAACGCGAGACCAGATCCAGGCACAGCTCCGTCGCTTCCATGTAGGTATCCAGCCAAAGAACCTGCCCCTCGTCGGAAAGCTGATCCGGACGGACAACCGAGAGCTTTTGGCAGAAGGCATCGATGCTGGGAAACCCCAGATCTGCCAGCAGGTCGTGGTAGGTCAGCCGCCACAGACCGGAGGAAAGGCAGCGATAGGTGAGCTCCACGGCAAAGCTCCAGCGTTCTCGATCTGCTGCGCCAGCCACGCCGTCCACAAACGCATGCGGACTGTAGTCGCCCAGGGTCAGCAGGTAGACATACCATTCGATGTCTTCCATCACTGCTGCGGAAGTCGCCTGGATCACACCTGCTCCGTTCTGTAGTCCATCGAAGTCGTTGGTGGCGAACACGCACACCTGCAGACAGCCATTGAAGCAGGAACGGTAGAGCCACGCCATGCGTGGCTGAGTCGCCGACAGTGCCAAGCAAGCTTGGCACCTACCAGAGCAGTAGAAGTGCCGACCAACGGTCGGCACCCACAGTGGCGGCGGCAGGCGGCCCCGCAGGGCCGCTCGCCGATACCTCAGGCCTCGTAGGCGGACTCGCCGTGCGAGGTCACATCCAGGCCGGTGCGCTCTGCTTCCTCGGTGACACGCAGGCCGACCACGCTGCGCACCACCAGCAGGATCAGCGTGGTCACCACCGCCGACCACAGCACGGTGAGGCCGACGCTGACCACCTGCACCCACACCTGATGGGCGATATCCAGATCGGCCTTGGTGCCGCCCAGCGACTGTGCGCTGAACACACCAGTGAGGATGGCACCGACGATGCCGCCGACACCGTGCACGCCGAACACGTCGGCGGTGTCATCCACCTTCAGCAGGCGCTTGAGACCGGTCACACCCCACACGCAGACCACGCCGGCGACGAAACCGATCACGATCGCGCCAAGCGGACCGACCGTTCCGCAGGCCGGGGTGATGCCAACCAGGCCGGCCACCGCACCCGAGGCGGCGCCCAGTGCCGACGGCTTGCCCTTGCCGATCGCTTCCACCAGCGTCCAGCCAAGCACGGCAGCGGCGGTGGCCAGCACGGTGTTGAGGAAGGCCAGCGAAGCCACGGTATCGGCCGCAGCAGCGGAGCCGGCATTGAAGCCGAACCAGCCCACCCACAGCAGCATCGCGCCGATATAAGTGAACGGCACGTTGTGCGGCTTCAATGCGGTCTGGCCGTAGCCCAAGCGTTTGCCAACGAACCATGCGGCGACCAGGCCGGCCACGCCCGCATTGATGTGGACCACGGTGCCGCCGGCGAAATCGATCGCACCCAGTTCACCCAGGTAGCCACCACCCCAGACGATGTGCGCCATCGGGATGTAGCTGAGGGTGAACCACAGCGCCGAGAACAGCAGTACCGCGCGGAACTTGATGCGTTCGGCGAAGGCGCCGACGATCAGCGCGGTGGTGATGCCGGCGAAGGTCGACTGGAAGGCCACGAACAGGTAGTCCGGCAGGCCCTTGATCGGCGTGTTGCCGACCGAGTCGGGGGTGAAGCCCTTGAGGAAGGCGAATTCGGTGAACGAGCCGAAGAACGGATTGCCGGCGCTGAACACCGCGCTGTAGCCATACGCCACCCACAGCAGCAGCACCAGCGAGAACACCACCAGGATCTGGCTGAGCACCGACAGCACGTTCTTCGAACGCACCAGGCCGCCATAGAACAGCGCCAGCCCGGGCACCACCATCAACAGCACCAGCAAGGTGGAAGTGAGCATCCACGCGACGTCGCCGCGGTCATAGGCGGCAGCCGCTTCGGCCACCGCAGGTGCGGCGGCCGCCGCAGCCGGGTCCTGCAACGACTCAACCGCAACGGTTTCGCTGGGCAGCGGTGACACCTGGGCCTGGGCGTGGGCACTGCCCGGCCATGCCCCGGCGGCCAGCGCGCTGAGCAGCATCAACAGGCACACGATATGGAACCGGGCTTGCCACCCGGTGAGAAGGCGCATCTTCATGGGGGAATCTCCGGAAGGGGGATTACAGCGCGTCGGCACCGATCTCGCCGGTGCGGATGCGGATGACCTGTTCGACGGCGGTGACGAAGATCTTGCCGTCACCGATCTTGCCGGTGCCGGCCGACGACTGGATCGCCTCGATCACCGCATCGGCACGCTCGTCGGTGACCACGGTTTCGATCTTGATCTTGGGCAGGAAGTCGACGACGTACTCGGCGCCGCGATACAGCTCGGTGTGGCCCTTCTGGCGGCCGAAGCCTTTCACTTCGGTCACGGTGATGCCCGACACGCCTGCGTCGGAGAGGGCCTCGCGGACCTCGTCGAGCTTGAACGGCCGGATGATGGCGGAGATCAGTTTCATGCGCATGTCCCGAGGGTGGATGGGGCCAGCGCGCCAGCGCGCGTTGGCATCAGGCAACCACCGGCCATCAGGATGATGGCCGCGGCTGTTGCACCGGACACGTACAGGGCCGGGACGGCCGTGCCTCTCTCCTTGCACGACCGACGCGGGAGGGAGGGCGGCCCTGGTCGCGTATCCGGTCTCTCTCTTGCCCCTGGATCAGGGGTCAGAGCCCGTTCGTGAACGAAAGGGATCCGACCCCGATCTGACCGCGGCTCCCCAGCCGCGAAGTCGGAAGCGATGGCGGCGGGTGGGAGGGGGAAGCCCACCGCCATCGCCACCGGTCAGCTGGCGTAGTACAGCTGGTATTCCAGCGGGTGGGTGGCCGCGCGGAACTTGGTCACTTCCTGCATCTTCAGCGCGATGTAGCCGTCGATGAAGTCATCGCTCATCACGCCGCCGGCCTTCAGGAACTCACGGTCCTTGTCCAGCGCTTCCAGCGCCTGGTCCAGAGAGGAGCAGACCTGCGGGATCAGCTTCTCTTCTTCCGGCGGCAGGTCGTACAGGTCCTTGTCGCTCGGTGCGCCCGGGTCGATCTGGTTCTTGATGCCGTCCAGGCCGGCCATCATCAGCGCGGTGAAGGTGAGGTAGCCCGACTGGATCGGATCCGGGAAGCGCATTTCGATGCGGCGCGCCTTCGGGTTGGACACCCACGGAATGCGGCACGAGGCCGAACGGTTGCGCGCCGAGTAGGCAAGCATCACCGGGGCTTCGTAGCCCGGCACCAGGCGCTTGTAGCTGTTGGTACCCGAGTTGGCGAAGGCATTGATGGCCTTGGCGTGCTTGAAGATGCCGCCGATGTACCACAGCGCCAGCTGGCTCAGGCCGCCGTAGCCGTCACCGGAGAACAGGTTGGTGCCGCCCTTGGACAGCGACTGGTGCACGTGCATGCCGCTGCCGTTGTCGCCGACGATCGGCTTGGGCATGAAGGTGACGGTCTTGCCGTTGCGGTGCGCGACGTTCTTGATCACGTACTTCATGCGCAGCAGTTCGTCGGCCTTCTGCACCAGGGTGCTGAACTTGGTGCCGATCTCGCACTGGCCGGCGGTGGCCACTTCGTGGTGCTGCACTTCCACTTCGATGCCGACCTGCTCCAGCGTCTTGCACATTTCAGCGCGCAGGTCGTGCAGGGTGTCGGTCGGCGGAACCGGGAAGTAACCGCCCTTCACGCCGGGACGGTAGCCGCTGTTGGCGCCGTCGTACTTGGCGCCGCTGTTCCACGCCGCTTCTTCCGAGTCGACCTGGAAGAAGGTGTGGCCCATTTCATTGGCGAAGCGGACCGAGTCGAAGATGAAGAATTCCGGTTCCGGGCCGAAGAACGCGGTTTCGGCGATGCCGGAGGACTTCAGGTAGGCCTCGGCGCGCTTGGCGATGCCGCGCGGGCAGCGGCCGTACGGCTGCATGGTGGCCGGGTCGAGGATGTCGCAGCTGATCACGATGGTCGGATCGGCGTAGAACGGGTCGACGTAGGCGCTGGCGGTATCCGGCAGCAGCACCATGTCCGATTCGGCGATGCCCTTCCAGCCGGCGATCGAGCTGCCATCGAACATCTTGCCTTCTTCGAACAGCGACGGCTCGACGATGCTGACCGGGAAGGTCACGTGCTGCTCGACGCCACGCATGTCGACAAAGCGCAGGTCGACGAACTCGATCTGGTTGTCCTTGATCAGCTTTTCTACGTTTTCCACGGACATCGGTACGACCTCGGATGGGGATGAATGCCTGCTGAGGTACAGCAACGACCGTGCCAACTTTTCACTGGCTGCAAGTCATTGATTTCAAACAGGGCGCCCCGTCGCGGTGCAGAACGGTCCGCACCAAACGGGTGCGCCCGCCACCAGACGCACCCGTTTGGTGCAGCAGGGATCGTCTATCCTCTCGACCTTCTTCCTTCCGCCGCGCGTGCACGCACCGTCCATGTCCGACCTGCTCTCCGCCCTGCTGCTGGGCATCCTCGAAGGCCTCACCGAATTCCTGCCGATCTCCAGCACCGGCCATCTGCTCATCGCCCAGCACTGGCTGGGAGCCCGCTCGGACTTCTTCAACATCGTCATCCAGGCCGGCGCGATCGTGGCCGTGGTGCTGGTGTTCCGCCAGCGCCTGCTGCAGCTGGCGACCGGCTTCAACCAGCGCGAGAACCGCGACTATGTGTTCAAGCTGGGCGCCGCCTTCCTGGTCACCGCCGTGGTCGGCCTGGTGGTGCGCAAGGCCGGCTGGTCGCTGCCGGAAACGGTCAGCCCGGTGGCCTGGGCCCTGATCATCGGTGGCGTCTGGATGCTGCTGGTGGAGGCCTACACCGCGCGCCTGCCCGACCGCGACCAGGTGACCTGGACGGTGGCGATCGGCGTGGGCTTGGCGCAGGTGGTGGCCGGCGTGTTCCCCGGCACTTCGCGCTCGGCCTCGGCGATCTTCCTGGCCATGCTGCTGGGCCTGAGCCGCCGTGCGGCCGCCGCCGAGTTCGTGTTCCTGGTCGGTATTCCCACCATGTTCGCCGCCAGCGCCTACACCTTCCTGGAAATGGCCAAGGACGGAAAGCTGGGCAGCGAGAACTGGACCGACGTGGGCGTGGCGTTCCTTGCCGCTGCCGTCACCGGCTTCGTCGTAGTGAAGTGGCTGATGGGCTACATCAAGTCGCACAGGTTCACCGCCTTCGCCATTTACCGCATCGCGCTGGGCGCGGCGCTGCTGCTGTGGTTGCCGTCCGGCAGCTGAACAGCGCCGGGGCCCGGCAACCCCGTTGCCGGCCCTACCCCGTTTCCCCCACGGTTCCCCAAGGAGAATCACCATGAACCGCAAGCTCACCCTGCTCCTCCCGCTGGCCCTGATGGCCGCCTGCAGCCAGACCCCGGCCCCGGCCGGCACTGGCGGCGACGACGTGGCCCCGGCCGCGGCCAAGGCAGCAGACCAGCAGACGCTGGCGCACCTGGATGCGCAGCGCCTGCAGAGCCAGCACTGGCTGCTGCAGCAGGCCACCGCCGCCGACGGCAAGCGCATCGATGCGCTGTTCGCCCGCGAAGACAAGCCGGTCACCCTGGACTTCGCTGATGGCCGCCTTTCGGTCAGCAACGCCTGCAACCACATGGGCGGCAGCTACACCCTGGCCGACGGCAAGCTGACCGTGGGCGCGATGGCATCGACGATGATGGCCTGCACCGACAAGGCGCTGATGGCGCTGGACGAGGCTGTGTCGAGCCGCCTGCAGGGCGAGCTGAAGGCCGAGCAGGATGCCGGCGGCAAGCTGACCCTGACCACCGCCAAGGGCGACGTATTGGTGTTCAACCCGGAGCCGACCGCTGAAACCCGCTACGGCGGCGCCGGCGAAACCGTGTTCCTGGAAGTGGCGGCCAAGACCGAGAAGTGCTCGCACCCGCTGATCCCGGACTACCAGTGCCTGCAGGTGCGCGAGGTGAAGTTCGACGACAAGGGCCTGAAGCAGGGCGAGCCGGGCAAGTTCGAGAACTTCTACGGCAACATCGAGGGCTACACCCACGAAGACGGCGTGCGCAACGTGGTGCGCGTGAAGCGCTACGAAGTGAAGAACCCGCCGGCCGATGCGCCGTCGCAGGCATACGTGCTGGACATGGTGGTCGAGTCGGCCGTCGAGAAGAAGTAAGACGACAGAAGGGCGGCCGAGAGGCCGCCCTTCTTCATGGTCGGTAGGGCCGGCCGCTGGCCGGCTGCCCTGCGCGGCACCGCCAACACACGGATGTTGCCGGCCAGCGGCCGGCATTACCCACGTGCATCGGGAGATCGGCATGAAGCACGTCCCCGTCCTCATCATTGCGGCACTGCTGGCCATGTCTGCGGACGTGGCCGCTGCCAGCACGCCCGGCATCGATCAGCTTGAAGCACACCTGTGGCAACTGGTGCGCGCCACCGACGCGCAGGGCCGGCGCATTGACGCGTTGTTCGTCCCGGGCCACGCGCCCTACACGCTGCGCTTCCGCTCCGGTTTCATGAGCGAGTTGAACCTGTGCAACCACGCCAGCAGCCAGTACCAGCTGCAGGGCAATCACTTGAACCTGCGCAACGGCGTGCAGACCACGGCCGAGTGCATCGATCCGAAAATGACCACGCAGCAGAAGCGCGCGCGAATGCTGATGCACGGCGGAGGGTCGGCGCCGATGCTCGAGCTGGGCGAGCGGGGCACGCTGACGGTGCGCAACGCGCAGGGCGATACCGCGGTGTTCGAACCGGCATCGCTGCCGGAGGAATGAAAAGGGCGGCCGGGTGGCCGCCCTTCCCGTCGGTGGTAGAGCCGGCCGCTGGCCGGCTGCCATGGGCGACTGCGGCAACACACGGACGTTGCCGGCCAGCGGCCGGCACTACCCGACAACAGCCTCAGCCCAGCGCCGGGTTCAGCGTGTAGGTTCCGTGCAGTGCCGCTTCGGCCAGCACGTGACCGTGCATGGCTCGATACGCGTCGGCGGCGGTGAAGCGTGCCGGCAGCTCCAGCGAGGCCACGTCCAGCGCGAACACACGGAAGAAGTAGCGGTGCACGCGCTCGTCGTTGAAGGGCGGATAGGGACCGTCGTAGCCCAGGTAGTCACCGGCCATGTCCGGATTGCCGGCAAACCAGCCGGTGAAGTCATTCAGGCCCTGGCGGCTGCCGTCCGGGCCGGCCGGCGCGGGCTTGCCCTTGACCACGAAGCCGTCGCTGCAGCTGCCGGCGGCAATCTCCTGCACCGTGGCCGGGATATCGGCCATCACCCAGTGCACGAAATCACAGCGCGGCTGGTCACGCGGCACGCTCATGTCGCTGCGGCCGACCGTCTCCGGCACGGTCGGCACGTCCGGGTCGACGCACACCAGCAGGAACGAACGGGTGCCGGCCGGCGCCCCGCTCCAGGCCAGGTGCGGGTTGCGGTCCGGGGCGAAGCCGTTGGCGTCGCCGGCGGCGAACGCGCGGTCGATCGGCGCGCCGTGGGTCAGGCTGTTGCTGCTCAGCTGCATTGCACTCTCCTCACTCTTCCGGGTAACCCAGGCGCACCGCAACCGGGGTGAGCTGGGCAAAGGCGGCGCTCATCACGTCGCGGTAGTTGCGCCAGTGGCCCGGCGGCAGGCGCGGAGCGCCCAGCTGCGCAGCCGGCGGCATCGGCCGCTCGAACAGGCGGCCCAGCAGTTCGGCCATCGCATGCGGGTCGTTGCCGATCTGGTCGATGCGCAGCAGCACGTGCGGATACAGGTCTTCCTCGTGCAGCGTGGCGACCTGGGTCAGTGCGCGCGTCAGCCACTCGCTGGCTTCGGCCAGCGAGGTCATCGCCAGCGGTGCGGCGGCACCGTAGGCCACCCAGTCCAGCAGCATGTCGCGCGGATCACGCAGCACCAGCAGCAGGCGCCCCTGCGGCAACTGCGGGCGCAGCGCCCACAGCAGAGCGTTGTCCCACCACAGCAGCCAGTCGATCACGGTGTCGCTCTGCAGGCCACGCGCCGGCAGCTGTTCGCGCCAGCGCTGCACCAGCCGCTCCGGCGTCAGCACACCCGACGCCAGATCCTGCAGCGTGTTGAAGTTCTGGAAGGCGTCATCCGGTGGCGTGTTGGTGTAACGATCGCTGCGCAGCACCGGGCTGGCGGCAGCCAGGCCAGTCGCCACGCGCTCCACGCCCGAGCCGGGCGCGCCCCACAGGAAGATCGGTGCGGAACTGGCATCGCCATCGATGCTGCCCTTGTCCGGCCAGCTCGGTGGTGCCTTGGCCTGCGGCGGCAGCGGCAAGCGCTGCGGCGCCTGCTCGGCCTGCAGCGACATCCAGGTGCGCAGCGCTTCCTGCGGCTGCCCGGCGCGATCCTGGATCTCGCCCAGCCAGGTTCGCAGGTCGGCGCGGTGGGCCTCCGGTGCCTGCTCGATCAGCGCCTGCACGCGCGCGACCGCGGCGGCCGGGTCGCGCTGCAGCAGCCCTTCGACCAACCGGGTTTCGCCGCTGACGCGGCCCGGTTCCAGGCTGACGATGCGCTCGGCGATCGCCTCGGCCTGCGCGCGCTCGCCCACCATGTCGTGCAGGCGCAGGCGCGCTTCCAGCGCCGGCAGATGCGCCGGCATCGCCGCCATCCAGCGCTCGACGGCGGCCACTGCGCTTGCGCTGCCCACCTGCTCGATGGCCAGCCGCGCCAGCCACACGTCGTGCAGCTGGTCATGGGCTTCCAGCACCGCATCCAGGCGTGCGCGCGCTTCATCCTCGCGGCCCAGGCGCTGCCACGACATCAGCAGCAGCTGCAGCACCTGGCGGTCTTCCGGCTGGATGTCCAGCAACGGCAGCAGATGGTCCAGCGCCTGCAGCGGCTGGCTGTTGCGCAGCGCCAGTTCGCCGGCCAGGCGACGCATCGCCGGCACGTCCAGCTCCGGCTGCTGCAGGGCGACCTGCGCGGCTTCGGCCGCAGCCGGCACGTTGCCCTGGCGCAGCGCCAGCTGCACCACCAGGCCGTGCAACGAGGACAGTGACGGGTTCAGTTCCAGCACGCGGCGGAACGACTGCTCGGCGAATGCCAGCATGTCCTTGCCCAGATAGGCGAAGCCCAGTGCGTACAGCACGCGGGTATCGTCCGGCAGCGCCTTGCTGGCGGCCGACAGCAGTGCCAGCGCGCGGTCGGCATCGCCACGGCGCAGCGCGACCATGCCGTCGATGGTCAGTAGTTCCGGATGCTCCGGTTCCACGCGCCCGGCCAGGGTCGACAGGCGCTGGGCTTCGTCGAAGTCGTTGCGGCCGATCGCCAGGTGCGCCTGCATCAGGTAGGCGGAGAAGGCGTTCGGATCGAGGCCAGTGGTACGCAGCAGCGCCTCGTCGGCGCCTTCGAACTGGCGCAGTGCCAGCAGCAGGCCGGCGTGCTGCAGGTGCAGCTGGGCGTCGTCCGGGGCCAGCCGCAGCGCCTGCTGCAATGCCTCCATCGCGGCTTCGGCGTTGCCCTGCTGCTGCAGCGCAAGCGCCAGCCAGCGGTGGGCATCGGCCAGGCCGGGTTCGTCACGGGTCCACGCCTGGGCCAGCTGCACGGCCTGGTCGGCCTGGTTCTGGCGCAACGCTTGGATGATCTGGTCTTGCATGGCAGTCCGCTTCAAGTGCAAACCGGCATTGTAGCGGGCTGCGTGCCGCTGCCGGTTCAGGCCTGCAGGACCCGCTGCAGGCGTTGCGCGACCCAGCGCTCGGAGAAGCCATCGCCCCGCCAGTTCTCGATGAAGCCGCAGTGGCCGCCCCAGCAGGCGGTTTCCAGGTGCGCCTGGCGCGGCAGCTGCCAGTCATTGAAGGTCGTATACGGAATGACCGGATCATCCTGCGCCATCAGGATATCGGCCGGCACCTGCAGCGTGGACAGGCGGTCGCCGGCAATCGAGTAGCCGTCGAAGTACGCCTGCAGCGAGCCGAAGCTGGTGTGGCGCTCGACCAGCCAGGCGGTCAGTGCGCGGATGTCCAGCTTCAGCACGCGGTCGTCGCAGTCGCTCAGCTCGGGGAACAGGTCGCGCTTGCGGCGCAGCGAACCGGCCCACTTGCGGCGGAAGTACCAGTCGTACATCGCCGGGCCGTTCTCGATGCTTTCCATGGTCAGTGCCGGGTCCAGCACCGGGCAGACCGAGGCCACGCGCTGCAGCGGCACGCCGGCGGCCGGCGCGCGCAGGGCCAGGCGCAGCACGAAGTTGCCACCCAGCGAGTAGCCGGCGGCCACCAGCGGCAGCTGCGGCCAGCGCTGGGCGATATCGCCCGCAGCATGCACCACTTCATCGATCAGGTTGGAGTGGAAGATGCCGCGGTTGAGATGATGGGTGTTGCCATGGTCGCGGAAGTTCAGCCGCACCACGTCGAAGCCCTGTTCCAGCATGCGCGCGGCGGCCATGCGCATGTAGCTGGATTCGGCACTGCCTTCCCAGCCGTGCAGCAGCAACGCCATGCCTTTGGGTTCGCGGCCTTCGACATGGCTGTGCCAGCCCTGCAGGCGCACTCCGTCGCCACCGTCGAGAATCAGTTCCTCGCTGACCGCACCCGTGGCCGCCAGCAACAGCAGGCCGCGCTGCAGGCGCATGCGGCTGGAGCTGAGCATCGACTGCAGGTGCGGATTGCGCAGCCAGCGCGGCGGCTGGTAGTCAGCCGCGTGCAGCGTCGGCGTGCCGGCGTCCAGTACTGGTGGCGGGATCAGGGCCACCGTGCGCTCACCCGGTGCTCATGGCCGCCACGATGCGCGCGCGCGAAGTCTCCGCGATGCGCCGACGGCCTTCCAGGTCCTGCGCACCGATCGGTGCCAGGAAGTGCACTTCCGCACGTCGCGCCGGCTCACCGAGCAGGCGCAGGAAATTGGCGAAGAAGCTCTCGCCGGGGCCGAACGCGACGATGGTCTGTGCGTCGCCCTTCACTCCGTAGACCAGTGCCACCGGCTGCACCGGCACGCCGGTCTCGACCGCGGCCTGGAAGATGCGGGCATGGAACGGCCCCACTTCGTGGCCGCCGCGGGTGCGTCCTTCCGGGAACACGCCCACCGCCTTGCCTTCGCGCAGGCGGTCGGCCATCACCTGCATCACCCCACCGAGCGATTCGGTGTTGCCGCGCTGGTGGAAGATGGTCTGGCCACGCGCGGCCAGCCAACCGACCAGCGGCCAGCTGGCGATCTCGCGCTTGGCGACGAAGCCCATCATGCGCTGGCTGTGCAGGATGCAGATGTCGACCCAGCTGACGTGGTTGGCGACGAACAGCACCGCGCCGGGCAGCGGCTGGCCGATCTGCGCCAGGCGGAAGCCGAAGATCCACATCAGCCCGCCCTGCCACCAGTTGACCACCTTGGCGCCGAAGGTGGCGTCGCCCACGCGCAGTTCGCCCCACGGGGGCAGCATGCCGATCAGGATGAGCGGCAGGAACACGATGATGTGGACCAACAGCAGCGGTACGCGGTACAGGTAACGGCACACACGCGCCACGCCGCCACGGGGGGCCGGAGTGGGGGAAGTCATCCGCGCACGATACCGGAGGGCCGTCATCGCTGCCAGCCGATTTAGGCCATAACACCGATCGACCGGGGCAATCGGCGGGGAACGCTGGGTTCCGCCGCCGTCAACGCGCCTGCCAGGGGCTCAGCCGTGGCCGGCGGCCACCACCGCCAGGGTCAGCCGCGAGATGCATACCAGGCGGCCCTGCTCGTCCTCGATGCGGATCTCCCACAGCTGGGTGCTGCGGCCCACGTGCAGCGCGCGGGCAGTGCCGGTGACCGTGCCCGAGCGGACCGCACGCACGTGGTTGGCGTTGATCTCCAGGCCCACGCAGATCTGCTTGCCGGTCTCCACGCACAGGTTGCCGGCGCTGCTGCCCAGGGTCTCGGCCAGCACCACCGAGGCGCCGCCGTGCAGGATGCCGTAGGGCTGGCGGGTGCGTTCATCCACCGGCATGGTGGCCTGCAGCCAGTCCTCGCCGGCCGCACTGAAGACGATGCCCAGGGATTCAATCGCCGTGCTGCGGCTGAGCGCGTTGAGCTGCTCGATGGAAACGGCTTCGCGGAATACCTGGGCCATGCGGGTACCTTCAGAGGATGGGAACGAGGCCGGCGCCGAATGCGGTCAGCATGCGCACCAGCAGCCACTTGGGGCCGACGTTGACTTCGGGGAAGTCGCCGACGGCGACGTAGCAGGTGTGGAAGGCCGGGTCCTGCCGCGGCAGCGGCTGCGGGCACTCCGGGCCGGGCTTGAATTCGTAGTCGGTGGCATAGCGCCAGGGCCAGAAATCGAGGATCGGCAGCGCTTCGGACGCCTTGCCGACGCTGTAGTTCAGGCCCGACAGCACCGGCGGCTTGGCCCGTGGCGCCACCGTCCAGGAGTTCTGCGGATGGGTATCGCGCAGGATGCTCTGGGCCAGCTGCTCGGCAAACACCGGGTCATCGATGATCACCGCGCCTTCGGTGTTGTAGTTCTCGCTGCGCGGATCGAAGTTGTGGGTGCCGACCACCCCGATACGGCGGTCGACCACCAGCGACTTCGCATGCAGGCCCATGCGCGCGCCCTTGCGGGTGACCGGCAGCGGCTTGTTGACCGCCTTGCTGCCGAGGAACGACGGTCGCGTCTCGGTACGCAGCAGCCGCGTTTCCACTTCGCTGCCGGCGGCGCGGCGGCGTTCCCTCGCATTCTGGTAGGCGCTGCCGGTGCGCGGGTGGTTCACCACGGCCTGTTGCTTGCTGGCCGGTAGCGTGCGCCCGGTGCTGCCCCCTCCGGCATTGCTGCCGGCGGCACTGCCGCCGAGCAACGGATTGCGCCCGCCATCGTCCTCGCCGTCGGGTGCGGTGATCGGGTCGGGCAGCAGGTTGCGGTAGTCGACCGGCGCATCCAGCGGGAACGGCTTGTATTCGAAGATGTTGAAGCCCAGTTCGCGCATGTTGCGCCGCTTGTACTTGTACGACAGCGCATACACGATCGGGTTGTCGGTGGCCGCCAGGCTGTTGCTGGACACCACCACGCGCGGGGGCTGCGGGCGCTTGCGCAGCTCGCGGAACAGTTTCTGCGCCGGCTTTGACAGCACCAGGTAGGGCGTCTGCAGGATCACTTCCTTCTGCGCGCTGGCAATCAGTGCATCCAGCTGCGGTTCGGTCACGTGCTGGCCGGCCAGCGGCGCGTCGGGCTGCTCGCGGCGGTGCTTGCGCGGCAGGTCGGCCACGTAGCGCACCGAAGCCACCGGCAGCGCGGTATCGACGAAGGAACGGGTGACGAACTCGTTGTCGTTGGCCTCGGCGCTGACCCGCTGCACCCGTTCCGGGCGGCGGAAGGTGGCCGGCGGCAGGGTCGGCACGCCCTCGCGCAGCAGGGTGCGGCCGACGTCGTTCAGGCGTTCGGCCGGCACGCTGCGGTGGGCGCGCCAGAACGCATCGAAGTTGGCCGCCATCGCACGTGCTTCCGGGCCGGCGATCAGCACGTCGCGGTCGCGGAAGTTGTACTCGCGGTCCCAGTCGTAATAGTCGTCCTGGTAGTTGCGGCCGCCGACCACGCCGATCGCATCGTCGATCACCAGCAGCTTGTTGTGCATGCGCTGGTTGAAACGGCGGAAGCAGCACAGCACGCTGCCGGCGTAGTCGAAGTAGTTCAGCCGGGCTTTGCCGAAGGTCGGGTTGTAGACCCGCAGCTGGAAGTTCTGGTGCGCACCGGACAACGCACCGAGGATCTGCAGGTCGGAGATCGCCGAGAGCTGGTCGATCAGCACCCGCACCTTCACCCCGCGGCGCGATGCGGCCAGCAGCTCGTCGATGACCAGCCGGGCGCTGTCGTCCTTGTCGAAGATGTAGGTCTGAAGGTCGATGCTGCGGGTGGCGCTGCGCAGCAGGTTCAGGCGCGCCACCAGGGCACCTTCGCCTTCATCCAGCAGGGTCGCGTAATGCCGCGGCCGCTCCGGGGTGGATTCGGTGAACGCGCGGCCGGCCAGCGCCCGCAGCGGCGAGTCCTGTGCGCAGCGGTCGGCACGCTGGCAATCGACCACGGCCGAGCGCGCCTGCACGGCGATCGCTTCGGCACGGTCGCGCTCGGCATGCGAGAGCGATGCACAACCACTGCCCAGCAACACGGTTGCCAGCGCCAGTACACGCAGCAGGAGGTTCACGGTTTCGGCGCCTCGCTCAGGCGCGCACGCAATACGAAGGTCACTCGGTCACTCAAGGCAAGCTGCCAGCTATCCATGCCATACCGGCCTCGCTGCACGGTACCGCGGCTGACGACGTCGCAATCATAGCCGGGTCGGGCGCACTCCGCCTTCTCGACCTTCAGTTTCTCCGGGTGGCTGATCCCGCGCAGGGTCAGGCGGCCATCAATGTCGCCCCCGTTTTCCACGGTCTCCGGCCAGTACGGCAGCGAGTCGAACTCGACCACCGGATGACGGCCGGCATCGAAGAATTCCTCGCCCCGCATCCAGCCGGTATAGCGCGCCTTGCCCGGGATCTCGACCGAGCGCGTGAACATCTTCAGGTGCACCTGGTGCCGGCCATCGGAAAGGATCTCGATGCGGCCCTCGAAGTGCGGGAACACGCCTTCGATGCGTTGCCCGAACCGGGTGCGCACCTCGAAGCCGATCTGCGAACGCACGGTATCCAGGCGCAGCATGCGCGGGGCTTCGGCCGCCACCGGCGGCAACGGGGTCGGCGGCGGCACCACGGCCCAGGCCGGGCCCAGTGCCAGCAGCGCGGGCAGCAGCAAGCGGCCGCGCCGCGCCAGGCTCATCGGATCACGGCCACCAGAACGCGTTCAGGCTGGCCACGCCCGGTTCAATCGCAGACTCACGCGGGAAGCCGAGCACGGCGATGCCGGCCGGCGGCATGCCGCGGTAGTCGCTGCTGCTGCCCTCGGTCATCAATGCCACCAGGCGCTCCAGGCCCGGGTTGTGGCCGACGATCAGCACCCGGTCGAGGTCACGGCGATCATCCACCAGAGCCGCCAGGGTGCCGGGGGTCGCTTCGTAGATGCGGTCTTCCAGGCGCTTCTCGACGTAGCCGATGGTGCCAAGCACGGCTTCCAGGGTCTCGCGGGTACGCCGCGCCGGCGAGCACAGCACGCAGTCCGGCAGCAGGTTGTTTTCCTTCAGCCACTTGCCGGCGGCTTCGGCTTCGGCCAGCCCCACCGGCGACAGCGGCCGGTCGAGGTCGGCCTGGCCGGGGGTGGCCGGTTCGGCATGGGCATGGCGCAGCAGGATCAGTTCACGCATCGCGGGTTTCCATGAAGAAGAGGATGCATCAGGAAAAGTGACGCCGATATCAAAGTTTCAGCCACGACAGCAGGGGCTCCCAATCGGCCTGGTGTTCGCGCACCTGGGCCGAGCGGTAGTCGAACAGGCTGCGGCCGAGGCCGGTCATGACCACGTAGCTCTGGCTGTCACGCAGCTGCGCGACCACCGGGTAGGGCCATTCGGCCAGCATCTGCAGGGCCTGCTGCGAAGTCTGGGTCCAGGGCTTGGTACGGTTCAGGACCAGGCCGACCGGCAGCTTGCGGCTGTGCACCCGCGGGTTCTGGGCCAGGCTGTTGAGGAAACCGACGATGGCCTCGATGTCCAGCGCCGAAGGCAGCACCGGCACCACCACCGCGTCGGCAGCGTCAAGGAAATGGGGGATATCGTCGGCCAATGCCCCCGCAGGCGCATCGATGATGACGGTTTCGGTGCCGTCGGGCAGCTTCTGCGCCCAGTGCTTCTTGCGATGCACGTCGATGGGAAGCACCGCGCTTTCCAGCCCGGCACGCCGTTGCGCCCAGCGGGTGCTGGAGCCCTGCGGGTCGGCATCGGCGATCACCGTGGCCTTGCCCTGCAATGCCGCGTACGCGGCCAGGTGGGTGGCGACGGTGGTCTTGCCCACCCCGCCCTTGGAACCGGCCACCAGGATCGTCTTCATGCCAGCCTCGCTTCCGGGTACGTGCCCCGAGCGTACACCGGCGGTGGTGACGGGAGGTAGCGCCGCGCTGAACCTGTACCGCTTGGCTTTGCTATCGTGGCGCCCCCGAAGGATCGAACCGGCATGAGCGAGCTGCAGGACCTGAGCGCACTGATCCGCGCCAATACCCCCCTGATCGTGATCGAAACCCAGGACGAGGGCCGCATCGTCGAGCTGTTCCGGCAGACGCTGATGCACGTGTGGCGGGCGCTGCACCGCTGGTCGATCACCGAGGGCCTGCGCCGCATCGACCTGGACAGCGAAGACCCGCCGGTCGGTCCCCCCGATGCCAGCGCAGCCCTGCAGATGATCCGCCAGGCGGATCAGCGCGGGGTCTACCTGCTGCTCGATTTCCACCCCTACCTGGGCTATGCCAGCCACCAGCGCGCGCTGCGCGACCTGATCCAGCGCCGCCACAGCGAGCCGCACGTCCTGGTGCTGATCGGTGCGAAGGTGGAACTGCCGGCCGAGCTGGAAGCGCTGGCGGTGCGCTTCAACCCGCGCCTGCCCGATGCCAATGCGCTGTTGAAGATGCTGCGCGAGGAGGCCGACGCCTATGCACGCGAGCACGGCGGACGCCGCGTGGAAGTCGACAGCGAAGCGGTGAAGAAGATCCTGAAGAACCTGCAGGGCCTGAGCCTGGTGGATGCCCGGCGCATCGCGCGCCAGCTGATCTACGCCGACGGCGCGCTGCGCGACGACGACCTGCCGCAGCTGGCACGGCTGAAGTTCGAGCTGCTCAACCGCAGCGGGCACCTGTTCTTCGAGCATGACAGCGCGCGCTTCGGCGACGTGGCCGGGGCCAACCGGCTCAAGCGCTGGATCAACCAGCGGCGGGTGGCGTTCATCGCCGGCTCGGCACCGGCCGGGCTGGACCCGCCGCGCGGCATGCTGCTGCTGGGCGTGCAGGGCTGCGGGAAGTCGATGCTGGCCAAGGCCACCGCCGCCGGTTTCGGCGTGCCGCTGCTGCGCCTGGACGTGGGCGCGCTGTACAACAAGTACCACGGCGAGACCGAGGCCAACCTGCGCCAGGCGCTGGCCTCGGCCGAACAGCTGGCACCGTGCGTGCTGTGGATGGACGAGATCGAGAAGGGGCTGGCAACCGGTGGCGAGGACGGCGGCGTGTCGCGCCGCGTGCTTGGCTACCTGCTGACCTGGATGGCCGAGCGCAAGGCGCCGGTGTTCATCGTCGCCACCGCCAACCAGGTGCACGAGCTGCCGGCCGAACTGCTGCGCAAGGGCCGTTTCGACGAAATCTTCTTCGTCGACCTGCCCACCCCGGATGTCCGTGTGGAACTGCTGCGACTGCACCTGGGCCGGCGCCAGCTCAACGCCGATGACTTCGCACTGCCGGCGCTGGCCGCGGCGGCGAACGGTTTTTCCGGTGCCGAGATCGAACAGGCGATCGTGGCCGGCCTGTATGCAGCGCATGCGGAAAGCCGGCCGCTCGACACCGAGCTGCTGATGACCGAGATCCGTGCCACGCGGCCGCTGTCGGTGCTGATGGCCGAGCAGGTGGAGGCGCTGCGGGCGTGGGCGTCAGGGCGGACGGTTTCCGCGGACGACTGAGGGGTTTACCGCGAACGGCGCAGCCCCTCGTGGCGGGTTGGCCGTGAACATCAAAAGCCGCGCCTGGCCGGGCGGGGTGGGTTCGCGGGGGACGCCGTGAACCCCCTCCGGGGCCCGGCCCAGCCGCTGGCGGCTGTGCGTTCGGGCGCTCGCGAAGCAGTGCTTCGCAAGCAAAGCGCCCTCACCCCTGGGGGCTTGGCCGCGGCATCCATGCCGCGGACACCCCCGCGAACCCACCCCGCCCGTCCTCTGACAATTTCCGAGTGCGTCCGCCACGGAAAAGAAAAAAGAAGGTCAAAAGCAAAGCCGGTTGGCTGGCCGCCTCTTGTAGAGCCGAGCCCACGCTCGGCTGCATTTCGATCAGATATCGAATAATCGATTCCGATGCAGATTCACCCACGCATGGCGTGGATACCGTGTCGACCAAGGTCGACACCTACCAGCAGCAGGGAGCTGTCAGAGGCGGGGCGGTGTGGGCAGGCAGGACCGTTGGCGCCATGGATGGCGCCATCGAGCCCCCATGGATGGGTTTACGGCGTGTCCTGCCTGCCTGCACCGCCCCGCCTCCCTCGGTAAGTCCGCTGTTGCTTTGGCTTTGGCTCTGGCCCTTGCCTCTGCGGGTGCCGGGTGCAACCCGGCCGAACCCCTTCCTCAGGGCCAGGCTGGCGGCGCGGCCGCCCACGCCTGCTGCACCTCTGCCAGCGACGCACGCTCATCCTCGCGCCAGTGCGGCAACAACTGCGCAAACTGGGCCGTGCTGCTCCACTGCGACGGCTCGGTCCGCACCGCCGCCGCATACCACTGCACCGCCTCCTGCTTCTGCCCCGAGCGCCACAGCGCCAACGCATAGGTCGGCGGCACCCAGCTGGGCTTCGTGCGCGCATTGCCCGCCGAGGCCAGCCACTGTTCCAGCGCCGCTTCCGGCTTGCCCTGGCGAAGCAGGTCCCAGCCGTAGTTCCAACGCACGCTGCGGCCACTGCTGCTCTGGGCCGGCGCCTCTTTCATGGCCTCGCCATACAACTGCTCGGCCAGCTCGCCACGGCCCTGTGCACCGGCCACCATCGCCAGCTGCACCGTGGCTTCAACGGCACGCCTGCCGCGTTCACGCAGCTTCAGCAGCTGGGCGACCAGCTCATCGCCCTCGCCCTGCACCGCCACCATCGGCGCGGCGGCCGGATCGCTGTCGAAGTAGAACTCCTGGGGGGCCGGCAACGCCGGCGCCGCCCACGCTGTGGCCGCTCCCGAGGCCAGCAGAACGCTGGCCAGGATCTTTCCTGGAACTGACATCCCTTCTCCCCAGGCTGCAACCGCAGCCTCCCTCTCTCTGCCCGATCCTAACCCCAGCAGCGGCGCGGGCGCGAGTGCCGGGGGCATTACGGGCGCGCTGCTACAATCCGCGCCTTTCCCGCCGCGTGCCCGCACGCGGCCGGTGCCAGCCGATCCTACCGGGCCAGCCATGACCAGTACCGCGCAACTCACTTCGCCCTCTTCCGCCGACCTGATCGACCGTGACTACACGCTCGACCACAAGTACACCCGCAACGAGGGGCGGATCTACCTGAGTGGCGTGCAGGCACTGGTGCGGTTGCCGCTGATGCAGCGCCTGCGCGATGCCGCCGAAGGCATCGACAGCGCGGGCTTCGTCAGCGGCTACCGTGGCAGCCCGCTGGGGGGCTTCGACCTGGAACTGTGGCGCGCGCGCAAGCACCTGGAAGCGGCCAGGGTGAAGTTCACCCCCGGCCTCAACGAGGATCTGGGCGCCACCATGGTCTGGGGCACCCAGCAGACCAACCTGTTCCCCGGCGCCAACGTGCAGGGCGTGTTCGGCATGTGGTACGGCAAGGGCCCCGGCGTGGACCGCTGCGGCGACGTGTTCAAGCACGCCAACGCCGCCGGCACCTCGCGTTACGGCGGCGTGCTGGCGCTGGCTGCCGATGACCATGCCTGCCGCAGTTCGACCCTGCCGCATGGCAGCGAGGACGAGTTCGTCAGCGCGATGATGCCGGTGCTGAACCCGGCCGGCGTGCAGGACATCCTCGACATGGGCCTGCTCGGTTGGGCGATGAGCCGCTATACCGGCCGCTGGGTCGGCTTCAAGACCATCGCCGAAACGGTGGAATCGTCGGCCTCGGTCGAGGTCGATCCGCTGGCCCGCCGCATCGTGCTGCCCGAAGACTTCGACATGCCCGGCGGCGGCCTCAACATCCGCTGGCCGGACCCGCCGCTGGACCAGGAAATGCGCCTGCATCGCTATGCGGTGAAGGCGGCGCAGGCCTTTGCCCGCGCCAACGGCATCGACAAGGTGGTGATGGATGCACCGCGCGCGCGGCTGGGCATCGTCACCACCGGCAAGAGCTACCTGGACGTGCTGCAGGCGCTGGAATACCTGGGCCTGGACGAAGCAGCATGCGCCGACATCGGCATCCGCGTGTACAAGGTCGGCATGACCTGGCCGCTGGAACCGGAGGGCATCGCCCGCTTCGCGCAGGGCCTGGAAGACATCATCGTGGTGGAGGAGAAGCGTGCCTTCATCGAGCGCCAGATGAAGGAGCAGTTCTTCAACTGGCCGGCCAGCTGGGGCCAGCGCCCGTCCATCGTCGGCAAGTACGACGAGAGCGGTGAATGGATCCTGCCGTCCACCGGTGAACTGACGCCGGCCACCATCGCCGGCGTGATCGGCCGCCGCATCCAGAAGTTCTTCAACAACGACTCGATCGAACAGCGCCTGCAGTGGATGCAGGAAAAGGAAGCCGAGCTTGCGTTGCCGCGCGCCAGCTTCCCGCGCGTGCCGCACTACTGCTCGGGCTGCCCGCACAACACCTCCACCCAGGTGCCGGAAGGTTCGCGTGCGCTGGCCGGCATCGGTTGCCATTACATGGTGACCTGGATGGACCGCAGCACCGACACCTTCACCCACATGGGCGGCGAAGGCGTGACCTGGGCCGGGCAGGCGCCGTTCACCGATACGCCGCACGTGTTCCAGAACCTGGGCGACGGTACCTATTTCCACAGTGGTTCGCTGGCGATCCGCCAGGCGGTCGCCGCCGGCGTCAACATCACCTACAAGATCCTCTACAACGATGCGGTGGCGATGACCGGCGGCCAGCCGGTGGACGGCCCGCTGAGCGTGCCGGACATCGCAAGGCAGATGCGCGCCGAAGGCATCCACACCATCGTGGTGCTGTCGGACAACATCGGCAAGTGGACCGGCCAGCGCGAGCACTTCCCCAGCGATGTCGAGTTCCATGACCGCAGCGAACTGGATGCCGTGCAGAAGCGCCTGCGCGAAGTGAAGGGTGTCTCCATCCTGATCTATGAGCAGACCTGCGCCACCGAGAAGCGCCGTCGTCGCAAGCGCGGCAAGCTGGAAGACCCGCAGAAGCGGGTGATGATCAATTCGCTGGTCTGCGAAGGCTGCGGCGACTGCGGCAAGAAGAGTTTCTGCGTGTCGGTGCTGCCGAAGGAAACCGAATTCGGGCGCAAGCGCGAGATCGACCAGTCCAACTGCAACAAGGACTATTCGTGCGTGAACGGCTTCTGCCCGAGCTTCGTCACCGTGCACGGTGGCCAGCCGCGCAAGGGCAGCAAGCGCGATGCCTCCACGCTGCTGGACAACCTGCCGGCACCGGTGGTGCGCGGTACGCTGGAACAGCCCTGGAACATCCTGATCACCGGCGTCGGCGGTACCGGCGTGGTGACCATCGGCGCGCTGCTGGGCATGGCCGGCCACCTGGAAGGCAAGGGCGCGACCGTGCTCGACCAGACCGGCCTGGCACAGAAGGGCGGCGCGGTGACCACGCACATCCGCATCGCGCGCCGGCCGGACGACATCCACGCCGTGCGCATCGCCGCCGGTGAGGCCGACCTGGTGCTGGGCTGCGACATGGTGGTGGTCAACGACTACTGGGCACTGTCGAAGGTGCGCGCCGGCCGTTCGCAGGTGGTGCTGAACACCTACGAGGCGATGCCGGGCACCTTCACCACCCGCCCGGACATGCAGTTCCCCGCCGCCGACATCGTCGCCGGTGTGCGCGTGGCGCTGGGTGGCCAGGAACCGCTGCTGCTCGATGCCACCCAGCTGGCCACCGCGCTGCTGGGCGATGCCATCGCCGCCAACCTGTTCATCCTCGGCTATGCCTGGCAGCAGGGCCTGGTGCCGCTGTCGTTCGACTCGCTGATGCGTGCCATCGAACTCAACGGCGCCGCCGTGGCAATGAACCAGCAGGCCTTCGCCTGGGGCCGCCTGGCCGTGGTCGACCCGCAGGCCGTGCAGCAGGCGGCTGGCCTGGTGCGCAACCGCCACACCGATACCGAATCGACCCCGGGCCCGCTGCATCCGCTGCCGCCGGGCGAATGGGAGGGCAACGAATGGGGTGCCACCGCCGCACCGCGCAACACCGGCGACGAGCGCGAACTGCGGGGCCTGCCCTCGCACGGTGGCGATGTGGCGTTCCTGCCGCTGGACGACGCGCGCCTGTCGCGCTCACTGGATGAAATGATCGAGCGCCGCGCCGCGTTCCTGGTCGAGTACCAGGACGCAGCCTACGCCAACCGCTATCGCGATCTGGTGTCGCGCGTGCGCGCCGCCGAAGCCGAGCGCATCGGCGGCTCCACCGCGCTGACCGAGACCGTCGCCCGTTACCTGTTCAAGCTGATGGCATACAAGGACGAATACGAAGTGGCGCGCCTGTACACCAGCGGCGACTTCCAGCGCCGCCTGCAGCAGCAGTTCGAGGGCGACTACCAGCTGCGCTTCCACCTGGCGCCGCCGCTGTTCGCCAGGAAGGACGAGCAGGGCCGGCTGCTGAAGAAGGAATACGGCCCGTGGATGTTCAAGGCGTTCGGCCTGCTGGCGAAGCTGAAATTCCTGCGTGGCGGCCGCTTCGATGTGTTCGGGCGCACTGAAGAGCGCCGCATGGAGCGCAAGCTGATCGGTGACTACGAGGCGACCGTGCAGGTGCTGCTGGACGGCCTGGAAGACGGCCGCCTGGCCCTGGCGGTGGAGATCGCCAGCATTCCCGAGCACATCCGCGGCTATGGCCACGTCAAGGAAGCGCACTTCGCGCAGGCCAAGGCGCGAGAGGCTGCCCTGCTGGCGCAGTGGCGCAATCCGAAGGCGCTGCACATCGTGCAGGTGGCGTAACGCCGCGAAACAGGTAGTGCCGGCCGCTGGCCGGCATCCATCCAGGCAACAGGTTGCCGGCCAGCGGCCGGCACTACCGCCGGTTTACCCCAGCCGCCACAGCAGCAGGCGGTTGTTGGCCGGCATCGCCACATCGCCCAGTCGGGTGAACCCGTTGTCGGCAGCAAGCGCCTGCACCGCTTCGCTATCGCGGATGCCGCTGCGCGGATCACGCGCTTTCAGCCAGGCATCGAACTGCGCATTGCTGTCACTGGTGTAGCGGCCGCCATAGTTGAACGGGCCGTACACCGCCAGCAGCGCGCCGTGGCGCAGCACCGGTGGCAGCGCGGAGAACAGCGCCTGCACGTGTTCCCAGCCCATGATGTGCAGCGTGTTGGCGCTGAACGCGGCGTCGAATGTGCTGCCCTGCGGCAAACTCAGGCCGGGTGCCGGCGGCAGTTCCACCTGCAGCGCCAGCGGCGGCAACAGGTTCAGCAAGGCCGCTTCGGCGCGCCATGCCTCGATGCCAGGCAGGTGGTCGGGATGATCACTGGGCTGCCAGCGCAGCCACGGCCAGCGCTCGGCAAAGAACGCGGCGTGCTGGCCGGTGCCGCTGCCGATCTCCAGCAGCCGGTGGCGGTCGCCCATCCACGGGTCGAGTGCGGTGGCGATCGGTTCGCGGTTGCGCTCGCAGGCTTCTGAATACGGCTTGCTCGACATCAGGACGGTGTCCAGGCGGGGTCGGCTCCATTGTGCACGAGGGGGGATGACTGAGCAGGGCTGCGCCCTGCACCTGCTCAGAGCCAGAGCCGGAGCCGGAGCCGGAGCCGGAGCCGGAGCCGGAGCAACAGCAAAGGCAGAAGCGGGCTTCCTGTGGGATGGCGGGATGGGTCCGGTTGCGGGGGACGCCGTAAACCCCCCTCCGGGGTCCGGCCCAGCCGCTGGCGGCTGTGCGTTCGGGCGCTTGCGAAGCAGTGCTTCGCAAGCAAAGCGCCCTCACCCTTGGGGGCTTGGCCGCGGCATCCATGCCGCGGACACCCCCGCAACCGGACCCATCCCGCCTTCGACAATTTCCGGAGATCTGTCAGATCTCATTCGATTCATTTCGATATCTGACAGATGTGTCGACCAAGGTCGACACCTACCAACAGCACAGGGAATCTGTCAGAGGCGGGGCGGTGTCGGAGTGCGGGGTGTCAGCCGCATGGATGCGGCTGCCAAGCCTACACGGACGTACTTGCGGCGTCCCCGCACTCCGACACCGCCCCGCCACCCCTCGGAATGCCAGCTTTTGACGTTGGCGTTGATTCGGCGGGTGCAGGGCTGCAAGCCCTGCCGAAACCCTCCCCAACCATGACTGCAGTCACTTGCCCGGACGTGCTGCGCTGGCGAAAGTCGAGGGGTTGACGTGATCGGCTCGGCCTGTTGCCGGCCGCACGCAAGCGAGAGAGAGAAACGCTGTGCAACGACGTGAGTTCCTGGCTGTTTCCGGTCTGGGCCTGGCCGGCCTGCTGCTGCCGCATTCCCGAGCCATCGCTGCCGAGCAGCTGCTGGCCCCGGTCGATACCGCCCAGCGCCGGCGCCTGGCCGAGGTCGCCCTGGCCACCGCGCGCAACGCCAAGGCCAGCTACTGCGACGTCCGCATCGGCCGCTACCTCAACCAGTCGGTCATCACCCGCGAGCACCAGGTCGGCAATGTCACCAACCGCGAGTCGTCCGGCGTGGGCGTGCGGGTGATCGTCAACGGTGCCTGGGGGTTCGCCGCCACCCATCAACAGACCGAGGCGGCGGTACGCGCGGCGGTCGAGCAGGCCGCTGCGATTGCCCGCGCCAACGCCAGCATCCAGACCCGTCCGGTGCAGCTGGCACCGACGCCGTCGGTGGGTGAGGTGCGCTGGCAGACGCCGATCCGCCGCAATGCCATGCAAGTGCCGATCCAGGACAAGGTCGAGCTGCTGCTGGCGCTCAACGCCGCCGCGCTGAATGCGGGTGCCGACTACATCAATTCCACGTTGTTCCTGGTCAACGAACAGAAGTACTTCGCCTCCAGCGATGGCTCGTTCATCGACCAGGACATCCACCGCATCTGGCTGCCGTTCACCGCCACCGCCATCGACAAGGCCAGCGGCAAATTCCGCACCCGCGCCGGCCTGTCCTCGCCGATGGGCATGGGCTACGAGTTCCTCGAGGGTGATGCGCGCGGCAAGGTCCAGCTGCCCGGTGGCATCACCGCCTACCGCGATTCCTACGACCCGGTCGAGGACGCCATCGCCGCTGCCCGCCACGCACGCGAGAAACTGAAGGCGCCGTCGGTGAAGCCCGGCAAGTACGACCTGGTGCTGGACCCGTCCAACCTGTTCCTGACCATCCACGAGAACGTCGGCCACCCGCTGGAGCTGGACCGCGTGCTCGGCTACGAAGCCAACTACGCCGGCACCAGCTTCGCCACGCTGGACAAGCGCGATGCAGGGTTCCGCTGGGGCAGCGACATCGTCACCTTCTTCGCCGACAAGACCCAGCCGGGCAGCCTCGGCGCGGTCGGCTATGACGACGAAGGGGTGAAGACCCAGCGCTGGGACCTGGTGCGCGACGGCATCCTGGTCGATTACCAGGCCACCCGCGATGAAGCTCATATCCTCGGCCGCGACGCATCGCACGGCTGCAGCTATGCCGATTCCTGGGCCAGCGTGCAGTTCCAGCGCATGGCCAATGTCTCGCTGGCGCCGGGCAAGCAGCCGCTCAGCGTCGAGGACATGATCAAGGACGTGGAGAACGGCATCTGGATCCACGGCCGCGGTTCGTATTCGATCGACCAGCAGCGCTACAACGCGCAGTTCGGCGGCCAGCTGTACTACCAGATCAAGGACGGAAAGATCGCCGGCATGGTCGAGGACGCGGCTTACCAGATCCGCACGCCGGAGTTCTGGAACGCCTGCACCGCCATCTGCGATGAACGCGATTTCCGCCTGGGTGGTTCGTTCTTCGATGGCAAAGGCCAGCCCGGCCAGGTCTCGGCGGTTTCGCACGGTTCGTCCACCACCCGCTTCAACGGCATCAACATCATCAACACCGCGCGCAGTCTCGGCGCTTGAGCCACCCATCCTTCGACATGGAGAGCAGCCTTGCAAAGACGTGACTTCCTGGCCCTGACCGGGCTTACCGCGGGCGGGCTGATCGTGCCCTCCTTCTTCGGCAAGGTGATCGCCGCCGAGCAGCTGCAGTCCAGCCTCGACCCGGCGTTGAAGAAACGCCTGGCCGACGCCGCCCTGCAGGCCGCGCGCAGTGCCGGTGCCACCTACTGCGACGTGCGCATCGGCCGCTACCTGCGCCAGTTCGTGATCACCCGCGAGGACAAGGTGCAGAACGTGGTGAACACCGAGTCCACCGGCGTGGGCATCCGCGTGATCGTCAACGGTGCCTGGGGCTTCGCCGCCACCAATGCGCTGGGCACCGCCGACGTGGCCAGGGCCGCGCAGCAGGCGGCAGCGATCGCCAAGGCCAATGCCGGCGTGCAGACCGCACCGGTGCAGCTGGCCAAGGCGCCGGGCGTGGGCGAGGTGAGCTGGCGCACGCCGATCCGCAAGAACGCCATGGAGGTGCCGATCAAGGACAAGGTCGACCTGCTGCTGGATGTCAACGCCGCCGCGATGGGCGCCGGTGCCAGCTTCGTCAATTCGATGCTGTTCCTGGTCAACGAGCAGAAGTACTTCGCCTCCACCGATGGCTCCTACATCGACCAGGACGTGCATCGCATCTGGGCACCGATGACGATCACCGCGATCGACAAGGCCAGCGGCAAGTTCCGTACCCGCGAGGGCCTGTCCTCGCCGATGGGCCTGGGCTACGAGTACCTCGATGGCGCCGCCGCCGGCAAGGTGGTCAGCCCGAACGGCGTGGTCAACTACAGCACCTCCTATGACATGAAGGAGGACGCCATCGCCGCCGCCAAACAGGCGCAGGAGAAGCTGAAGGCACCGTCGGTGAAGCCGGGCAAGTACGACCTGGTGCTCGACCCGTCGCACACCTGGCTGACCATCCACGAGTCGATCGGCCACCCGCTGGAACTGGACCGCGTGCTCGGCTACGAAGCCAACTATGCCGGCACCAGCTTCGCCACCCTGGACAAGCGCGAACAGCACTTCCAGTACGGCAGCGAGCACGTCAACATCTTCGCCGACAAGACCCAGCCGGGCAGCCTCGGCGCGGTGGCGTACGACGATGAAGGCGTGAAGTGCAAGCGCTGGGACCTGATCAGCAACGGCAAGCTGGTGGACTACCAGACCATCCGCGACCAGGCCCACATCCTCGGCAAGACCGAGTCCGACGGCTGCTGCTATGCCGACTCGTGGTCCAGCGTGCAGTTCCAGCGCATGGCCAACGTGTCGATGGCGCCGGGCAAGCAGCCGCTGAGCGTGCCGGACCTGATCAAGGACGTGGAGAACGGCATCTACATCATCGGCGACGGCTCGTTCTCGATCGACCAGCAGCGCTACAACGCGCAGTTCGGCGGCCAGCTGTTCTACGAGATCAAGAACGGCCAGATCACCCGCATGCTGGAGGACGTGGCCTACCAGATCCGCACGCCGGAATTCTGGAATGCCTGCACTGCCGTGGCCGACGAGCGCGACTACCGCCTGGGCGGTTCGTTCTTCGACGGCAAGGGCCAGCCGGGCCAGGTCTCGGCGGTCTCGCACGGTTCGTCGACCGCGCGCTTCAACGGCATCAACGTCATCAACACCGCACGCAGCCTCGGCTGACCGGTCAGGAGCCCTTACACCATGAGTATCTTCACCGAAGCCCAGGCCAAGGCCATCCTCGACAAGGTCATCGCCCTGTCCAAGGCCGATGAGTGCACTGCCGTGCTGGCCGGCGCGATCAGCGGCAACATCCGTTTCGCGCTGAACAATGTGTCCACCAGTGGCATCGTCGACAACACCGAGCTGGCGGTCACCGTTGCCTTCGGCAAGCGCGTCGGCACCGCCTCGATCAACGAATTCGACGATGCCGCGCTGGAACGGGTGGTGCGCCGTGCCGAAGACCTGGCGCGCCTGGCCCCGGAGAACCCGGAGTTCATGCCGGCCATCGGCAAGCAGAGCTACCGCGCCAGCCCGACCTTCAGCGAATCCACCGCGGCGATCGACCCGGCGTTCCGTGCCAAGGTTGCCGCCGATTCGATCGCACCGTGCCGCGGGCATGGTCTGATTGCCGCCGGCTTCCTCGAGGATGGCCAGGGCTTCCAGGCCACCGCCAACAGCAACGGCAACTTTGCCTACCAGCGCACCACCAACTTCGACTACACCTGCACGGTGCGCACCGAAGATGGCCGTGGTTCGGGCTGGGTCGGCCGCAACCTGAAGGACGCAGCGGACTTCAAGGCCGACCAGGACATCCGCATCGCCATGCGCAAGGCTACCGAATCGGCCGAAGCCAAGGCGCTGGAGCCGGGCAAGTACACGGTGATCCTGGAACCGGCTGCGGCCGCGGGCCTGATCAGCTTCATGATGAACTTCTTCAGCGCCCGCTCGGCCGATGAAGGCCGCAGCTTCCTGTCGAAGAAGGGCGGTGGCAACAAGCTGGGCGAGCAGGTCTACGACCCGCGCGTGACCATGATCGCCGACCCATGGCATCCGGATGCACCGGTGCTGCCGTGGGATGGCGAAGGCATGCCGCGCGAGCGCATGGCGATCATCGAGAACGGCAAGATCGCCAACCTGGACTACTCGCGCTTCTGGGCACAGAAGCAGGGCAAGACCGCCAAGGCCACCCCGGGCAACCTGCTGATGAGCGGTGGTGACAAGAGCACCGCCGAACTGGTGCGTGGCACCCAGAAGGGCATCCTGGTCACCCGCACCTGGTACATCCGCATGGTCGATCCGCAGACCGTACTGCTGACCGGCCTGACCCGCGACGGTACCTTCTACATCGAGAACGGCCAGATCAAGCACCCGGTGAAGAACTTCCGCTTCAACGAGTCGCCGGTGATCATGCTCAACAACATCGAAGAGCTGGGCAAGCCGGTGCGCGTGGCCGGCGATGAATCCAGCTACGTGATGATGATCCCGCCGATGAAGCTGCGCGATTTCACCTTCACCTCGCTGTCCGACGCGGTCTGATGGATCGCCGGGCCTGCCTGCGCTGGTTGGCCGCTGCCGCTTCGGCGGCGGCGCTGCCGGCCTGGGCGCAGGCAGGCCCGCGCAGTTCGCGCTACGACTTCTGGTTCACCCGCCTGCAGTACGACTCCGGTGACTGGGACGTGGACGCGCGCATGCCGTCCAACCTGATCACCTCGCTGATCGACTACACCTCGCTGCGCGTGGACCCGCAGGAGCACGTGGTGGCACTGGCCGACCCGCGCATGCTGGAAGCGCCGTTCTGCTACCTGGCCGGGCACACGCTGGTCGAGTTCAACGCCGCCGAGCGGCAGAACTTCGTGCGCTACGTGCGCAATGGCGGCTTCGTGTTCGTCGACGACTGCAACCACGACATCGATGGCCTGTTCGCCACCTCGTTCGAGGCGCAGATGGGCCGCCTGTTCGGGCCGAAGGCATTGCAGAAGCTGCCCAACAGCCACGCGCTGTACCGCAGTTTCTTCCGCTTCCCGGACGGCCCGCCCGCCACCAGCTTCGAGCTCAACGGCTGGGGCGATGACCTGGTGCACGACTACCTGAAGGGCATCGAGGTCGATGGCCGCCTGGGCCTGCTCTACAGCAACAAGGATTACGGCTGCGAGTGGGACTACGACTGGCGCAACAAGCGTTTCCTGGCCGAAGACAACACCCGCTTCGGCGTCAACATCGTGATGTACGCGCTGAACAACTGACAGGACCTGCACGCCCATGACCACCCCCGACCTCGATTCCCTGCTGCCGCGCCTGGATGCGCTGCGCGGCGCCCTGGCCCGTGCCGTGGTCGGCCAGCACAGCGTGGTCGAACAGCTGCTGATCGGCCTGCTGGCCGGCGGCCATTGCCTGCTGGAAGGTGCGCCAGGCCTCGGCAAGACCCTGCTGGTGCGCTCGCTGGGGCAGGCACTGGAGCTGCAGTTCCGGCGCGTGCAGTTCACGCCCGATCTGATGCCCAGCGACATCCTCGGCACCGAACTGCTGGAAGAAGACCACGGCACCGGCCATCGCCATTTCCGCTTCCAGCAGGGCCCGATCTTCACCCACCTGCTGCTGGCCGACGAACTCAACCGCACCCCGCCCAAGACCCAGGCCGCGCTGCTGGAGGCGATGCAGGAACGCACGGTCAGCTACGCCGGCACCACCTACGCATTGCCTGCGCCGTTCTTCGTGCTGGCCACGCAGAACCCGATCGAGCAGGCCGGCACCTACCCGCTGCCGGAAGCGCAGCTGGACCGCTTCCTGCTGCACGTGCTGGTGGATTACCCCAGCGAGGACGAGGAACGCCAGATCCTGGAGCAGACCACCGGCGGCGCCACCGACGCAGTACCGAAGGTGATGGACGCCGAGGCGGTGATCACGTTGCAGGCCGCGGTGCGCCAGGTGCATGTCAGCCCCGACGTGCTGGCCTGGATCACCCGCCTGGTGCGCGCCAGCCGGCCCGGCGATGGCGCGCCGGCCGCGATCAACCAGTGGGTGAAATGGGGTGCCGGCCCGCGTGCCGGGCAGTCACTGGTGCTGGCGGCGAAAGCGCGCGCATTGCTGCAGGGCCGCTTCGCTGCCACCCGCGAGGATGTGCAGGCACTGGCCGCACCGGTGATGCGCCACCGCCTGCTGCTGTCGTTCGCCGCCGAGGCCGAGCAGAAGCGTGCCGACGACGTGGTCGCCGCCCTGCTGCAGGCCGTGCCGTTCCCGGGTTGATCCAGGCGTGAGTGCAGGCATGCCGCTGACGTTGCCACCGGAACTGCGTGCGCGCCTGCGCATGCTGCGCCTGCGGCCACGCCTGGCCAGTGGTGCCAGCGGCATCGGCCAGCATGCCAGCCGCAGCCGCGGCGCCGGCCTTGAGTTCGCGCAGTACCGTGCCTACGAGCCGGGTGACGAGCTGCGCCAGATCGATTGGAAGCTGTACGCGCGTTCGGATCGCTTCTTCGTGCGCGAATCGGAACGCGAAAGCCCGATCACGGCCTGGCTGCTGCTCGATGCCACCGCCTCGGCCAGCCAGGCCGATCGCGCAGCACCACAGCGCACGCGCCTGGACCATATGCGCGGCGTGGCCGCCTGCCTGGTCGAACTGGCCCTGCAGCAGGGTGACCGCTTTGGCCTGCTGGTGATCAATGGCGATGGGCTTCAACTGGTGCCTGCCGCCAGCGGTGCGCGACAGCGCGACCGGGTACATCTGCAGCTGCATGCGCTGCAGGCGCGCGGCAGCTGGCCCGCCGCCGATCGACTGCGCCCCCTGTGGGAGCGCGTGCGCCCGGGCGACCTGCTGCTGGCGATCGGCGATGGTTTCGATGAGGCGGGCATCGTCCTGCTGGAGCAGCTGGCCAGCGCGCGCCGCGAGGTGGGGCTGCTGCAGATCCTGACGGCCGACGAGCGGGATTTCCCGTTTGATGCCGGCCATCGTTTCCGCGATCCCGAAACCGGCGACGAACTGCTGGGCGACGGCGCGGCGATCCGCGCCGACTACCTGCAGCGCTTTGCCGCTGCACGCACCGCCTTGCAGGCGCGGCTGCAGGCCGGCGGCATCGCCCATGCCAGCGGCTGGCTCGACCAGCCGCTGGACCAACCGCTGCAGGCGCTGTTCGGCCGTGGGAGCGGCGCATGAACCTGTTGTTCCCGCTGGGCCTGGCGGCGCTAGCCACCTGGCTGCTGCCGCTGCTGATCCACCTCGCCCGGCGCCATCCGTATACGCCGCTGGATTTCGCCGCGCTGCGCTGGTTGCGCACACAGATCCGGCCGCGCCAGCGCATCCGTTTCGATGATTGGCCGCTGCTGCTGGTGCGCCTGCTGTTGCTGGCCGCGCTGGCCCTGTTGCTGGCGCGGCCAGCGTTGACCGGCCCTGCCCCGCTCCCCGCGGCGTGGACGGTCGTGGCACCGGGGTTGGACGCGACCGCACTGCGCGGCACCGCCGAAGAGGGCAACTGGCACTGGCTGGCACCCGGCTTCCCCGCCATCGATCATGCGCCACCGGTATCCAGCGCATCGCTGCCCAGCCTGTTGCGTGAACTGGACGCACAGCTGCCCGCGGGCACCGCGTTGACCGTGCACGTTCCCGATCCCTTGCCTGGCCTGGATGGCGCCCGCCTGCAGCTGTCGCGCGACGTGCAATGGCACACGCAGCCGATGCCGGTCACACCGCCGCAGACGGCAGTGGCACTGCCTCGACTACGCGTGCACGGCGAGGCATCCGCCACTACCCAGCACTGGTTGAACGCACTGCAGCGCGCGTGGGGCGTGCAGGCACTGCCCTCGCCCTTGGCGGAGGATGTTGTGCCCGAACGCGGCGAGATTGGCGTGTGGAGCCGCAACGATGCACTGCCGGCGAACTGGCAGGCGTGGCTGCGCGACGGCGGTCTTGTCATGAGTGCCGGCAAGCCTGCTGCCAGCGCCCGCATCCTGTTGCGCGACGCCGAGGGCGTACCGCTGCTATGGCAGCAACGCATCGGCCAAGGCCAACTGCTGTCGTTGCCCGGCGACTGGAATGCCGCCAGCAACGCTGCGCTGCGCGATCCGCAGTTGCCACGTGCCCTGCTGCTGGCGCTGCAGCCGCCCACGGCTCCGCGGCTGGGCGATGCACGTGACCAGGCGCCGCACCGGGCCGCATTGCCTGCTGTAACACCACCGCCGCGTGAGCCGACGCCTTGGCTGTTGCTGGCCATCGTGCTGCTGTTCGCGCTGGAACGCTGGATGGCCAGCAGTGCCCGACGCCGGGTGGCCGCATGAACACCCTGCAGCACGCCTGGCAACGCGCGCGCCGCCGTCGTGCGCTCATCACCCTGCTGCTGGGCCTGCCGTGGGCGCTGGCCGCAACGGTACTCGCGCTGCGCCTGGCGGGTTTCGATGTCGCCTGCGTGGTCGGCACGGTCAGTTTGCTCGCCTGCGCGGCCTTCGCCACGGCACGTGCCCGCCAGCTGGACCGGCAATGGCTGCAGCGCCAGCTCGATGGCAGCGGTGCCAGCGAGGACAGTGCCGACCTGCTGTTCGCCGATGCCGACACACTCAATCCGCTGCAGCAGCGCCAGCGCGCGCATGTGCTGGCCACGCTGGAGCGCACGACACCGGACCTGCGTCCGCGCTGGCCGCGCAGGGCGCTGGCCCTGAGCTGGATCGCAGGCCTGGCCATCGTTGCACTGGCAGTCGGCTGGCCACGTTCCAGCCCCAGCTCCGCGCCAGCCCGTACGGCGGCACCTGGCAGCACGGCCGCCGCGGGCCCCCTGCACCTGCAGTCGACGCGCCTGCGCATCGACGCACCCGCCTATACCGGGCAAGCCACGCTTTCCCAGAACGCGCTGGATGCCAAGGTGGCCGCCGACAGCCGGCTGTCGTGGTCGTTGCGCTTCGACCGCGCGCCGGACAAGGCCTGGCTGCAGTTCCACGATGGCCGACGCCTGCCGCTGAGCGCACAGGACGGACAGTGGCAGGCCCACGATGTGGCACGCGCGCCAGCGCTGTACCGCGTGGTGAGCGAACCTGCGCTGGCCGAAACCCGTCTGTATCGGCTGGATGTGGTGGCCGACCGTGCACCCAGCGTGCGCGTACTGGAGCCCGCGGCCAGCCTGGTGTTGGGCACGCCCGGGCAACGCCAGTGGGCGCTGCGCTTCGAGGCCAGCGACGACTATGGCGTGGCCGCGCAGGCAACGCTGTCGATCACCACCACCCAGGGCAGCGGCGAGAACATCACCTTCGTGAGGCGCAGCGTCGGCCTCACGGGCAGCGGCGAACCGACTGCACGCCGCTTCGCGCATACGCTCAACCTCGCCGCGCTGGGCGCGCAACCCGGCAACGATGTGATCGCCCAGCTGGAAGTGCGCGACAACCATGCGCCCACGCCGCAGACCGGGCGCAGCAGCAGCGTGATCCTGCGCCTGCCCAGCGCCGAGGTGGCACTCGGTGCCGAACTGGAAGGCCGCATCAAGAAGACACTGCCGGCCTACTTCCGCAGCCAGCGGCAGATCATCATCGATGCCGAAGCCTTGATCCGGCAGCGCCGCAGCCTGGCTGCCGAAGACTTCGTGAAGCGCAGCGATGCGATCGGTGTCGACCAGCGCATCCTGCGCCTGCGCTATGGCCAGTTCCTGGGCGAGGAAAGCGAAGGTGCACCGAAGCCGCCGCCGACCAGCGACCTGCCCACCAGCGATACGCCCGCCGCAGACGACCACGATCACGACCATGGTGCCGAGGCCGGAGCGCACGATGAGCATGGCCACGATCACGGCGGCAAGTCTGCCAACGCCGATACGCCACCGGTGTTCGGCAGCGCCACCGATGTGCTCTCCGAGTATGGGCATACCCACGACCATGCCGAAGCGGCCACCCTGCTCGACCCACAGACCCGCGCCACGCTGAAGGCCGCGCTTGACCAGATGTGGTCGGCCGAGGGCGAGCTGCGCCAGGGTCGCCCGGAGCAGGCGCTGCCGTTCGCCTACAAGGCGCTCGGCTTCATCAAGCAGGTGCAGCAGGCCGAACGCATCTATCTGGCCCGGGTTGGACCGGAGCTGCCACCGATCGATGAAGGCCGGCGGCTGGGAGGCGATCGTGCCGGCTTGGCAAGCCGTGAACTGCCTTTGGCCGCACGCGCGGCACCGGACCCGGCCATCGTTGAAGCCTGGCAACGTCTCGGCGACGCCACCGGCACGCCAGATCTCGATGCGCTGGCCGGCTGGCAGCAACGCAATGCCGCCTACCTGCCCGACGCTCTGGACCTGGCTGCGGCCATCGAGCAGCTGCGCATCGAACCCGGCTGCCGCGACTGCCGCCAGCGCCTGCGTGCGCAGTTGTGGCGTGCGCTGCAGCGACCGCTGCCGCAGGCGATGCGGCGCAGCGCGGCCGATGCAATGGGCCAGCGCTATCTGGACGCGCTGGAGGCTCAGCCATGAATGCCTCCGCTGTGAACCTGTGGATTGCACTGGCACTCGCCCTGATCGTGGTCATCGCCAGCGTGCGCCAGCTGCGTGGAAACACCGCGCACCCTGGCCGCCGGTGGATCGTGATCGCACTGCAGATCTTCGTCGCCGCGCTGCTGTATTTCTGCCTGGTGCCGCCCACCCGCCAGCAACCCGCAGGCGGGCTGGTCGTGCTCGGAACCGATGCCGGCAAGGCCGGCGCGCTCCCGGCCAGCGAAGGCCCGCTGTTGCTTTTGCCCGAAGCTGCCGACGTGGCCGGCGCACAGCGCGTTCCCGACCTGGCCACCGCGCTGCGCCAGCATCCGGCGTCCACACTGACACTGGTCGGTGCAGGTCTGGCCGCACGTGATCGCGATGCGTTGTTGCCGCCGGATGTACGTTGGCAGGCGGCACCGGAGCCGCGCGGCTGGATCGCGCTGCAACCACCGGCCGATGTCGCTCCCGGTGCTCGTTTTGACGTCCAGGCACAGGCGCGTGGCGTGGCCAAAGCAAAGGCAGAGCTGCTCGACCCCGCCGACAGCGTGGTTGATCGCACGGACGTTGCCGAGGACGGGCGCGTGAAGCTCAGCGGCATCGCCCGCGCCGAAGGCCGCAGCGTGTTCCAGCTGCGCCTGCTCGATGCCGAAGGCCATGTGGTGGACAGCGCGCCGGTGCCGCAGCAGACCCTGCCGGCCGCCCCCATACGGCTGCTGGTGCGTGCCAGTGCGCCGGGCCCGGAGTTGAAGTACCTGCGCCGCTGGGCCGCCGATGCCGGCATCCGCGTGCAGGTGCAGGCCGATACCGGCGCCGGGCTCAGCGTGGGTGATGGCGCGGTTTCGCTCGATGCTGCAACACTGGCACGCAGCGACCTGCTGCTGCTGGACGAACGCAGCCTGGCAGCGTTGAGTGCAGGCCAGCTGGCCACCGTGCGCCAGGCGCTGCGCGAGGGACTCGGCGTGCTGGTGCGCAGTGCAGGCGCGCCTTCGGCCAGCGCGCGCCAGCGACTGCACGATCTGGGCCTGCCGGTGCAGGGCGATGGCAGCAGCCGCCTCCTTGAACTTCCCGGCGATGGCGAAAGCACGATCCTCGCCGCACGACGCGGCCCGCTCGCCGCCGGCACGTTGCCGACCGGCTACGGTGAGGAGGCCGACCGCCGTTCGCACAGTGCCTCCCTACCCGCGCTGGAAGTCCTGGCGCTGCAGGTGCCGGGCAGCAGCGCGCTTCTGCAGGATCGTGCTGGCACCGCCATCGGCGGCTGGCGCGCGGCTGGCAAGGGCCGCATCGGCCTGCTGCCGATGACCGACAGCTGGCGCTGGGTGCTCGCCGGGCGCGACGACCGCCACGGCGAACTGTGGAGCAGCGTGGTGGCCACGCTGGCGCGTGCACAGGGCAGCGCTGATGCGCTCTGGTCACCGCAGCCGATCAGCTGGGCAGGCGAACGGCAGACGCTGTGCGGCGTGCAGGCGCCGCTGCAGGTCTTCAACGAAGGTGGCGACGGAGTACCGCTGGTCGTCGATGGCGCGACCTCGACCCTGCGCTGCGCCGGCTGGTGGCCACGTGACGCAGGCTGGCAGCGCCTGCAGCATGGCGACAGCATCGTCTGGCGCTATGTGTTCGACCCAAGGGCCGCGACCGCGCTGCATCGTCAGGTAATGATCGATGCGACTACTCAGGCGTTGGTCTCCAGCACGCCGGCGAACGCATCAGTGATGCAACCCGTGCCAGGATCGCGCTGGCCGTGGTGGCTGGCGTTCGTGCTGTGCGCCTCGCTGCTGTGGTGGCTGGAACGGCGGCGCTGAATCCAGCGATGGGATCGCAGACAGCATCCACGCATGGCGTGGATCTACTGGTCCCACCCTTCATCCCTCTTTCAACGCTTGCCGGCGCGCCGGTACACGCCATTGAAACGCACGTTCATGCCACCGCACTCGCTGTTGTCGGACACGATCAGTACGTCCCCCAGTGAATGCACGTGCACCCTGCAGGTGTCCTCGGCAAATTCCACATCCGCACCGCGAGGGATCGCGCGCGCTTCCACCTGGCCCAGGTTCGGCCCATACGGGCGCTGTTCCGGCGTGGGGTTGGCCGAGGGCCAGTAGGCATCGCCTTCCACCTGCAGCTGCCCACCCTGCACCGAAATGCGCAGGCCATTGTCGCCATCCTTCCAGTGACCCACCCAGTCCTGCAGCGAGGGGGTCGCCACCGGCAGCGGCTGCAGCGTGCTGCGCTCCACCCAGCCCGCACTGCCGCCCACTCTGTTCGGGAAGTACGCGCAGCGGTAGCGGCCGAGGTCGCGCCCGGTCACCACGACATCGCCGTTCACTACGTAGCTGCGCTGCCGGCAGGCCGGCTCGCCCTTGGCCGGGCAGCCGTCCATGTCACCGAGCAGGTACAGGCGTTGCGTGCCCACCACCCGCGCCAGTGCGAACTGGCTCTGTTCGGAGGGGAATGCACCGTTGCGGCACGCGCCGTCGCCGGCGATGCCGGCAGCGAAGGCAGGGATCGGCAGCACGGCCGCCAGCAGGACGAACGAACGCAGCAACATGGCAACGCCCCCATGGAGAAGGCCGAAGGATATACCGTCGCTACTTCACCGGAGGCGTGTCGCCGCCGGCATCCTGCTGCTGGGAGAACCGCAGCGCGCGCCGCTGCTGCTCCGCACTGAGTTCCGGCGGTGGCCGCGCCACGGCGGCCTGGATCTGCGAGGGTCCACCCGTGAGCTTGTTCACACCCTTGGCGGCCGCCATCACGCCCTTGACCACGCCCATCATGATGTAGCCGCCGCTCATGCTGACCTGTTCGGGCGACGGCGGCTCGCTCCAGTCGCGGCTGAAGCGGTTGTCACCGAACTTCACCGGGTTCTTGAAGCGGTACAGGTCCAGCGGCTGGTCGTCTTCGGGCTTGAGCGCCCGCACTTCGCCGAGGGTGGTGACGTTGTCCTGCGGCGGGGTGGTGGACACCGGCGCGGTGGTTGCCGCCGCAGCATCTGCGGGGGCAGCGGGCGCGGGATCGGGCACCGGCACGGCCTGCTGCGCGTGCGCGCGCGCAAACCCAACCAGCAACAGGCCAGCCAGCAGTGCGCCCTGCGATCCACGTCCTGCCACCGCCATCCACCCTGTTGGTTGCGTCCTGTGAACAAGGATACGGATGCGGGCTTCAGATTTCGTTGGCGTCGGCAGAGGCATTCAGGGTGTGTCACGCCTGGCCGATGCGCGGCCAGCACCGCCGAAGTTTGCAACGAACTTCATTCCCCCCGCGGGGCGGGGCCTGCATCCTGTGCTGTTCCCGCTACGGCCCCCCCCATGTCAGCTCCCTCCACCCTCCTACCGCCGCACCCGTTCGCCTGCTGATGTCGCGCGCAGCAGTGCTGGTTGGCGTGGCAATCCTGCTGGCGATGGTCGTGGCGGCCATTGCCGAATGGACGGCACGCGTGTGCAGCAGGCTGCGTGCGCTGCGCAGGGCCAGCGTGCTACGCACATTGAACGCTGACGAGGACGCCGCTCTGGCGCCCCTGCGCGCAATGACGGGCATCGTCCACGACGATCAGGTTCGATTGCTGCGCGGCGCGTTCATAGGGGGCGCTTACCGCCCCAGGCACCCGTTCAACGATGGCATGCTCGGTGGCATTCCCGTGCTGTTTCCGTCCGCTGCACGCGACCACATGGCCGCCTGGAACGAAGCGGAGGTGGTGCTTGCCGACCGTTGGGCGGTCATTGTCCGCCTCAACGGCGTGCAGATCGCCCCCCGATCACGCTCACGGCGCGTCCGGCACTGAACGGTTCACGCCCTTCGCGCGCGATGTCTCACATCCTGAGACGTGAATATGGTGCCATGTGACCCCTCGAAAAACGTCCCGGCTCCACTTTCCATGGCCTACGAACTCGCCAAGCGCACCGCCGATGCCGAGCAGAAGCTCGCTACCCGCGACGGCCTGCCCGCCCGCGACGGTGCCCTGCTCAGTGCGCGCCTGCAGCGCCGCTACCAGGACCGCATCACCGGCAGCTTCGCCATTCCCGGCCGCGAAGGCCGCTACGCGCCTATTCCCGATGCGGTACCGCCCGCCCTGGCCGCGGCACTGAAGGCACGCGGCATCGAGCAGCTGTACAGCCACCAGGCCGAGGCCTGGGAAGCCAGCCAGCGCGGCGAGCATGTGGCCATCGTCACCCCCACCGCCAGCGGCAAGTCGCTGTGCTACACCCTGCCGGTGGTCAGCGCGGCGATGCAGGACAAGGCCAAGGCGCTGTACCTGTTCCCCACCAAGGCACTGGCCCAGGACCAGGTGGCCGAGCTGCTGGAGCTCAACCGCGCCGGCGACCTGGGGGTGAAGGCCTTCACTTTCGACGGCGACACCCCCGGCGACGCGCGCCAGGCTATCCGCCTGCACGGCGACATCGTGGTCTCCAACCCGGACATGCTGCACCAGGCGATCCTGCCGCACCACACCAAGTGGGCGCAGTTCTTCGAGAACCTGCGTTACATCGTCATCGACGAAGTGCATACCTACCGCGGCGTGTTCGGCAGCCACGTCACCAACGTGCTGCGCCGGCTCAAGCGCATCTGCGCGTTCTACGGCGTGCAACCGCAGTTCATCCTGTGCTCGGCCACCATCGGCAATCCGCAGGCGCATGCCGAGGCCCTCATCGAGGCGCCGGTCACCGCCATTACCGAGTCCGGCGCGCCCAGCGGGCCCAAGCAGGTACTGCTGTGGAACCCGCCGGTGATCAACCCAGACCTGGGCCTGCGTGCCTCGGCGCGTTCGCAGAGCAACCGCATCGCGCGCATCGCGATCAAGTCCGGGCTGAAGACCCTGGTGTTCGCGCAGACGCGGCTGATGGTCGAGGTGCTGACCAAGTACCTGAAGGACATCTTCGACCACGACCCGCGCAAGGCACCGCGCATCCGCGCCTATCGCGGTGGCTACCTGCCCACCGAACGCCGCGAGACCGAGCGTGCGATGCGCGCCGGCAACATCGACGGCATCGTCAGCACCTCGGCGCTGGAGCTGGGCGTGGATATCGGCAGCCTGGACGTGGTGATCCTCAACGGCTACCCCGGCAGCGTGGCCGCCACCTGGCAGCGCTTCGGTCGCGCCGGCCGCCGCCAGCAGCCGGCACTGGGAGTGATGGTGGCCAGCTCGCAGCCGCTGGACCAGTACGTGGTGCGGCATCCGGACTTCTTCGCCGAGGCCTCGCCCGAGCACGCGCGCATCGCGCCGGACCAGCCGCTGATCCTGTTCGACCACATCCGCTGCGCAGCCTTCGAGCTGCCGTTCCGGGTCGGCGATGGCTTCGGCCCGATCGATCCGGAAGTGTTCCTGGAAGCGCTGGCTGAAACCGAGGTGATCCACCGCGAAGGCGAACGCTGGGAATGGATCGCCGACAGCTATCCGGCGAACGCAGTCAGCCTGCGTGCGGTGGCCGATGGCAACTTCGTGGTGGTCGATCGCAGCGATGGCCGCCAGCAGATCATCGCCGAGGTCGACTATTCCGCTGCCGCACTCACCCTGTACGAGGGTGCCATCCACATGGTGCAGTCCACGCCCTACCAGGTAGAGACGCTGGACTGGGAAGGCCGCAAGGCCTACGTCACCCGCACGCATGTGGATTACTACACCGACAGCATCGACTTCACCAAGCTCAAGGTGCTGGACCGCTTCGACGGCGGCGTGGCCGGCCGTGGCGATTCGCACCATGGCGAGGTGCACGTGGTGCGCCGCGTCGCCGGCTACAAGAAGATCCGCTACTACACCCACGAGAACATCGGCTACGGCCCGGTGAACCTGCCCGACCAGGAACTGCATACCACCGCGGTGTGGTGGCAGCTGCCGCAGGCGCTGTTGCTGCGCGCGTTCGCCAGCAAGCAGGATGCGCTCGATGGTTTCCTCGGCGCGGCGTATGCGCTGCACATCGTCGCCACCGTGGCGGTGATGGCCGATGCGCGTGACCTGCAGAAGTCCGTGGGCAACGGCGATGGTTCCTGGTTCGCGATCGCCGACCAGAGCGGCCGTGGCCAGCTGCGTGGCAGCGAGGGCGACCCTGGCGTTGTCGAGCTGCTGCAGGAGTTCGTGCCCACTGTTTACCTGTACGACAACTTCCCCGGTGGCGTTGGCCTCAGCGAGCCGCTGTGGCAGCGCCAGGCCGAACTGGTGCAGCGCGCGCGCGAACTGGTGCAGCGCTGCGACTGCAAGGCCGGCTGCCCGGCCTGTGTCGGCCCGGTTCTGGCCGCGCAGGAAGAGGATGAGACCTCGCCGCGTGCGCTCGCGTTGCGCGTGCTGGATCTGTTCGATGCTGAAGCCTGCCAGCACGTGCCCGACGTGGTGGTGACCATCCGCGACCCGATGGAGCTGCTGGCACCGTGAGCCTGAGCCTGGACAAGCTGCGCCTGCTGCGGAAGCAGGCCGGCGACCCGAAGGCGAGCACGCCGGCCGTGCCCGGGCCGCCACCGACGGTGCCGGCCCCAGTGGCCGCCAACGATGCACGGCAGCCACCGGCCGAGCGCTCGGTATTTGCCTGGGTCGAGCAGGAGATCCGCCACAAGCCGACCGGCGCGGCGGCGCCGGTTGCGCACCCCGCACCGCTGCGTCGGCCCGAGGTGGGCAGCCTGCATCGCCTGCTCGGCCTGCGCACACGCGGCAGTTCCGCACCGGTGCGAGCCAGTGCGCAGGATCGCCAGCTGCCCGGAGAGGAAATCGCGCCGGGCCTGTTCCTGATCGAGTCGCTGCAGGCGCAGCCGATTCCGGCACAGCCGCTGTCGCTGGATTTCGCCCGCCGCGAAGGCGAACACGTATCCCCGCGCGACCTGCTGTTCTTCGATACCGAAACCACCGGCCTGGCCGGCGGCACCGGCACCCGCGCCTTCATGATCGGGGCCGCCGACTGGCATGCGTGCCCGCAACGCGGCGAAGGCCTGCGCATCCGCCAGCTGCTGATGGCGACGATGGCCGCCGAGGACGCGATGCTGGCCACCTTCGCCAGCTGGCTGCAGCCGTCCACCGTGTTGTGCAGCTACAACGGCCGCAGCTACGACGCGCCGTTGCTGAAGGCGCGCTACCGGTTGGCACGCCAGCGTTGCCCGATCAGCGCGCTGGACCATGTCGATCTGCTCTATCCCACTCGCCGCCGCTATCGTGGGACGTGGGAGAACTGCAAGCTGTCCACCATCGAACGCCAGCTGCTGCGCGTGGTGCGCGAAGACGACCTGCCCGGCTCGGAAGCCCCGGGCGCATGGCTGCGTTTCCTGCGTGGTGGCGATGCAGTCAACCTGCGCCGGGTGGCCGACCACAACCACCAGGACGTGGTGACCCTGGCCCTGCTGCTGCAGCGGCTGGTGCACGAAGAACAGCGCGAGCGCGAGACGTTGGCATTGGTCGGGCAGTAGCGTGAAACCCCGTTGACATGCCCTGACGGGGAGGGCGGCGACACTGGCGCCACCATCCACGCGTGGAGCCCGACAATGCGCCTCAGCCCCCTTGCCCTGCTTGCCATCCTGCCGCTGGCCGCCTGCAGCCACGCCGGCAGCAGCACCACCCACGACGCCGCGCCAACGCCAGTGGCCGACGCCGCGCACGAATGCAGGCCGGAGGCGCTCGAGGCCTTCACCGGCAAGACCGCCGACGAGGCCACCCTCAAGAAGCTGGTGGCCGACAGCGGCGCGCGCAACGCGCGGGTGGTCAAGCCGGGCATGGCGGTGACCATGGACTTCCGCCAGGACCGCGTGACCGTGCAGGTGGACGGTCAGAACCGGATCGAGCGCGCCAGCTGCGGTTGATCGGCCTCGGGGAGGGTGCCGGCCAGCGGCCGGCACCACCGATCAGAGCCGCTCGGCCTTGCCGCTCGCCAGTGCACGCGCGATCACCTGCTGCGCCTGCCGCGACGCCTGCTCATGCACGCGTGCCTGGCGTTCACCCAACGCGGCCTGCTGGCTGCCCAGCGCCGCCTGGCGGCTGGCCAGTTCAGACTGCTGGCTGGCCAGGCGCTGCATGCCGCGGGTGTGGCTGGCCCGCGCGGTTTCGTTGTCCACTTCCTGCATCGCACGACGTGCCTCTGCGGCGGCCTCACGTGCAGCCTCACGTGCAACGGCCGCATCGTTGGTCGCGCCCCGCGCCGCCTTCGCCGCTTCTGCCGCCGCTTCGCGGTTGATGTCATGCGCTGCCATCGCGCTGCGCGCAGCCTCGGCGGCGGCCAGCGCCATGCGGCGTGCCTCCTCACCCTGCAGGCGGCCCATCTCGCCCATCTGCTTGCCGAGTTCGCTCTGCTGGCGACCCAGCGCACTCTGCTGGCGGCCCAGTTCGCTCTGCTGGCGGCCCAGATCCGCCGCGCCGCTGTAGGCACGCTGCAGGGTCTGGATCATCATCGGATCACGCACCACGTAGCGCTTGTCGCCCTGGCGGAACCACAGCGCCGGGCCTTTGCCGAGCTGCCTGCGGGCGACCGTCACGTCGTCCATGCCGCCGTTGGCGAAGGTCGAATCGCCATCGACCAGCACGAAGGCCTGCGGCGGCGATTTGCCCAGGTCCAGGCGGCCGTAGGTGGTGATGGAGGTCGTGCGGGAGGTCGTATGTTGACTGTGCATGCCGGTATCGACATCGACATCCGCATCCACGTCGACCGCCACATCTGCATCATCCGGACCTGACAAGGCCTCAACCCCAGCCGGCTCGGCAGGCGGCGCGGGCGCCACCGGCACGGCCGGAACGCGCGCGGACGAAGGCGGTGCGGGCGGTGCTTTCGGAGCCTTCGGCGGCGGCGGCACCACGGCCTTCGGTGCCGCAGGCGGCGCGGGCGGTGCCGGCGGCACCGGCGCGGCAACCAGGCGCATCGGCGCCACACCCACCACCAGCACCACAGCGGTCAACGCCATCGCCAGGATGCGCGGACAGGCCCGGCGCGGCTGCAGCGACATCAGGCGGCGCTTGAGACTGGTGGTGCTCGGCGCGGCACTGGCCACGCCCAGGTGCGGCTGCGGTGCCACGCCCAACTGCAGCAGCAGGCGACCATAGGCCTGGCGGCTGGCGCCGTGCTGGCCGACCACTGCCGCATCCACCGCTTCCTCGCGGGCCTGGGCGTATTCGCGCACCGACAGGCGCAGCAGCGGGTGGAAGAAGAACAGATGCTGGGCCAGCGCCGGCAGCAGGCCCCACTGCAGGTCACGCCGCTGCAGATGCTGCAGCTCGTGGGTCAGCGCCAGGTCCAGCGCATCGCCCTGCAGGGCGTTGTCGCCGGCCGGCAGCAGCAGTACCGGACGGAACGGCCCGACCAGCTGCGGCGAGTCCACCTGCGTGCTCATCCACAGCCGTGGTGCAGGGCGCACGCCGTGCGCTTCGGAGGCCAACTGCAGGGCCTGTACCAGCGCCTCGTCCTGGCAGGGATAGGCCGCCGCGAGCAGCGCGCGGCACTGGCGCCACTCACCGAAGGTGCGCCATGCCATCAGCAGCACGCCGGACACCCACAGCGCGGCCAGCGCAACGGCCCACCACGCCACCGCCGGCACGTCCGCGGCAGGCATCGGCATCGCGGCCAGCAGCTGTGCAGAGGCTTCCGGGGCCAGCGGGTAGATCATGTCGGCAGCCACATCGGTGGCGGTCATCGCCACTGCCTGCGGTGCCGGCAACCAGGCCAGCTGCAGCGGCTGGCTCCAGAACAGGCCGAGCACGGCCTGCAGCGACACCAGCCACCACAGGCGGCAGCGGGTCGCCGCCGACAGCGACGGCAGCGCGCGGCACACGCCGTACACCAGGGCCACCAGCAGCACGGTCTGCAGGCTGGTCCAGCCCAGCCGTTCCAACAACGGGATCAGCATCGTGGTGTCCATGGCTCAGCCCTCGTGGCGACGCGATTGGAGTTGGGCAACCAGCGCTTCCAGCTCGGCCAGTTCGTTGTCGCTGACCTGCTGGCGCTGCGACAGGTAGGCCACGAACGGCGACACCGACCCCTGCAGGGTGTTGTCGACGAATTGGGCCACGGCACCCTGCAGCACGCTCTGCGGGCCACGGGTGGCCTGGTAGCGGTAGATGCCGTCCTGCTGCCGGCGCTGAAGATACCCCTTCGCGCGCAGCCGCTCCATCATCGTCAGCACAGTGGAGCGGGCCAGGCCACGGGCTTCGCCGTAGCCGCTGGCGACCTCGCCGACGCTGGCCGGCGCATGTTCATCGATGTACTGCAGCAGGGCCAGTTCCTGGTCCCCGATCGTCTTGCCACGCATGACACCACTCCCTTGACTACACGTGTCGTCACTGTCAGCGTGACGACAACTGTAGTCAACCCCCCGGAAGTCATGGTCCGACGAACGGTAGCGACGCGACGCTGATGCAAGCCAAATCCAGCATCAAGGGATAACGGGATCCAAAGCCACGTGCTCAGTGGCTCTCCGGTACCTGTCCGGATGATTGCGCAGCCTTCAGCCTGAGATTGCTCGCTCGCACTCGGGTCGCCAGCACGACGTCGGCGTTTTCAACCACCATCACCCGATCTGCCCGCTCTATTGTCTCGGGGCGATGGGCGACAATGATCCGCGTCAGACGAAGTCTATCGACAGCATCATTTACCAGACGCTCATTGGCGACATCAAGATGGCTTGTCGCTTCGTCCAGAAACAGAACGCTGGGCTCACGGTAAAGCGCCCTGGCAAGAATAAGCCGCTGCTTCTGCCCGCCGGACAATGTGCTTCCCATGTCGCCTATCAGGCTGTGATAGCCCATGGGCATGCCCATTACATCGTCATGGATCGCCGCCAGCCGCGCCGCGTGCTCCACACGCTCCTGTTCGGCAGCTCCCTGAAAGAAGGATATGTTCTCTGCAATGCTGCCGGCGAAAAGCTGGTCATCCTGCATTACCGCGCCGATGGCTTCACGCAGGCGCCGAGCGCCAGCGCCGCGCAGCGTCTGTCCACCAATGCGGATACTTCCCTCCGTAGGCTCAAGAAGACCGAGCATGAGCTTCATGAGCGTTGTCTTGCCGCATCCTGATCCACCGATGAGCGCCAACGATTCCCCTGGCTTCACAACAAAACTGCAGTTGCGGAATATCCAGGGCTCACCGTTGCCATAGCGGAAGGAAAGATTCTCAACCTCCACGCCCATCTCACCGGGCAAGGCCGGGGCGATTCCCTCTCCGCAATCCTCGGGCTCGGACAGTACGATGTCCGACAGACGTTCACCATGCAGGCGCAGCATCCGGAACTCAACCCACTTGTCGACGAGATTGCCGACACGCTGCGAAAACTGCTCCCGGTATGCGAGGTAAGCGATCAGCATGCCGACGGTGAACACATTTGACATCGCAAGCAACGCACCGATCCAGATCACGGCGATCCGCTCAATGCCGAACACCAGCTGGTTGATGCTCGTAAAGCCCAGGCCCATCTGGGCCAACCTCAACTCTTCGTTGACGGTGTCAACCATCAGATTCTCGTGGGCAGCACGCCGCTGCGGCTCCTGACCCGCTACCTTCAGGCTCTGTATACCGCGGAGTGACTCGAGCAGATGCGTCTGCTGCCGGGCACCGACCATCAGCTGCTGCTCGGTCCGATTACGGAACTCACGGTAGGACAGAGATCGGGCACCCGCATAGACGGCCACGGCACACAGCGTCACCATCGCCAGTTCCCATGAGTAGATGAGCATCAGCGCGAAGGTCATGATCGCCATGAGACCGTCAATGATGCCCTCCACGAAACTGGTGGTGATGACCGTCCTGATCTCACGGATGGAGCCAAGGCGTGAGGTGATGTCACCAAGGTGACGTTTCTCGAAGAATGCCAACGGCAGACGCATCAGGTGGGCGAAAATATTGTTCGTCCACTGCAATCCGAAATGCGTGGAAAGATAGACCACAGACCAGCCACGCAGCAGGTTGATTGCAACCTGCAGAAGCAGGGCGATGCCAAATCCAATCCCGAGGACGGTGAGCATGTCACGATCCGCCGAGACAAGTGCCTGATCCACCACCCATTGCAGCAGGAATGGCGCCAGCACGACGAAAACCTGCAACGCCAGCGACAGAATCAGAACCTGGGCCAACGAGCGCCACATGCCGCGCACCGCGCCAGTCAATTGCTGCAGGCTGATCGCCGGTGCGCGCTTCACGGGCTTGAGCTCGGCCGTCGGTGTCAGCTCCAGCACAACTCCGGTAAAGTGCTCCGATGCCTCGCGGTAGCTGAGTTTCCGCTCACCGACGGCGGGATCACAAATGACGATCCCTGATGCACGCACCGTTTTCAGAACCACGAAATGGTTCATGTCCCAGTGCAGTATGCACGGAGTCGTCAGCTTCCCCAGTTCTTCGAGTTCGACTCGAATCGCGCGCGCCGAAAAGCCAATCTGCTGGGAGATCTGAACCAGCCGATCCAGACGCAGCCCTTTCAGCGAAAGATTAAACCGCTGGCGCAGCACGGCCAGCCCACCGTGCTGGCCATGGTGGTCAGCCACCATCGCCAATGCGGCCAACCCGCATTCGGCGCTTTCAGACTGCAGGATGACCTTCATGTGCGCAGCCGCTTGGATTGCCGGGAAAGGGGCATGACGGACGACACGATCACGTCAGCTGTCACTGTCGCGGTGCCCAGGGCGCTCAGGCTCCATCGGCGCATCTCCGGAAATCCGGAAGAGCGTCAGTCGTCCCTTGGTCACACCAGCATCGCCGCGCGCCTCGATGTCCGAGAACGAGACCAGGACAGACCCATCCGGCATTCGATGCGCGGAAGGAGCGAATGGATTGTAGGCAAGCCGTTCCGTCAGGAGCTGCTCGGGACCTGCCCTGCCCTGCACATCCACTGCGCGCCTGTACAGATCGAAACTGACGGGAAACCGCGCTGAGGCGCCCTTGTAGGAAGGGTAGACATAGTAGATGTCCACGCCGCCGTCCTGTCGAGGCAGCGCGAACCCGTCGTGGACATCCGGCTTGTTCGGAGACTTTGCTGGCGAAAGCTCCACAGGGCCGGACCAGGTTCTGCAGTCGGGGCTGACGCTATACAGCGTTGTCATGTAGCCACCTTCGGGCGCCTTCTGATAACTCATGAAGCAGCCATGCTGGCCCAGCGGCACCACGCGCGGATACGCCACGGGTGTCGATGCCGCCCCCTGAAACTCCGATGGTGATCGGGCATTGCGCATCGACATCCAGCGAGGACCGGTTCCCATTCCACGGAATGTCAGATAGAGATCGCCTTCTGCCTGCACCCATCGAGGTGCCTGGACCAGCTGGGTCAGTCCCGGGACATCCGGCAGCCGCTGTGGCGCCCCAAACCCCTGCGGCGTGGCCCGCGCGCGCCAAAGCGTGATATTGCTGAAATCAGCGTCACTGCCTGCAAAGTAGAGCCACGCATCGTTATCGATGTGAACGAGCACCGGAGCATCCTCCAGCACTGAACCAAACGACAGCGGCTCAGGCTGGTCCATGAGGCGACCATCAGAGGACCGGATCTGCATCAGCCGTGATGAGTCCATGTCGCCGCGGAGATACTGCGCATACACCACTTTGAATCCGCCGGCGGGCGCACTCAGTACCGCGATCTGCCGATCCACGCCGTTAGACACTGGAGACCGCCAGGTGCCCGCGGGGCCGACAGGCAGTTCCGTGGCCTTCGGAAGCACCATTGGCTTCGATGACACTGGATGTTGCGCAACCGGAGGCAGGCTTGGAGCAGCATCGGCCAAGGCGGGGGCGACGGCTGCATGGAACAGAAAGAAGACCGCGATCAGGCATCTAATTGGCATCTGAACACCAGATATTGCAGGCATACTTGCTCCCGCGGGTCACCGGTTGGCCCGCATGCAGCGCACCCGGATTGACGCTTCGCTGTTGTCGGCCACGGTTACGGAACATGAGCAGGGCGCCACGAAGAGGGCGCACACTCAGGTCGAAGGCAGGAAAGAGGGTTTCCCCGCCTTCGAACCCATCGTTGAGGTACGCAAGAAGTGTCCATGCGCGCGTGGACTGATCTGGCAGTCCTGCATCCAGGGGAACATCATAGTGTGGGGCGAACTTCTGTCCCATCTCATACCTGACGCACTGGATCGGCTCGAACAACGTGCTCGCACAGCCAAGCAGCTCCGCCGCGCGATCGGTGATGCGGGCACACAGGTCCCCCGAGCAGGCCGCCGATTCACTTGTGCGGCCGCTGGACATGACCTCACTCTGCAAGCTGCCATCCGCACTGACCATGCTCTTGCGGAACGCAGGTGACGCGCTGGCCATGAGTTCCTCGCATTCGTCCACCGTCATGAAATCCTGGATGAGTTGAATCTCAAGATCTGAAAGCAGCGCTGCGTCCCTACCTACGCGGCAAGGCCCACGGACAGCAGCCTCAAGGGTGAGAGCTACGCCTGTCCAGCGCTTGGAAAACGAACTCAGGCCGTCCAACTGCCATCCCAGGCGGCCGCTGTAGTAGACGATCGCATGATCGTCGATGCGGCTCACTACGACGAACTCCTGGCGTGTACCGGACCGCACTTGGGCCAGGGCGGGAAATCGCAGTTGTGCCAATCCGCCGAGGTCGGTGCGAACCGCGACACTGACGATGCCCAGATCACCAAGGATGCCTGCAGCTCGCTGCAGGGAGAAAGTTTCCGTGTACCTGCGGGGTGCGCCCAGCAGCGCGACGTCAGAAGACTGCACTGAGCACCCCGCGAGCCGAGCGGCAACGTCGATGATTGCCAGGTGCGGGCAATGGCCCTTCAGGATGGAATGCTCCAGCTGCATTGCGCTTCAGCTCCGTTCTCCGGAAAAGCGAGGCCGCGACGCCCACCTTGACGGCCAGGCATCGCAGCACTCGCCGTATTCAGTTACTCAAGGACCGGATGCGTGGTTCCGTTGTCACTGGCCGGCGTCGTCTTCACCGGCGGGAGCGTCGGAATTCCATCGCCATCGCCGCCGCCTACCTGCTCCATTTCTTCCTGGGAAAGAATGTGACCAAGCACGCGCGACTCCAGATCCTTCTTGATATCTTCGTTCTTCATGCCATTTTCTCCTCGATTTTCGACAACAGGAGTGTTGTCGGTGGATCACGCCAGGCGCCTGACGCAATGGGTTGACGTCCCACCTGCCGGGGTCAGGACGTAATCACTGAAGTGCTCTCGATGAATTCCGAATAGGAGATCCGGCGATGCGCATGTCCCATGTCGTATCGCCACTGCAGCGACGGTGCACGGATGAACTCACAGAACATGTCGAGCATCGGCAATCCAGGGCACCACTGTTCGACGAAAAGGAACTGTCCGGCCTGATTGATCTCAAGGAAGATCCAGCGCCCATCGTCCGTAACGAGAAAATCGAACCCCGCCGCCACGAGGCCGAGCGCTTCCATCAGACGATGGCAGCGTTGCTGCAGGTCGAGCGGGACATCCACCACTTCGCAGGTGTCAATCGTGCCCTGGCTGCGCCGCCAGTCGAGACTGCCATCTGTCGGCTGCTCGATACGGATCGCAGCGCACTGGCGGCCGAAAAACTGCGCCCTGACTTCGAAAGCATATTCCACGCGGGCCTGATAGATGCCTGGGGCGGCGCGCAGCAGTGAATCCGCCGGGAGATCTGCTTCGCTGACCTTGGCGGTGTAGGTCGCGCGTCGAGCAGAATCGGACTTCCAGACATGGCCGCGTAGCGGCTTGTAAACGCACTCCGCGTGTTGGGCAAGGAAACCTCGGACATCCTCAGGTGAGCCGCTTATCAACGTGGCCGGAAGCTGGAAGCCAAGCTCGGCCGCGTGCTTCAGCTGATGGATCTTGTTTTCGGCCCGGACAAGGGCATCCAATGGATTCACTGCCGGGACAAGCTCCAGGGATCGATACAACCCCTCGCGCATCAGTTGCGATTCGCCTCGGGCGAACACCTCATCCTCTGGTTGAACGCCAGCGTTCTGCAGCGCCTCAAACGGGCGGCGATGCCACACTGCCGACAGCTGATCAAGGGCTACGGTTTCTCCGTCGATCGCGAGCGTGGCACCACTTTGCGCAGCCCCTACGCGGATGCTGAAGGCCGTTGTCTGGCAGAACCTGTCGCTCGCCAGATGAAACACGGTCGTTCCTTTGCGCCGCAAGCCCCAAACGACGGCCTTGGCGTGTGTATCGTGCGTTCCAGCATTGATGAGAACAGTCATGCTACTGATCGCCTCGTCGGTCCGAGAAATTTCCGTCCATCGAACCGGTTCGCTGCATGCGGCCCGTCTGCATCGACGTAATGCAGGAAGAGCTGGAGCCAGGTTCCCACTGGCAGGCATTCGCGCCAGTGGGGCAGCTCACGTCCGGAGAACAGGAGCCCATCACCTGGAGCCAGGTCGAACGCCTGCACACCCTCCTGGGTCTCAATCATGATCGGCCAGGGCGCCCGTGTACCTTCGCTGCCAACGGTCAAGGTCAGCGTGTATTCGCAGGATGTGCGGTCAGTGTGTCTGCGCAGCCTCGATTCAGGCGTGTAGAAGCGCAGGAACGAGTAAGTGGCATGCAGCCGCTTTCCTACACAGTCTTCCACCTCAGGCAACAGTTTGGCCAGCAGCACCTCGCCCATGGCGTCGGCATATCGCCCCAGCGACGCGGTTTCTGTTTCCAGCTCATAGTACTTCGGCATGCGCGCATAGCTCTTCGCATACTGGAAGTAGAGATCCATCACTTCTGCCGCCACCAGCTGCTCAAGCCGCGCAAAACGGTCAACTGCAAATTTCCGACGGATGGATGAAGCGTTCAATGGAGTTCCTCCGCTGTCGGCCTGCCAGGGGCGGCGGGCGCCTTTCCACCCGCCGCGTACCCAGCAAGGAGCGAGCGCAGGCCAACGCTCAGCGGAAGGTCTGGATATGCGCTCACCCATGCGGACAGTCGCTTCAGGAACTGCTCGCCGCATCCCTGCTCGATGAGGTTGGCGGATTCGATCTCAAGCAACGCCGCACAGACATCCACGCCCGCACTGAAGCTTTCGCCGCTTGTTCTGTGGCGAATGATGCCGGTACCCAGCGCTTCGAGGAACGCACCGGGCCGATCACTGACGCAGAACAGATACACCAAATGCTCGGCACGTTCGCCCAGCATCCGACCCACCAGCGGCCGATCACTCCACCCAAGACGCTTGAATCCGAACACGTTCGTTCCGTAGATGCTGTGGAACATGCCAGCGATGCATACCGCCTCGTCGCATCCCCACTCCCGCAGAATGCGGCCCGTTCCTTCCAGATGATCCTTCAGCGTTCGCCCCGAGTGCGGCACCTGGTCAGCGCGCAGGAGTGACAGGTACTCCTGCAGCATCTGCAGGGAGGGCCGCTCCGGCATGTTGGCGACGGGCAAGGTCATTGTGCAAGCTGGGTCTTGAACACGACGGTGATGCGCAGCTCGGGACAGTCCCGGCTGGGTGAACGTGCAACGTGTGGCGTGGCGCCCCGGAACACCACCAGGCGCCCAGGTCGCGGGTAGACAGCATGGGTGATGTCACCCGTCTCCGGCACCACGAAAGCTGTCTCGCCCGACCAGTTGGGATGCCAGATTCCGTGGGCGTAGTAGACGACAGTGAAGTAATTTTCCTTGTCTGCATTGTCTGTATGAACATAGCCCTCCACGCCGTAGGTATGGGCATTGGCGTACACACGAAGGGGTTCATGGCCGGCCAGCACCGTCTGCGACAGGCACTCCCACAGCTCGTGGATCGGTCGTGCAGCTTCGTTTGCAGCAAGTTCGGCCAGGCACCCCTGACGGCTTTCCTTGTCGCCTCCGGCAAAATGCGCATGCCAGAAGCTGAAGCGGTCTTCAGACTTGACCGACTTCCATCCATACGCCCAGATGGGTTTACGGACCAGTCGCAGGATGTCGCGCCGAAGTTCGTCTGGTACCAGGTCATCGACAACATCGACATCGCCCAGATCCGGTACGCTCCCAAGCCTTTCCCGCTGCTCTAGTTCCATCGCTGCTTCCTCTGCGTGTCCGCCCGTTCGGTTTCAACGGCAGGACGGGTTGAGTGGAGGTGACCTTCTCTAGAAGATCCGTTTGCTTCGTGCGACCAGTGGCGCAAAGATCCATTCGGCCAAGCTGCTGCGCTCGCCAAGGATGTCAGCTTCAAGTGTCATGCCGGGCTTGAGTCGCTCGATGCGACCGTAAGCGTCCATCTCCTGACTGGAGAGTGCGACGGTGACCCTGTACATCGGTTCGCCTTGGATCGTCGAGCCGGGCATCAGCATTTCCAGCTCTGTCCCAGTAAGCGCGCTGCGGCTGACGCGCTGCACTGTTCCCTCATGGTGACCGAATTTCTGATAGGGGTACGCCTGGTAACGCAGCAGTACGCGATCGCCGGGATCAATGAAGCCGATGACACGACTGGGCACCAGCAGGCCAGCTTCCAGACGGCCGTCTTGCGGCAGGATACTCAGCAGAGGTTGGCCCATGGTCACCGACTGGCCCGGCTTCAGCACCTGCGTGACAACCGTTCCATCCACCGGCGCGGTAAGCACCAGCTCACCTCGTGCGAGCAGCTCGACGTGTTCCTGTTCAAGTTGGGCCAATGCGCCCCGCAGACCGGCTCTGGTGGCTTCACGCTTTTGCGGCAGCGAGCGCATGGCCTCCTGCAACTGCGCTATGAGTCGTTGTGTTGTGATTGCCTGGCGCTGCAGGGCCTGCACACTGGCATGCTGTTCAAGCGCCAGTGTCTGCTGCTGCTTGATCTGCAGTTCGCTTACGTAACTGCCTTCTCGCAGTCTCTCCAGCCGCGAGAGTGTCTCTTCGGCCAGTACGACCTGCCTGCTTCTTGTCTGGATTTCCTCCTTGAACTGCGCCAGCTCGCGTTGCGCCGCAGCCACCTGCGCAATGAGACCGTCACTTTGTGCATCGAGCTGGGATTGATCCGCAGCCTGCACATCCTTCAATCCCTGGACCCGCTCGCGGATGCGCTTCTCCAATGCGGCGGAGGTATCACCTTCGCCAACCGTTGCCCTTGGCACGGTGAGCACGGCAACCACCTGACCTGCACGCACATTCTCTCCCTCACTGACCTTGAGAAGAGAGACGACACCGCTTGCGGGTGCCATGACAGTGGACATGCCTTCGACAGGGACAAGCTGTCCCATGGCCCGGGCACGCTTTGTATAACTGCCAAGTGCAATGAAGAGAATGACGGAAACAGCTGAGCAGGCAGCGAAGGCGGTAAACAGCCAAAGCGGAATCGGCTGCACCATGTTGATGCGGCCCAGCCAACGATTTCCCTTCGCCTGCATCACTTCCCTGCGAAAAAGATGTCGTGACATCGGGGCATCCTTTCCCGTTGCGTTGGGCCTTTTTATCGATCATCGAGCGCATCACGTCAACACTTGAGTGAAGGCAATTGCGACATCGATAACCTCGTCACATTTCGCGTGTTCATGAAAATGATCCAATGCATTCACTCCTTCTGTGTGTGAATTTGCGGATTCCGCGTGTCCGCGCGATCACGTTCTCCACATCAAAAGTGCGCATTGCGCTGCGAGTATTTCGCAACAGCGCCCTGAACATCTGCAAGCAAGCAGGCGCGCCCGGCCGCCACCTCCAGCCACATATCTGCCAAGGAATCCCCTCGAAACTTCAATTCGATGCTGCAGATCAACTGGATACTTCAACACTGGAAGCCCAGGATGTTGGCGCAACATTTCAATCAAGGACGACTGGCGTTGGCACTATCGAGCATCGCCTGATAAGGGCCAAGCGCCATCTGCGATCGACGCTTGTCCAGACCGTCAAGATCGGACGTAGGTTGCAGCACGTACACGCCGTTCTGAAGGGTCATCTGCGTGCCGTGCAGTTGCGGCTCGCCTTCTGCCAGGGGAAACCCGGTCAGCCAGCATTGCATACTGGCGTCGCGACATGCCGCGTGACTCCATCAATGGTTTGGCCAGCTCCAACGCACGCCTCTGGAACGCTGGATCCTCATCCGCGTGCTGGACCAGGAGGAAGGCCCTCGAGACACCATCAATGCCCGCCATGTCCCGCGTCGGAAAGCCTACGCCTTCGAATACCTGCTTGATCCTTCACAGGCCGATCGGAGGCAGCGATCTCCTCCTTGAGCAGCTCGACCTTTGCTGAAACGCCCTTGCTGCGGGCAGCGCTCAGCGCTGCCCGCAAGGATTGATCGGGCTGGATCAGCTCACCGAGCAGCGTCCGGATGTCGGGCCAGGTGTACGTCGCCGGTGGCTGTGACAAGGTCACTTCGTAATCGATGCCGCCCGAGGCCAGGTCCTCCTCCAGGCTGGGCAGACCGTAGAAGTCACGGAAGAACAGCAGGGAGCCCAACGAGGCTACTGGCGGATCAACCGTAGCCACATCATCGAGCCGCTGCTGCAGGGTGCCGTACAGTTGGCTGGAATTGTGGGAAGCATGGATGCGATCCGCAAGCCGTGCATGGATTGCAGGACGGATGTCATCGCCGACTTGCTGATCAAGAACGCGAAGCATGTACTTCTGGAACTCGCAATCCAGGCCAGAGCGCTCCAGCAGCTTGCCGGCCGCATCAATCAGGGCTGGCCCCGAGGTGCGATAGGTGGGCCAGCCCTGCTCGACCAGCACCGCCTTGAATGCATCCAGTTCATCGCGAAGCAGCATTCGGCCATCAGAGTTTCTCTGGAGCTCCAGTATCTGGTCGCATGAGTGCTCCGGGTAAGGGCTTTTTCCATCAAGGCCGATGTCAAAAGTGCTTGCTTCCATGCAGAAGGGTGCGAAAGCCAGCAGTAGCGCAGGGACACTGGCCAAGCGACTGAAGGGTCTGCCGAGGCTGATCATCGTGCAGGGAGTGCGAACTCCGTTGTGATCTTCCATGTGGCGTTTCTGCCCGGTGGGCCGAGTATGCAGCTCCCACGCGCCAACCGCAGCGGTTCATTCCGCGCATCGCCGATCTTTACGCATCTGCCTTTACGCATCTGCTGCAACAGCGCCCTGAACACCTGCAAGCACGCGCGCCCGGTCGGCCACCCCAGCAACATGCAACACCCGAGTGTGCGGCAGCTCCAGCGTAGAGTGCTGGGCAATGGCGCAGAACGCCGACACCTCCGCCAGGGTGTCGCGATCATGCCAGGTGGTCATCACGAAGTCGGCGCACTCGACCTCCGGCGATGCCATGTCCACCGCATCATCCCAACCGCTGCACTCGATGCCCCAGGCCATCATGTAGCGGCAACCCCTGCGCACCAGCCAATCGCTCATCGGCGCCTGCCAGTCCGCCTCCACGGCGGCTTCGACAGCAACAATGGCCCGGCAAGGGGAGCAGGCCCGTTCGGGCGGTGTGGCGCCCGGCGGCAGCCACAGGTATTCAGCGGTGCCGTCCATGCCCACCCCATCCTCTGTTCGCATGCGCCGAGGATAGCTGCCGGCCAGCGGCCGGCACCGCCGCCGCGTCAGCCGCGCGGACCGCCCATCACCGGCAGGATCACCCCGCTGATGTAGCTGGCGCAGGCCGGTGAGGCCAGGAACACATAGGCCGGCGACAGTTCTTCGGGCTGTGCAGGCCGGCCCATGTCACTGTCCTTGCCGAACGCCGCCACGTCCTCCGCCGTCTTGTCAGCCGGATTCAGCGGCGTCCACACCGGCCCCGGCGCCACGCAGTTGACCCGGATGCCACGTGGCAGCAGCTGGCTGGCCAGCGCCTTGGTGAAGGCATGGATCGCGCCCTTGGTGGCCGAGTAGTCGATCAGCGCCTTGCTGCCGAAGATTCCCGTTTCCGATCCTGTGTTGATGATGCTGGCACCCTCGCCCAGGTGCGGCAGCACCGCGCGCGCCATCTGGATGTAACCGCCGATGTTGGTCTGCAGGGTTTCCTGCAGATGCGCGTCTTCCAGGTCTTCCAGGCGCTCGCAATGCAGCTGGAACGCGGCGTTGTTGACCAGGATGTCGATGCCGCCGAACGCCTTGGCCACCTGCTTGACCGCCTTGTTGCAGAAGCGCGGATCGCGCACGTCACCGGCGATCACCACGCAGCGACCGCCTTCGCGCTCCACGTGCTGGCGGGTGATGTCCGCGTCCTCGGCCTCGTCCAAATGCAGTACCGCCACATCGGCGCCTTCGCGTGCGAACAGTACTGCCACCGCACGGCCGATACCAGAATCGCCACCGGTGATGATCGCGCGCATGCCCTGCAGCTTGCCGCTGCCGGCGTAGTCCGGTGCAAGGAAACGCGGCGCCAGCTCCAGTTCGTGTTCATGCCCAGGCTTGGCCAGCTGCTGCGCCGGCATCGCCTCCGGTTGCCGGCGCGCACCGGCCTGGGTCGCGGTCTTCTTCGTTGCTTTTTTTGCCGCGCGCACGTCCTTGGCCTTCTCCTGGTCCTGCAGGCGCCGCTGCCGGGCCGCGACGCGCGCTGCGCGCGGATCACCGGCGGCGGCCTTGCGGGTGGCGGTCTTCACCACGCGCGGGCGATCGGAATCGGCGACGGTCTGGCTTGCGGTGCTGCCCTTGCGCACCTTGGGCGAGGCTTTGCGGCGGGCGGGGGTCTTCTTGATGGTGGCCATGCAGGGTCTCCTCGGGAGGGAAAGGGGCTGCCGGCCAGCGGCCGGCACTACCGGGGGCGGCGCATGCCGCTCCTGCAGTGTCTCCACCCCTGCTTTCGGCAGCAGTGAATACGCCGTGTCCACGATGTGCACGGTATTCATTCCGCCACTACGTGCGCCGCCGCAGGCTGCACGCAACCACACAAGGAACGCCTCCATGAAACATGCAATCGCCACCGCCACCATCTGCTTCGCCCTCGCCGCCTGCAGCAGCGCGCCCATGGCCCAGGTGCAGCCGATCGACGGCGTGATTTCCGGCCAGTGCCACAGCGACATGGTGCGCGGTGCGCTGGGCCTGGCCGCTTCGGACGCCACCGTTGCGCGTGCACGCGTGGACAGCGACAGCCTGCACGTGCGGGTGCTGCGCCACGACGGTCCGCGGGTGCCGCCGGCCAGCGAAGGCGGTGACCGCCTGACCATCGAGAAGGGCCGCACCAACAACATCACCGCGATCTACTGCGGATAACAGCCGTCGAGCGAGCTCGACGCTACCGAGGGTTCAGGCGCTGCGGTTGGCCAACCGCCGCGCCCGGCGCAGCACCTTCAGCGTTGCCTGCTCCCACTGGCGCGGGCCGCGCAGGCCGGCCAGCTTGGCCAGTTCGCCGCGTTCCCAGCCGGCGAACACGCACGGGTCGATATAGGCCTTGCGGCACACCGCCGGCGTGTTGCCCAGCAACGCCGCCACCTCGCACACCACCGCCCGTTGTGCCTGGGCCAGCGCGCGCTGGCTGGCCGGTTCCGGCAGCTCGGTGGCGGCGAAGGTCTGCACCGCCGCCACGGTGCCGCCCCAGGTGCGGAAATCCTTGGCGGTGAAGTCCTCGCCCATCACCTCGCGCAGGTAGTCGTTCACTGCGCCGGAATCCACCGGCTGCAGCGCACCGTCGTCATCGCGGTACTGGAACAGCGCCTGCCCCGGCAGCTGCTGCAGGCGCCGCACCAACAGGCCCAGCCTGCGGTCGCCCACGGTCACCTCCTGCAGCTGCCCGGACTTGCCGCGGAAGCGCATGCGCACCCGCCCGCCACGCAGCAGCTCCAGATGGCGGTTGCGTAGTGTGGTCAGTCCGAACGAGCGGTTCTGTTGTGCGTAGGTTTCATTGCCGACCCGCACCAGGGTGTCGGCCAGCAGCGCCACCACCATCGCCAGCACCTTTTCCCTGGGGAAACCCGGCCGCTTGAGATCGCGCGACAACCGCCGCCTCAGCGAGGGCAAGGCCTCGCCAAAGGCGATGATGCGGTCGAACTTGCCGGCGTCACGCTCCTTCGCCCAATCGGCGTGGTATCGGTACTGCTTGCGCCCACGCGCATCGCGACCGGTAGCCTGAAGGTGGCCGTTGGCGTGCGCGCAGATCCACACGGCGGTGTAGGCCGGCGGGATGGCCAGCGCGCGGATGCGGTGCAGGGTGGCGGCATCGCGCACTGCATGGCCGTCGGCGTCGCGGTAGCTGAATCCCGTGCCGGCGCGGCGGCGGCTGATGCCGGGCTGGGTGTCATCGACATAGCGCAGGCCGGCAGCACGTGCCGCCTGGCGCTCGGGTGTGGAGGGCGTTGGCATGCCTGCAGTGTCGCGGCTGCGATGCCGCGATCCTGTCGATAACGCAAGACAAACACGTGAGGGTCGGTTCGCCGCTATGCTCGGGTCTTCACAACCCCTTCCGGAGTCATGATGTCGTTCCCGATTCGCGCCCGTTCGCTCTCCGCCCTGTTGCTGCCGGCCGTGCTGGCCCTGACCGCCTGCCAGGCACCGGCGCTGGATGAACAGGATTCGGCCACCGCCCATGCCCAGCAGGCCGCCGAAGCCGCCAAGGCACCGGCCGACGACGCAGGCAAGGCGACCGAGGCGCCGCCGGTCGGCACCTGCGACGCCAGCCAGGTGCAGAGCCTGGTCGGCCAGGCCTACACCGACGCGCTGGGCAAGCAGGCGCAGGAAGACGCCGGCGCCAGCCAGCTGCGCGTGCTCAAGCCCAACGACGTGGCCACGATGGAGTTCCTCGGCGACCGCCTCAACATCGAAGTGGACGACAAGGGCGCAGTCAGCGGCACGCGCTGCGGCTGAGTCCGGCCCCGCGCCGGCACGGGCGTGCCGGCGCTTTCTGTTGCACCTGCAACCGTGTATTGCGGCGCTGCAGCAACCTGTGATCTAGTCGAGGCATCCGGTGGCCTCACGATGCGCTCCAGGGATTGGGCGGGCTTGAGTGTCCCCGTTCAATTCATTCCGCATCGAGGTAGAGATGGCCCCCCGCAACCGCCAAGGGCTTTACGACCCGCGCTCCGAGCGCGATGCCTGTGGATTTGGCATGGTCGCCCAGCTCGACGATCAACCTTCGCGCCTGTTGGTTGATACCGCCATCGCCGCGCTCTCGCGCATGACCCACCGTGGCGGCGTCGCCGCCGACGGCCTGACCGGCGATGGCTGCGGCCTGCTGCTGCGCCGCCCCGATGCTTTCCTGAAACTGCTGGCCAACGAAGCAGGCATCGTCGTCGCCGCGCGCTTCGCCGCTGGCCTGGTGTTCCTGCCGCACGACGCCGATGCCGCGCAGGCCTGCCGCACCCAGCTGCAGGCGCAGGTGGAAGCCGTGGGCTGCAAGGTGGCCGGCTGGCGTGAGGTGCCCACCGACGACAGCGTCTGTGGCCAGCTGGCGCGCGACACGCTGCCGCGCATCGAACAGGTGTTCGTCGACGCCGGCATCGGCCAGGACGACGCCGGCTTCGCGCTGGCCCTGTTCCTGGCGCGCCGTCGCAGCGAACAGCAGCTGCGCGCGCATGCCGACTTCTACGTCACCACGCTCACCCCGGATGCGATCAGCTACAAGGGCATGGTGCTGCCGGACAAGCTCAGCCGCTTCTACCCGGACCTGCAGCGCCGCGAACTGGCCTCCAGCGCGATCGTGTTCCACCAGCGCTTCTCCACCAACACCCTGCCACGCTGGCCGCTGGCCCACCCGTTCCGGATGCTCGCCCACAACGGCGAGATCAACACCATCGAAGGCAACCGGCGCTGGGCGCAGGCGCGCAGCAAGGTGTGGAAGACGCCGCGCTTCGATATCGGCGAATTCGATCCGGTGATCTCCATGCACGGTTCGGACTCGCAGAGCCTGGACAACATGCTGGAGTTGATGGTCGCCGGGGGCATGGAGCTGATCCAGGCGCTGCGCATCCTGGTGCCACCGGCCACCCAATCGCTGGAGTTCAAGGACCCGGACCTGGCCGCGTTCTACGAGTTCCATGGCCTCAACAGCGAGCCGTGGGACGGCCCGGCCGGCATCGTCGCCTGCGACAGCCGCTATGCCGTATGCACCCTCGACCGCAACGGCCTGCGCCCGGCGCGCTGGATGCTGACCGCCGACCGCCACTTCCTGGTCGCCTCCGAAGCCGGCGTGTGGGAAGTGCCGACCGAGCGCGTGGTGCGCAAGGGCAAGCTCGGCCCGGGCGAGATGATCGCCATCGACCTCAAGCGCGGCGACCTGCTCGATTCGGAAGCCATCGACCGCATCAACCGCGGCCGCGCACCGTACAAGCAGTGGCTGCAGCAGGGCGTCACCTACCTGCAGACCGAACTGATCGACCCGTCACTGGTGGAAGAGCCCTTCGACGAAGGTACCCTGCGCAGCTATCACAAGCTGTACCAGCTCAGCAGCGAGGAAGTGGAGCAGGTGCTGCGGCCGCTGGCCGAGACCGAACAGGAAGCTACCGGCTCGATGGGCGATGACACGCCGATGGCGGTGCTCAGCCAGCGCAGCCGTCCGCTCTACGACTACTTCCGCCAGGCCTTCGCCCAGGTCACCAACCCGCCGATCGACCCGCTGCGCGAAGACTGCGCGATGTCCCTGTCCACCCAGCTCGGCAAGGAGACCAACATCTTCCATGCCGGCCCGGAGACGGTGAACCACGTCATCCTCAATTCGCCGGTGCTCAGCCAGCGCAAGCTGCGCCAGCTGCTGAAGATGGAGCAGTACGTGCAGGCCAACCGCCTGCTCGACCTGTCCTACAGCGAGGACGAAGGCCTGCGTGCCGGTATCGAGCGCATCTGTGCCGAGGCCGAGCAGGCCGCGCGCGACGGCATGGTGATGCTGCTGCTGTCCGACCGCTACCCGGTGGCCGGGCGGCCGATGGTGCACGCCCTGCTGGCCACCAGCGCCATCCACCACCACCTCTCGCGGCTGGGCCTGCGCTGCGACGTGAATCTTATCGTCGAGACCGGCACCGCGCGCGACCCGCACCACATGGCCTGCCTGCTCGGCTTTGGTGCCACCGCGGTGTACCCGTACCTGGCCTACCAGACCCTGTTCGACCTCGGCCGCCGCGGCATCCTCAAGCTCAGCAAGGGCGGCGAGCAGTCGCAGATCGGCCGCCGCTACCGCAAGGGCGTCTACAAGGGCCTGTCGAAGATCATCTCGAAGATGGGCATCTGCACCGTGGCCAGCTACCGCGGCGCGCAGCTGTTCGAGATCATCGGCCTGGAACCGGAGGTGGTCGACCTGTGCTTCCCCGATACCGCCTCGCGCATCGGTGGCGCCGGTTTCGCGCGCCTGGATGCCGACGCGTGCGAGCTGTGCGCGCAGGCCTGGGACGCGCAGCAGGACGTGGATGTCGGCGGCCTGCTGAAGTACGTGCACGGCGGCGAGTACCACATGTACAACCCGGACGTGGTGACCACCCTGCAGCGCGCGGCGCGCAGTGGCGATCCGCGTGCCTGGCAGCAGTACTGCGATGCCGTGCATGCACGGCCGCCGTCGGCACTGCGCGACCTGCTGCAGCTGGTGCCGGCCGCCACGCCCACGCCGCTCGATGAAGTGGCACCGGCCAGCGAACTGTTCCCGCGCTTCGATACCGCAGCGATCAGCCTCGGTGCGCTGTCACCGGAAGCGCATGAGGCGCTGGCGATTGCCATGAACCGCCTCGGTGGGCGCAGCAATTCCGGCGAAGGCGGCGAGGACCCGGCCCGCTACGGCACGCCGCGGCGCAGCAAGATCAAGCAGGTGGCCTCGGGGCGATTCGGCGTCACCGCCGAATACCTGGTCAACGCCGAGGTGCTGCAGATCAAGGTCGCGCAGGGTGCCAAGCCCGGCGAAGGCGGCCAGCTGCCCGGCCACAAGGTCAACGAACTGATCGCGCGCCTGCGCTATGCGCGCCCCGGCATCGGCCTGATCTCGCCGCCGCCGCACCACGACATCTATTCCATCGAAGACCTGGCGCAGCTGATCTACGACCTCAAGCAGGTCAACCCGACCGCGCTGGTGTCGGTGAAGCTGGTCAGCCACGCCGGCGTGGGTACGATCGCGGCCGGCGTGGTCAAGGCCGGCGCGGACCTGATCACCATCTCCGGCCATGACGGCGGCACCGGCGCCTCGCCGGTCAGCTCGATCCGCTATGCCGGCGTGCCGTGGGAACTGGGCGTGGCCGAAGCGCACCAGGCGCTGCTGGCCAACGACCTGCGCGGGCGCACCCTGCTGCAGACCGATGGTGGCCTGAAAACCGGCCTGGACGTGGTAAAGGCCGCGCTGCTGGGTGCGGACAGCTTCGGCTTCGGCACCGCGCCGATGATCGTGCTGGGCTGCAAGTACCTGCGTATCTGCCACCTCAACAACTGCGCCACCGGCGTGGCCACCCAGGACGAGCGCCTGCGCGAGAACCATTTCACTGGCCAGCCCGAGCGCGTGGAGAACTTCTTCCGCCTGCTGGCCGAGGAAGTGCGTGGCTGGCTGTCGTACCTGGGTGCGCGTTCGCTGGAGGAAATCGTCGGCCGCACCGACCTGCTGCGGCAGATCGAGGCCGCGCCGCGCGATGGCGTGCGCGTGGACCTGTCGCGCCTGCTGGCCGATGCCCGTTACGAAGGCAGCCACTGCGCCGCGCAGCGCCTGTACGAATCGCCGGACAGCCTGGCCACGCAGATGGATGGCCTGCTGGCCCCGGCCATCGAGCACAAGCGCGGTGGCGAACACCGGTTCCTGATCCACAACACCGACCGCAGCATCGGCACCCGCCTGGCCGGTGCGGTGGCCCGCGCGCATGGCAACCAGGGCATGGCCGAAGCACCGCTGGAGCTGCGCTTCCGTGGCAGTGCCGGGCAGAGCTTCGGCGCCTTCAATGTCGGCGGCCTGCACCTGGAAGTGGAAGGCGAGGCCAACGACTACGTCGGCAAGGGCATGGCCGGCGGCCGCCTGGTGGTGCGACCGCCGCGCGGCGCGCGCTTCGAGGCACGCAGCACCGCCATCATCGGCAACACCTGCCTGTACGGCGCCACCGGAGGCGAACTGTTCGCGGCTGGGCGTGCCGGCGAGCGCTTCGCGGTGCGCAATTCCGGCGCGCTGGCGGTGGTGGAAGGTGCCGGTGACCACTGCTGCGAATACATGACCGACGGCGTGGTGCTGGTGCTGGGCAAGGTCGGCCTGAACTTCGGCGCTGGCTTCACCGGTGGCCTGGCCTATGTGCTGGACGTGGACCGCGATTTCGTCGATCGCTACAACCACGAGCTGATCGACATCCACCGCGTGTCGGCCGAGGGCTTCGAGAACTATCGCCAGCACCTGCATCGCCTGATCGGCCGCCACCGCGAGCTGACCGGCAGCATCTGGGCGCAGCAGATCCTCGACGAGTTCCGCGATTACATCGGCAAGTTCTGGCTGGTCAAACCCAAGGCCGCCAGCATCGAGTCGCTGACTGAAACCCTGCGCCGCGCCGCGTGATTTTGCCCGGTAGTGCCGGCCGCTGGCCGGCAACGTCCCCCCTCGCATTCCAGAGCCAGCCATGAGCCGCAAGCACGCCTTCCAGTTCCTCGACCTGCCCCGCACCATGCCGCAGCGCATCCCGGTGGAACTGCGCACCTCCGGCGACTGGGGCGAGCTGTACGGCAAGTTCGGCAAGGAAGACGCCCAGTACCAGGCCGGACGCTGCCTGGACTGCGGCAACCCGTACTGCAGCTGGAAGTGCCCGGTGCACAACGCCATCCCGCAGTGGCTGCAGCTGGTGCAGGAAAACCGCATCCACGAGGCGGCCACGCTGTGCCACAGCACCAACCCGCTGCCGGAAGTGTGCGGCCGCGTCTGCCCGCAGGACCGCCTGTGCGAAGGCAGCTGCACGCTGGAGGAATTCGGCGCGGTGACCATCGGTGCGGTGGAGAAGTACATCGTCGATACCGCCCTGGCCAGCGGCTGGCGCCCCGACCTGGGCGCGGTGCAGCCCACCGGCCAGAGTGTTGCGGTGATCGGTGCCGGCCCGGCCGGCCTGGCCTGTGCCGACCGCCTGGCGCGCGCCGGCATCACCGCCGTGGTCTACGACCGCTACGAACAGATCGGCGGCCTGCTGCAGTTCGGCATTCCCAGCTTCAAGCTGGACAAGGACGTGATCCACCGCCGCCGCGAAGTACTGGAAGGCATGGGCGTGCAGTTCCGCCTGGGCGTGGAGATCGGCCGCGATGTCAGTGTGCAGCAGCTGCTGGACAGCCACGATGCGGTGTTCGTCGGCACCGGGGCCTACCGCTACACCGATGGCGGCCTGGACGGCCAGGACCTGAAGGGCGTGCTGCCGGCGCTGCCGTTCCTGGTGCAGAACAGCCGCATCGTCGGCGGCGATGATCCGAAGGGCCGGCCGATTGCCGGCTGGGAGGACACCATCGCCCTGCCCGATCTGAACGGCAAGCGCGTGGTGGTGCTCGGCGGCGGCGATACCGGCATGGACTGCGTGCGCAGCGCGGTGCGGCTGGGCGCGGCCAAGGTCACCTGCGCCTACCGCCGCGACGAGGCCAACATGCCCGGCAGCGCGCGCGAAGTGGCCAACGCGCGCGAGGAGGGCGTGCGTTTCCTGTTCAACCGCCAGCCGCTGTCGATCGAAGCCGGTGCCGATGATGAAGTGATCGGCGTGACCGTGGTCGAGACCCGCCTGGGCGAACCCGATGCCAATGGCCGCCAGAACGCGGTGCCGATCGAGGGCAGCGAATCGCTGCTGGAAGCCGACGTGGTGATCATCGCCTTCGGCTTCTCGCCGACGCTGCCGGCGTGGTTGTCCGAGCACGGCGTGGAAGGCCGGTCGAACGGCCGCATCGTGGCCGGTGGCAAGGACCGCCTGCCGTTCCAGACCGCGCATCCACGCCTGTTCGCCGGCGGCGATGCGGTGCGTGGCGCCGACCTGGTGGTGACCGCCGTGGCCGAAGGCCGCGACGCTGCCGCCAGCATCGTGCGCCTACTGGCGGGCTGAGTCCGGTACCAGCAGTACGGCCAGCAGCGCGTGCAGCGACGGCGCTTCCACCGGCTTGGCCAGGAAATGCTCGATGCCGGCGTCGCGGCAGGCCTCGCGTGTCCTGTCCAGCACGCTGGCGGTGAGCGCGATGATCGGAACCCGCGCACGGGCTGCACAGGCATCGGCGCGGATCGCGCGCGCCAGCGTGAATCCGTCCATCTCAGGCATGTGGCAGTCGGTGATCACCAGATCGAACGACCACGCCTGCCAGGCCTCGAGAGCCTTGCGACCATCCGTGCAGGCATGCACATGCAGCCCCAGGCCGCGCAGGCGCTGCTCCAGCAGGTGCAGGTTGGTGGGATGGTCTTCGGCCACCAGCACCCAGGCGGACGGCAGCGCCGGCACCGTCGCGGCCGGCGGCGGTGATGCCTCCACAGGCCGCTCGCAGGCCGCCAGGTCCAGCTCCATCCACACCGTCGTGCCCTCGCCGGGCCTGCTGCGCAGCTGCAGTTCGGCGCCCATCGACGCCGCCAGTTCGCGGCAGATCGCCAGGCCCAGGCCACTTCCGCCGAAGCGGCGCGTCGTCGACGTCTCGGCCTGGGTGTAGGCGGCGAACACCGCCTGCTGCCGTTCCGGACTGATGCCCACACCGCTGTCGCTCACCTGCAGGCGCAGCCGCTGGCCATCCTCCAAGTGCTGCAGCACCCGCACCTGCAGGTCCACGCTCCCGTGCTCGGTGAACTTCAGCGCGTTGCCGGCAAGATTGAACAGGATCTGGCGCAGGCGCAGGCCATCAGCAAGCAGCCCGGCCTGCAACGCCGGATCGAGTTCGATGCGCAGATGCAGGCCCCGGCTGGCCGCAACAGGCATCAGCAGCTGCTGCACTGCCCGCAGCATCGCCGCCAGATCGGTCGGCCGCAGCTGCAATGGCGCAGGCTGCAGGCGCTGGCTGTGCAGCACATCGTCGAGGATCTGCCGCAGCATCCTCGCCGCATCGCCCACCGTGGCAAGCACCTGCTGCTGGCGCGCATCCAGGTCGCTGTCGGCCAACCGTTCCAGCATCCCCAGCAGGGTGCTCATCGGCGTACGGATCTCGTGGCTCATCGTCGCCAGGAAGTGGGTCTTGGCCAACGCCACCTGCTCGGCCTCGCCTCTGGCCTGTGCCAGCGCAAGGGTGCGCGACTGCACTTCGCTGACATCCATCCAGTAACCACTCCACTCGACGACGCCGCCACCACGCGGCAGCGGTCGTCCATGCGAATGCACCCAACGCCAGCCCTGCGGCGACTGCGTCCGGAAGAGGACATCGATCGGCTCGCGCGCCAGCGCGGCCGCATCGACCGCTTCCGTGAGCCGCGCATGATCGTCGGGGTGGACCGCGGCCAGCAGACGCCGATGATCGATCAGCGCGGTCTCGACGCTGATCCCGAACAGCGCATGTACATCCCCTGCGATCTGCGGAATGCTGTAGTGGCCTTCTGCCGAGCGACGCGCCTGGAACACCACCGCCGGCAGATTCGAGGTCACCTCCTGCAGCCGCTGGGCGGCCACGCGGCGTCGCTCGCTTTCGCGGTGCACGCGCCAATAGCCGAACGCGTACACCAGCGCGAGCGCCAGCAGGATCAGCGAGGCCGGCACCAGCCAGTGCAGTGCTGAAAGTGACGACTGGCTTCGCGGCACCGCCGGCAACCAGGCCGCACGCATTGCCTGGCGTCGCGCGCCAGTCAAACTGGACACGGCCTGCTCGAACTCATCGATGACGCCCGCACAGTCGGGTACCGTGGCCAGCACCAGCGCATCGTCGAAGCCGGCCGGTGCAGCGATGACCAGTGGATCTCCCCGGTAGCGCCGCAGGGCGGCCTCGACCTCACCGAGATTGGCGATCACCGCATCGACCAGGCCGGTGCCCAGCAGCGAGAGCGCGTCATCGAGCGGTGCCGGGGGAAGCAGCTGTGCGCCGGGTGCCTGTTCGGCCAGCAGCGCGGCCAACGGCTCGGGGTCCGGACTGGCCACGGTGCGCCCGCGCAGCGCCGCCATTCCCAGCACCGGCGGCGCATCCCGGCGCCGTACGATCACCTGCGGCAGCTGCAGGAAGGGGGCACTGGCCACCCAGCCCGGGGGCAGCTGCGAACGTGGCCAGCCCAGCAGGGCCTGGATGTTGCCGGGCACCCTGCCCTCGACCACCGCGACGGCCGGCAGCGGCTGCGGCAGCAACGGGCGCTGTGCAGCCAGCAATGCCAGGTAGTCCGCGCCGGGTCCGCTCGCCTGTCCATGCACATCGGCGGACAACGGCGCGCGGTCGGATGGCCAGGCGATGCGCAGCGGCGAGCCGCAACGTGCGGCAGAGGCAGTGGCTGGCAGCAGCAGGCATGCCATGACGGCAGCGGCGGGAAACCCAACGACGTTCACGGCAGGCATCCTCATTCGCCGGCGGGAGAAACGGCCGCACAGCGGTACCGCTGCCTGCCACGCTAGCGGCGTGTCAGCAGGCGGCAATGAAGAAAGTTGCAAATGCATCCGGCAGGGCTAATGCCGACATACACTGCCGCATTCACCCGTACCTGCGGAGCTCTCGATGCGCATCGGCCTGGCTGCCAACCGTCTCCACCACCACGACGCGCGGGCGGCCCTGTTCCGCTGGTTGCGTGCCAGTGAGTCCGGACTGCGCGAACTCGGCGTATCGCTGCACGCGGTCGGCCGCACCCATGACGCGATCGGGCGGCAGGGATTCCTGGCCGGGTACGACGGCCTGCACCGCTATCCCTACGGACGCGAAGGCGGCCTGATGAAGCTGGTGGCCGAGGTGGTCGGCATGGGCCCGGAGCGGACGCTGGATGGTGCGATCTATCTGATCGACCCGGTCGATCCGTCGTCCGTGTTTCCGGAAGCCACTGCACTGAAGCGACAGTGCGTGATCCACGGCAAGCCGTTCATTTCGACCGTGGCCACTGCGCGCGACTGGGTGGAGGTGGAGCGTATCCATGCAGGCCTGGATGCAGATGCCGGCGCCGATGACCTGCACGGCTTCGAAGGGCAGACGTTGGCGCTGATCGCCCACGATGCGATGAAGCCGGCGATGCTGGCCTTCGCCGACGAGCATTTCGCGGTACTGGCGCGATTCGGCGAACGCGTGGCGACGGGTACCACCGGGCAGCGCTTGAATGAACTGGCCTGGAGCCGCGGCTGGCCCAGTGACACGCCCTGGGTGACGCGCTACCAGAGCGGCCCGATGGGCGGTGATGCGCAGATTGCCGACCGCGTACTGGAAGGCCGCTGCCAGCGCGCGATCTTCTTCGAGGACCCGCATGTGGCGCGCCAGCACGAGGCGGACATCCAGCTGCTGGAGCGGGCGGTGACCACGGTGACCGACCAGGCGGTGTGCATCACCGCGCCGCGGGTGGCGGCACGCTGGGCGACGGCGGCGGCGCTGCGGGCGGGATGATGGAGGTTTCGGCCAACGGCTGAGCCCCTCGTGGCTGGCGGTATCTGAAGGCAAAGCCGTGCTTGGCCGGGCGGGTGAGCCATGCAGGGGACGCTGCAAGTACGTCCCTGTAAGCTCGATGGCGCCATCCATGGCGCCAACGCCCCTGCATGGCTCACCCGCCCGGCCTCAGACAGTTTCCGTGCGTGCCGAGCCACGGAAGAAAGAAAGAAGAGCAGGAGCCGGTCGCGCGCTCTTCTGTAGAGCCGAAGGTAGCGGCAGGAGCCGCTGCCAACGTCGCTTGCGACGGCCCGAAGGGTGCCGGTCAGGACGACCGGCATCGCCATGCTCGGCTGCTCTTCAACGTGATGACTGGAACCCCGCGCTGCGCGCGTTAGCCGAGCATCGGCCCGGCTCTACAACAGCTGGCGCAGCATGGCCTTCAGTCTGCGCCCTTCCAGTTGGAAGTAGTCGCGCTGTTCGCGCCAGGCGGGGAAGCGCTGTTCCACTTCATGCCAGAACGCGGGCGAGTGGTTCGGCTGGATCAGGTGGCAGAGTTCGTGCACCAGCACGTACTCGAACGCGTCGGATCGGCCCAGCACCAGCGCAAGGTCCAGCGCCATGCTGCCGTCCGGCGCCAGCGAGCCCCATTGCGAGGACATCACCTTCAGCCGCAGGCGGCTGGGTGCGCGTGGCAGGGAGGGCAGGTACTTCGGCAGCCAGCGGCCGACGTCGGCACGGGTCTGGGCTTCGTAGAACTCGCGCAGCAGGCGGCGCAGGGTGGCATCACCGCCACGGCTCGGCCATTGCACGCAGGCGCCGTGCTCGTCGATCTCCAGGCGCGCATAGCGACCTTCCTGCCAGCGCAGCGGCAACAGTTCGCCGCGCAACGGCAGCACACCGTCTTCGCCGGGCTGCAGCGGCGCCGGCAGGCCGTGCCCCTGGTACTGGCGCAGCTGCAGCGCCAGCCAGTCGCGGTGCTGTTCCAGGAAGCGTTCGCCCATCACCAGGCTTGCCCGCGGCGGCAGGGTCAGGCGCGCGCCGCGCTCGTCCACGCTCAGTTTGATGCGCCGCGCACGCGGGTCGCGCACGCGCAGCACCTCGATCTCGGCATCCTCCAGGCGCAGGCGGACAGTGTCACGCTGCACGGTGGCGGGCGGAGCGGGGGAGATCAGGCGGCGCAACAGGCGGCTCATGGCGCCAGCATAGCGCCGCTTCGGGCCGCTGGATGACCGGCGGCCCACGCAGTGCCTGTTCAGTCAGCCTTGCTGAGCTTGAAGGCTTCTTCCAGCAACAGGAACAGGCGGCGGATCTCGGCGCTCTGCAGGGCGAAGCGGGCGTCGAATTCGGCGCGGCGGCCGTCTTCGTCGGCATGTTCCAGCTGGTCCAGGGCGCCGTCGAGGAACTTCAGCTTGCGCACGATCAGGTCGTCGCCGATCACGAACGACAGGTTGTCTTCGAAGATCAGCGCCAGCTTGGTCACCTGCTTGCCGGCGTCCAGGTGCTTGTCGATTTCGTCGCAGCGCAGTTCCTGGTGCTGGCACTTGACCACCGCACCGCCCTCCACCGGGTCCTTCATCTCGCACTCTTCGCCCAGGCTCAGCCCGGTCGGCAGCGGCTCGCCGGCAATCCAGCCGGTCAGGATCGAGCGCGGCGCGACTTCGGCGTTCAGCGGCATCGCCGGGAAGCTGCCGAGCAGGCCGCGGATGTCGGACATGAAGTATTCGCCGGTCTTGCGGCTGGAGGTATCCACCGCGACATAACCGTGCTGCAGGTCGATGAAGGCGTCATTGCGCGAAGACTTCACAAAGGCGCGCGGCAGCAGTTCATGCAGCAGGTCGTCCTTCATGCGCTTGCGCTCGCGCCCGCCCGGGCGACGGCCTTCCTTTTCCTCGATCTCCTCCAGCTTGCGCTCGAGCAGGTCGTTGACCACCGCCGCCGGCAGGATCTTGTCCTCACCGCCCACGGTCAGCCACAGATGTTCGGCGATGCGGTGGGAGAGCAGTTCCTTCTCCTCGCGGCCGAACGGCGAGATGAAGCCGCGCGAATTCATTTCCAGCGCGCCGACCGGCTTCAGCAGGGCGTGCGGCAGCAGGGTGTCGACTTCGGAAAAATCGGTGGTGGTCGGGAAACGGAAGAACGTCAGGTTGCGAAAGAACATGGAATTCCGGATGGCAAAGAGGAAGGGCGACCGACCTTAAACGGTGGGCGTCTCGGGATCTGCGTCGGCGTCGGCCGGGGAGCCGGCCAGCCAGGCATGGGCGTCGGGCAGCGGCGCGTCGTCGCGACGGCCCAGCGCCATGAAGTCGAACAGGGTGGTATCGGCCAGCTGCGAGGGCCGCACTTCGCCCATGGCACGCGCGATCTGCTCGATGCGGCCCGGGTGGTCCTTCTCCCATTGCCTGAGCATCAGGCCGACCTGGCGGCGCTGCAGGTTCTCCTGGCTGCCGCACAGGTTGCAGGGAATGATCGGGAACTGGCGTGCCTGCGCGTACTCGACGATGTCGCTCTCGCGCACGTACGCCAGCGGCCGGATCACCACGTGCCTGCCGTCATCGCTGCGCAGCTTCGGCGGCATGCCCGACAGCTTGGCGTGGTGGAACAGGTTCATGAAGAACGTGGCCACCATGTCGTCGCGGTGATGGCCCAGCGCGATCTTGGTGAAGCCGTGGGTCTCGGCGTAGTTGTACAGCGCGCCACGACGCAGGCGCGAGCACAGCGAACACATGGTCTTGCCTTCCGGAATGACCCGGCTGACCACCGAATAGGTGTCCTGCTCGATGATGTGGTACGGCACGCCCAGCCCGGCCAGGTACTCCGGCAGCACGTGCTCGGGGAAGTCCGGCTGCTTCTGGTCCAGGTTCACCGCCACCAGCTCGAACGGCACCGGCGCCTTCTTCTGCAGCTGCAGCAGTACGTCCAGCAGGGTGTAGCTGTCCTTGCCGCCGGACAGGCAGACCATGACCTTGTCGCCGGCCTCGATCATGCCGAAGTCGGCAATCGCCTCGCCCACCTGGCGGCGCAGGCGCTTGGCCAGCTTGTGCTGCTCGCGCTCGGCCACGCGCGGATCGCGGGCGGCGCGGGGCGGGGGGTCGGGAAGGGAGATCACGGCACTCATGGGCTCCATTCTAACGGCTCGGAGCCGCCGCAGCCGGGCTGCGGGGCTCCCCTCTCCCGGCAGTCATCATCGCTGTGTATGCTCGGAGGCTGTGGACACCTACAGCCCCGCCGAGATCGTCGAGCACCTCGCCGCCCTGCGCGCCGAGCACCGCCTGCTGGATGAACAGATCACCCGCATGGCCGCCAACGGCGAGGACGAGCTGGAGTCCAAGCGCCTGAAGCGTCGCAAGCTGCAGCTGAAGGACTGCATCGCCAGGCTGGAAAGCCTGCAGATTCCCGACGAACCGGCCTGACGCCGGGTTCGGGTGGGGGCCAACCCTGGTTGGCCTGCTGCTCTGGTGGGTGCCAACCTTGGTTGGCACGACTGGAATGTGTGTGGACCAAGGTCCACACCCACCACAAGGATTCAGTTCAATCCTGCGGCGCAGCCTCGTCCGGGCGTGCCGCTTCCGGGCTGACCCGTTCGATGGTGTGGCGCAGCTCGCGGCCGAGGATGAACTTGGCATCCTTGGCCCAGGCATCCAGGCGTTCGTCGAACAGCAGCTTGCTGTTCTCGTCCGGCCACACCAGCCGCAGTTCGCGCAGCTTCTGGATGAAGCCGCGGAACAGGGACTTGTCGAAGAACTCCGGTGCCGCCGGTGCATACAGCAGGCTCAGCCGCTGCGCCGCCTGCTGGCACAGGCTTTCCAGCTCGGCCGCGCCAAGGACGCCGGGGCCGTTCTTCACCAGCACCGAAATGGCGATGTAGTAGCGCTCGAACGCCTGCTGCAGCGAATGGCCGATCGCACGCAGGCGGAACACTTCGTCGGTCTGCCCGGTGTTGCGCGCCAGGATGCCGCCGTCGTCATCGTTGACGTTCTGCAGCAGGCCCTCGCGCACGAACACATCGATGGTCCGGTCGATACGCTGGGCGAACTCGTCCTCGCTCCACGGCAGGAACAGCTCGGCCTGCAGGAACGGGTACACCGTGCGGCCCAGCTGGACCAGCCCGGTACGGCTCATGCGGCGGTTGTTCTGGAAGCAGCAGGCCACCCACGACGAGGCGGTGAACAGGTGCACCACGTTGTTGCGGAAGTAGCTCAGCAGCACCGCGGTATCGCCGCTGACGCTGAGCACGTCGCCCAGCGGGTGCTTGATGCGGGTGAGGACGTTGATTTCCTCGGCGTGGGCGATGATCCGCTCCGGCGAGTGCGGAGTCACCGTCACCCGGTCCGAATACGGCATCTCGACCAGCAGCGTCTTGCACAGCTCGATCTGCGCGATCAGGTCGGCCTCGCCCATTGCATGCTTGGGCGTGGACAGCAGGGCCAGCGCCAGCAGGTTGATCGGGTTGACGTCGGCGGCACCGTTGATGCGCACCTGGATGCGCTCGGCCAGCGTGTCCACCGTGGTCGACAGCCAGGCCGGCTTCTCGTCCTCGGACACCGCCTCGCCTTTCCACTCCGGCGCCTTCTCGGCCAGCACGTCGTTCAGCGCGATCGGCTCGCCGAAGTTCACCACCACCTGACCATAGTTCTGCTTGAGCACCTTGGGGATGCCCCACAGCAGCGACCAGATCGATTCCTTTTCCTTCGGCCGGCCGGACAGTTCGTCCAGGTAGCTGCCGCCTTCCATCAGTTTCTCGTAGCCGATGTAGATGGGCTGGAACAGCACCGGCTTGCGCGGCTGGCGCAGGAACGCGCGCAGCGTCATCGAGATCATGCCGCCCTTGGGCTGCAGCAGGCGACCGGTACGCGAGCGGCCGCCTTCGACGAAGTACTCCAGCGAGTAGCCACCGGCCACCAGCTGCGCGACGTATTCGCTGAGCACCGCCGAGTACAGCGCGTTGCCACGGATCGAGCGGCGGATGAAGAACGCGCCACCCTTGCGCAGCAGGGTGCCGACCACCGGCAGGTTCAGGTTGATGCCGGCCACGATGTGCGGCGGCACGATGCCGCGGTCGTACAGCAGGTAGGACAGCAGCAGGTAGTCCATGTGACTGCGGTGGCTGGGCACGTACACCACTTCGTGGCCCGGCGCGGCCGCCTTGAACTTGTCCAGGTGGTGCACCAGCACGCCGGCATAGATCCGGTTCCACACGTGGCTGAGCATGAAGCTGGCCGAGCGCACCACCGGGCTGGAATAGTCCGCGGCGATTTCCCAGGCGTAGGCGTGCGCCTTCTTCCAGGCATCGGCCGGCTTCGAATTGTCGCGCTTGGCCTGCGCGGCGATCGCCTCGCGCACCGGTTCGGCCGCCAGCACCTGGTCGACCAGCAGGCGCCGCGTCGACAGGTCGGGGCCGATCACCGATTCACGGATGCGGCGGAAATGGGTGCGCAGCACGCGCTGCAGCTTGCGCACCGTGCGCTCCGGCTCCAGGCCTTCGTCCACGGTGCTGCGCAGCGAGATCGGCGGGGCGAAGCGGACGATGGTGCTGCGGCCGTTGAGCAGCACCGCCAGCAGGCGGCGGAAGCGGCCGACCAGTGCCCAGTTTTCCGAGAACAGCACGGCGAACCAGCCGCTCTGCTTGTCCGGCGCGCGGCCGACGAAGATCGACACCGGCACCAGGTGCACGTCCAGGTCATCGCGCACGCGATGTGCCTGCAGCACCTTGGCCAGCGAATCGGAGTGGGTCTTGGCGCCACGCTGCTCGGGGATCAGCGAATTGCTGGAGCTGCGTCGCGACAGCGCCAGGTAGGCGCGCTTGCGGCCGGTCGGGTCACCGGCCAGCGGCACCAGCGGCGACGGCAGCCCGGCCTGGCGGCAGGCCTTGTCCAGGATCAGCGCATTCGACAGGCCGTAGTCTTCCAGCACATACATGACCGGGCGGCCATCGTTGTACTGGCCGGGGTCTTCCGGTTCGATCTTCAGCGACAGCCACGGCTCGACCAGGCGACCGAGGAGGCGCGCCCACAGCGGGCGGCGGCCGGCCGAACGCGCGTGCGCGGGCGGCGGTACCGGGTTCGGGCCGGTACCGGTCGAGGGGGACGCCGGCACCGTATCGGCGGGCGTCGACGGGGATTCTTCGCCGGGGAACGGCAGCGGGTTCTGTTTCGACATCGGCGCCATTATGGCTTAGGCGGTGGCGTTGCCGCTTCCCCGCCCTCGGCGGGTACTTCGGCCGGGGCCGGCGCCGCGTCGGCACGGGCCGCGTCGGCCTTGCGCAACAGCGCGTCGGTGTCGGCCAGGGTGCGGGTCAGGTACCAGTGGCCCTCGCGCCGGCTCAGCGGCAGCTGCAGGCTCATCTCGCGGCCCGCCAGGTCGTAGTGCAGGCGCACCAGCGCGTTGTCACCTTCCACCGACAGCAGTTCGCCTCGCACACTGCGCAGGGCTTCATCCACGCCCAGCCCGTAGCTGCCCAGCACGGCCTTGAGGGTATGGATGAACGGTGCCAGCTGCTGCAGGCTGCCTTCCATGCCCGCGGCCTGCAGGCCGGCCTCGTCATCGAAGCCAACCTTGCCGGCCGCACCGACCAGCGCGGCGATGGTGCTGCGCGCACGCGCGCGGTCGCTGATCGGTGCGCCCTGCGCCCAGACCGCCAGGGTCTCGACCAGGGCGATGTAGTGCGCCTGCTGACCGGGGGTGTAGCCCTTCTGGTGGCGCAGGTACTGCACGCCGAAGTTGCCCATCGACTGTGCGGCCTGGCGCACCGCACCGGCCTGGCCGGCCAGCTGGCGGTCGAAGCTGCGCTGCAGTTCGGTACTGGCATTGGGCTTGCGCAGGGCGGCCAGCATCGGCAGCAGCTGGTCACCCAACGGCAGCTCGGTCAGCGGCCACTGGCTGTGGCCCTCGGTCCAGGCCTGCTGCAGGCGCTGGTACTGGCTGGGCGGCACCGACAGCCTGGCGTAACCGACCAGATCGTCTTCGGCCAGCCGCAACGCCATCGCCTGCACCGCAGCCACCGGCTCGGCCGCCGGCTTGACCGGGGCGTTGCCAGACTCGCGGCACGCCGCCACGGCCAGCAGCAGCATGGCCGCCAGCCCCCATCCACGCGCAGACCTTCCTCGCACCGCCACGCTCATGCATTCGGACTCCCCGGACCGGTCCGCATCTTGCGGCCTGCGACGTGACAGCGGCAAGCCGGGCCGTCACGGTTTCCGCCAACGGCGATACAAGTGATTGAAAACCATAAAAAAAGAGCCGGGATCACGGGGATCACAGGCTCTTCAAGCCGGCACGGGGCCGGAGGACAGTGTTGTGGCACATGTCCGGTCCAGGGACCGGATGGCGGCGATCCTACGCTGCCCTGCAAGTTAAGGCAACACTTCACGTAATACGATATATCTATTTGATTTTATTGAATCAATCACGCTGCCAGACAGCCTCAATGAAATCTACGGCGTGTTTTTCGGCGATTCGGGCATAAACGCCGGGATAGCCGGCCAGCGCGCAGCCCTCGCCCCAGCTGACCACGCCGAACTGGGTCCAGCCCTCGCGCAGTCGCAGCAGCAGCGGACCGCCGGAATCGCCCTGGCAGCTGTCGATGCCCTCGCGGCCGGCACAGATCACCTTGCCGCTCGACAGCTCACCGCCGTAGGCCTGCTGGCATTCGTTGAACGGTACGAACGGCACCTGCACCGTCTGCAGCTGGGTGGGATAGACACGGCCATCGCCGATGTCGGTGTCGCCCCAGCCGATCACGGTGAACTCGCGTCCTGGCTTGAGATAGCTCGCATCGGGCCGCAGCCGCAGGGCGACCGGCTGCGCATCGGACAGCGGCGCGCTGAGCTGGATCAGGGCGACGTCGTGCTCCAGCGAATTGCCGCTGTTGAAGGCGGGATGGACGTGGATCGCCTTGACGTTGGAGCTGCGCGACGCGGTCTCTGTGGAGAGCGTGGTCTGTCCTCCCAGTACCGCCAGGCCGGTCGGTTGTTCGCCCTGCAGGCAGTGGGCGGCGGTGAGTACCCACGAAGGAGAAATGAGCGTTCCGCCGCAGAAATGGCGGTCATGGTCCGAGTCGCCGTCGAAGACGCCCTGGATGCTGACCATGAACGGGTACTCGCCCGGTTGGGCGGCTTCGCCGCCGATGATGCGCGGTACCTCACGCGCCTGCGGTGCGGCGATGACGGGTGCGGCGGACGCGGCCAACAGCAGGCCGATGAACAAAGAGGTGCTGCGATACATGATCCCTGTACTCCTCTATCGATGGTTGGAACCGGCGCGGCCGCGGTCCGTGCCGGTGCATCGATTGGGAAGCAGTGATGATCCCCACAGGGCGAACGCGCGCACAGTTTCCGCGCCTTGTGCTGCCTGCGTCAGTGGCGGCCGCACAAATGCGAACGCCATCGCGCACGGGTCGCGATGGCGTTCGTAGTGCCGGTGTGACCGGCGTATGCCGAAGGCTCAGCGTGCAGCCAGAGCCGACGCGATTTCCTGCTGGATCGCCCGTGCGGCCGACTGCGGATCGGCCGCCAGGCGGATCGGGCGGCCGACCACGATGGCATCGGCGCCATCGGCGAAGGCCTGGGCCACGCCCACGGTGCGCTTCTGGTCATCGCCGACCGGGCCGCCGGGGCGGATGCCCGGGCAGACAATCGAGAACCCGGCACCGGTGGCGGCACGGATCGGCGCAGCTTCCTGGCCCGACGCGATCACGCCATCGATGCCCGCCGCCTGGGCGGCCAGCGCGCGCTCGACCACCACGTCCACCGGCTCGCGGTCGATGCCCATCTGCGCCAGGTCCGGGCGGCCCATCGAAGTCAGCACGGTCACCGCCAGCAGGCGCATGTCGCTGCTGTTGGCGGCCGCGCAGGCCTCCATCATCGCTGGATGCCAGCCGTGGATGGTGGCGTAGCTGACCGGCCACTGCGACAACCGCTTGATCACCGCCGCGGCGGTGGCCGGGATGTCGAAGAACTTCAGGTCGACGAACACCCGCTTGTCGCGCCGGGCCAGTTCGTCGAGCACCTGGAAGTACTCGCCGGAGGCGAGCAGTTCCATGCCGATCTTGTAGAACGCCACGCTGTCGCCGAGGCGATCCACCCACTCCAGTGCCTGCACGCGGTCGGGCACGTCCAGCGCGAAGATCAGGCGCTCGTCATCGCGCAGCGGCAGTGGCGCGCGGCTCACGGTGCGTAGTCCAGGGCGGCGCGCTTGGCGTCGTGGCGGGCCTGGCGCGACTGGCTGTAGTCGTTGTTGAACTGCGCCGGCTCGAAGCCGCCGTAGGTCGGGTTCGGCAGCATCCACCAACGCTCGCCGAACCAGTCGTGGTACTGCTGCAGCAGCGCGTCACGGCCGTCGTTGGTGTTGGCGGTCACTTCCACGAAGTCACCCAGCTGGTCGCCGAACTGCATCAGCACGCGGTACTGCTGCCCGGCCAGGCGGCGGCGGCAGTTCTTCTCGCTGCCGTTCTGCTCGCAACCCGGCACCACGGTGCCCAGGCCGAGGAACACGCTGTCGTCGGCCACCGGCAGGCCCTGCTCGCGCAGGTTGGCCAGGGTCGCGTCCTTCAGGTGCACGGCGCGGTTGGAGATGTACAGCAGGGTCACGCCCTTGGCGTTGGCGGCCTTGGCGAAATCGACCACGCCGGGAATGGCCTTGGCCTTCTTCTCGGCCACCCACTGGTCCCAGGTCAGCTCGTCGTACTCCTTGCCGTCGCGCACCAGGCGCGCCTGGTAGGGCGAGTTGTCCAGCACGGTCTCATCCACGTCCAGTACCACGGCCGGCTTCAGGCCCTTGGCCTCGTTGCCGCGCTCCTCCGGCACCAGTGCGTCCCAGTGGGCTTCCTTCAGCGCTGCGTCCAGGTGGTCGGCGGCGGCACGGTAGGTCTGCTCGGTGATCGCTTTGTATTCCTGCGCGCGCTGCATCCACAGCACGGCATTGAGATTGTCGTTGGCGGTGGCATCAAGCGCACCCTCCGCCTTGGCAGCGGCGGCCGGGGCCTCCGGGGCAGTGGCTTCGGCGGCAGGCGCATCCACGCGCTTGCAGGCAGACAGGCCCAGCGCCGCGGTGGCGAGCAGGGTCAGGGACAGGGAAACGGGACGACGCATGGGTTCACCGGCAATCAGATATACCGGCGCATTTTACCGGCAAAGCCGCCGCCGGGACGGCTATGCTTGGCGGTTGACCCGTTGCCCTTCCGGAGGCGCCATGACCGATTCCGCCCAGACCCCCGACGTTCCCCTGCTCGACGCCGTGCAGGCCCGCCTGCTGGGCTGCCTGGTGGAAAAGGAGGCGACCACCCCGGACACCTACCCGCTGACGGTCAATGCCGCGCAGTCGGCGGCCAACCAGAAGACCGCCCGCGAGCCGGTGATGAACGTCGACGCCGGCAGCGTGCAGCACGCCCTGCGCCAGCTGGAGACGATGGGCCTGGCCCGCCAGCACTTCTCCTCACGGGCTGACCGCTACGAGCACCGCCTCCAGGCCGCGCTGGACCTGACCCGGCAGCAGACCGTGCTGCTGGCGTTGTTGCTGCTGCGTGGGCCGCAGACGCTGGGCGAGCTGGTGACGCGCAGCGAACGCCTGCACCGCTTCGCCGACACCGACGAAGCCCGCCACGCCATCGAGCGCCTGCAGCAGCGCGCGCTGCTGCTAGTGCTGCCGCGTGCCAGCGGCCAGCGCGAAGACCGCTACATGCACCTGCTGTGTGGCGAGGTGGACGGCGCGGCGCTGGCGGCCAAGTACGCCAGCAGCGGCGGTGGCGGCGAGGCCACCGACCCGGGCCTGGCCGAGCGCGTGGCCCAGCTGGAAGCGGCCGTGGCCGAACTGCAGGCGCAGCTGGCCGAACTGCGCGGCACTTGAGGGGGTGGGTGCCGACCGGTGGTCGGCACTGCATTTGAATCGTGCCGACCAACGGTCGGCACCCACCACGGCGCGGGGTCAGACCTGCGCCGCGCCCGGCGTGGCATACAGCCGGCTCGGGCTGTCCACGCCCGGCAGCTGGATCACCCCGCGTTCCTGCATGCCCAGGCCCAGCAGGATCTTCCCGGACGCCACGTTGTCCAGATCGGTGATGCCATACAGATCGTGCAGGCCCAGTTCGCCACGCGCGTAGGCGAACACCGCCCGCGCCGCCTCACCGGCATAGCCCTGCCCGGCGAATTCCGAAAGCACCGCATAGCCGATATCCGGCCCCGGCAGGCCATCGCGCCGCACCAGCCCGGCATTGCCCAGCCAGGCACCATCGGCCAGCCGCTCGATGGCGTACATGCCGAACCCGTTCAACGCATAGCTGTGCAGCACGCGCAGCGAAATGTACTCGCGCGCCTGCTCTTCGCTGCGCACGTTGCGGTCGCCGATGAAACGCAGGAAGCCCGGATCGTTGAGCAGTGCCAGCATCGGCGCAGCATCCCGGTCTGGTTCCAGGCGGCGCAGCCGCAGGCGTTTGCTTTCGATGGGTTGCATGGGTGGGCTCCGGAAGGAATACCTCGATTTTGCAACGCCAGCGCCCGCCGTGCAGCACGCTCAGGCCAAGTGGGCCACTACGATGCTCAGCCTAGCCACATGCCCCGTCACGCGGGCCGAACAGGATCGGCCAGTAGCGCACGCACAGGCGATGGACGCATGCGGCGATCAGGCAGAACCCCATGCCCATCAGCGCCAACAGCAGCGGTGCGCCCCAGCGCAATCCCGGGTGCTGGATACGAGCCTTGGAAGGCATGCCGCCGGGATATAGCACCTGTACCTGTTCGCCGACCACGTACAGTGGTGCCCCGGTAGCAAAGGACGCGGTGAACTGAATCATCTGCCCCTGTCCGGTCTGGAACCTCACCACCGGGCGATGCAGGGTGATGTCACGTGCGGGCATCCCCTCCATTTCCGACCGGGCATCCTCTGCCTGGACGGCCACCACCGTTCCGGTTACGGAAACGGCCTTGCGCGCGAAACGCTGGACGTCCACGAACAGCCAGGCGGCGGCCAGAAGGATCAGCAGGCCCACGGCAAAGAAAAACAGCAAAAAACATCTGAGGAGGGTGGGTATGGTGCTGGCCGGGTTGATCGATCAGCGTGCAGGTGCCGGCGCTGATCGAATGAAGGAGGTATCGACATGGTAGTAGCGCGGATTGCCCGGCATGACATGGACATCCAGTTCACGCCCACTCACCTGTGCACGGGGATCGGCCCAGAGATACGCACTGTGGAAGACATGCCATCGAGTGGTTTCAGGATCGCGCCAGGCGCAGACGATGACGAACGGATGCTTTCCCCCCGAAAATACTCCGCGATCGCGCTTGATCGCCCGGACCTTGGCTTGCACCCGTGTCCCGTGGCGAAGGAGCTGCCTGCGCCGCCATGCCCTCGCCGCCTGCGGCAGGCGCAGAAGTCCCGCCGCCAGCAGGAATGGGCCGCTGTTCAATCCCAGTATGACGCTCAGGCCCCAGGGTGATGAGAGCGAACGCACCAGGGCCTTGTCCGGGCGGTCCGGCAGGTACAGCACATCTACATGATCGCCCGTCATGTAGGCACGATGGCGGGTACGACCTGCGATGAACCGCATCACTTGCCCGCTGCTGGTAGTGAAGTCCACCGAGTACACGAACTTCACCACTGAAGTGCGCGAACCACCGCGATCAACACGGATGGCACCCACATGGGTGATCCTGCCATCGGCAATGACCGCCCCATCGAGGAAGCGCCTGGCACCAACGTAGGCCAGAAGCGCTGAAACAAGCAGGACCAGGCCCAGCCCGAGGAAGGTATGAGTGAGAACAGCAGGGATGTCGTTGGACACTATGAAGGACACGGCGCGCACTTCGGGTGCGCTCACACTAGGCCTCAACCCGATGCAGGCTCAAGGCCAGAAGCGTCAATCGGACGGATTGGAATACCAATTTAGTGGCTTTTCGATCCTCAATCGAACAGCGCCTCGATCGCCGCCAACCCCGCCGTTGCGCGCTCCTTCTTCCGCGCCGCATCGGCCACCGGATCCGCACCATCGCGCTGGATCTCCTCGGCCGGAATCTCCTCGAAGAACCGGCTCGGCTTCAGCCGCACGTGCTCGCCGAACTTGCGCGTCAGCTTGCTGTAGCTCATCCACAGCTGGATCTTGGCCCGGGTGATGCCCACGTACAGCAGGCGTCGTTCTTCCTGCAGGTTGCCCTCGTCCAGGCTGACCTGGTGCGGCAGCACGCCGTCCTCGCAGCCGACGATGAACACGTACGGGAATTCCAGGCCCTTGGAAGCATGCATGGTCATCATCCGCACCTGGTTGCCGCCCTCGTCCTTGTCGCTGCGCGACAGCAGCGCCAGCTGTCCGGCCAGGTCGGCGGCGGTGGCACCGCGCGGGCCGCCCTCGAACCACTGCGCCAGTTCCTCGATGTTGTTGGCGCGGCGCTGGTAGCTGGCCTCCTCCTTGGCCTGCTGGCGCAGCTCGCTGAGCAGGCCGGATTCCTTGGCGACCTTGCGGATCATGTCGCCGGAGGTGACCTGCCGGGTCTGCGCACGCAGGTCGCGCAGGATGTCGGTGAAGCGGGCCAGGCTGTTGGCGGCACGCGGCGGCAGCTGCTGCAGGGCACCGATCGCCTCGGCGGCCTGCGCCATCGGCATGTCCTTTTCCTGTGCCAGTTCGGCCAGCTTGGCCAGCGTGCCGGCGCCGACGTCGCGCTTGGGCGACTGCACCGCGCGCATGAACGCGGTGTCGTCGTCCGGGTTCACCAGCAGGCGCAGCCAGGCCAGCGTGTCCTTCACTTCCTGGCGCTCCAGGAACATGGTGCCGCCGGTCAGGTGGTACGGGATGCGCAGCAGCTGCATCGCCTTTTCCAACGGACGCGACTGGAAGTTGCCGCGGAACAGGATGCAGAAATCACTCCACGGCACATTGCGCGACTGCGCCACGAAGGCGATCTCGGCCGCGACCTTTTCGGCTTCGTGCTCGCTGTTGCGGCATTCCCACACGCGGATGCGCTCGCCGTCGGCCTGGTCGCTCCACAGCTTCTTCAGGTGCTCGTGCGGGTTGTTGGCGATCAGCGCGTTGGCCGCGCGCAGCACGCGGTTGGAGCAACGGTAGTTCTGCTCCAGCTTGATGATCTCCAGCGCGGGGTAATCGCGCCCCATCTGCTGCAGGTTTTCCGGGTTGGCGCCGCGCCAGGCGTAGATCGACTGGTCATCGTCACCCACGCAGGTAAAGTTGCCTTTGTCGCCGGCCAGCTGCTTGAGCAGGCGGTACTGCGCGTCGTTGGTGTCCTGGCATTCGTCCACCAGCAGGTAGCCGATGCGCTCGCGCCAGGCCAGCGCGATCTCCGGGTTCTCTTCCAGGATCTGCACCGGCAGGCGGATCAGGTCGTCGAAGTCGACCGCATTGAACGCGGTCAGGCGCAGCTGGTAGCGCTCGTAGACGCTGGCCGCTTCCTTCTCGCGGTTGCTGCGTGCGGCGGCCATCGCCTGCTCGGGCGACAGGCCGGCGTTCTTCGCGCGCGACACCAGGTTCTTCATGTCCTCGATGTCGTCGGGCTTGGCCCCGTACATCAGGTCCTTGATCTGCGCAGCGGCATCGTCGGCATCGAAGATCGAGAAGCCGCGCTTCAGGCCCACCGCAGCGTGCTCGATCTGCAGGAACTTCAGGCCCAGCGCATGGAAGGTACAGATCGTCACCTCGTCGGCATCCTGCTCGCGCAGGCGCTTGGCCACGCGCTCGCGCATTTCCTTGGCCGACTTGTTGGTGAAGGTGATCGCCGCGATGCGCCGGGCCGGGTAGCGGCCACAGCCGATCAGGTGGGCGATCTTTTCCACGATCACGCGGGTCTTGCCACTGCCCGCGCCGGCGAGCACCAGCAACGGACCTTCGATGTGCAGGACGGCGGCGGCTTGGGGGGGATTGAGACCGTGCATGGGGACAGGATTGTAGCGGGGCCGGGTGACGACCACAGCCGGCCGCCGGTGGGGTTGCTGAACGGCTTCGGCGGACTGGGGCTGCGGCGTACAATCCGTCGATGGCCAAGCTCTACTTCTACTATTCGGCGATGAACGCCGGCAAGACCACCACCCTGCTGCAGAGCGCACACAACTACCGCGAGCGCGGCATGCGGGTGGCGATCCTGACCCCGCGCCTGGACGATCGTGCCGGCGCCGGCGTGGTCGCTTCGCGCATCGGCCTGCGCGCCGATGGCATGGCCTTCGACCGCGATACCGACCTGCAGCGCTGGGTCGAGCAGGATCTGGCGGCGAACGGGCCGATGGGCTGCGTGCTGGTGGATGAGGCGCAGTTCCTGACCCGCGCCCAGGTCTGGCAGCTCAGCGAGGTGGTCGACCAGCTGCGCATTCCGGTGCTCTGCTACGGCCTGCGCACCGATTTCCGCGGCGAGCTGTTCGAAGGCAGCCAGTACCTGCTGGCCTGGGCCGACGAGATGCAGGAGATCAAGACCATCTGCCACAGCGGCAAGAAGGCCACGATGACCGTGCGCGTGGACGAGCATGGCCACGCGGTACAGGATGGCCCGCAGGTGGAGATCGGCGGCAATGACCGCTACGTGTCGGTCAGCCGCGCCGAATTCAAAAAGATCACCCGCGGTGAAGGGCGGATCGACCCGGCGCAAGCGCCGCTGCCGTTGTAAGGGGTGTTCGGCAGGGCTGCGCCCTGCACCTGCGGTAGTGCCGGCCGCTGGCCGGCAACAGCAACAGCAACAGCGAAAGCTGGCATTCCGTGGGATGGCGGGGCGGTGTGGGATTGCAGGACACGCCGTAAACCCGTCCCTGGGGGCTCGATGGCGCCATCCATGGCGCCAACGGTCCTGCAAGCCCACACCGCCCCACCTCTGACAGATCCCCGCGACTGTTGGTAGGTGTCGACCTTGGTCGACACATCTGTCAGATATCGAATGAAATTCCGGGGTCAGATCCGTTTTCCTTCGGAAAACGGATCTGACCCCACGAGCTGTTCCAACAGATCGCGCAAAACTGTCGAAGGCGGGGTGGGTCCGGTTGAGGGGGCGTGAGCGCCATGGATGGCGCGACCGAGGCTACATGGACGTATTTACGCCGTCCCCCTCAACCGGACCCACCCCGCCATCCCACGGAATGCCCGCTTTTGACGTTGACGTTGACGTCAGCAGGTGCAGGGCTGCAAGCCCTGCGACCGCCCCCCCCTCAGTACAGCGTGCGCTCCGGCGCACCCGCCGGCGGCGGGGTGTACTGGTACAGCCAGGTCTCGGTGAGGGTCTTGCCACCACTGCGCAGGAACAGGCGGATGTCGATCTGCTCGGTGCTGCCTTCCGGCGGCACCAGGTCGAACATCGCGCGGTAGCCGTTGATCTCGCGCAACGGCCGTGCCGACACGATCTCGACCCGGCCGCGGCTGGCTTCCACCACCGCTTCAACCTCGGCCTTGTCGATCAGCGAGGCCAGCTCGCCACCTTCGAAGTCCACCGCGAAGCGCCAGCTGAAATACTCACGCTTCTTGCCGACCACGCCGCCCAGGCCGGTGCGGCTGGCGACGCAGTGCGCCAGCGGCGGCCGTGCCGGCGGTTCGGCGCCCCAGTACAGGCGGTAGCCGACCAGCAGTTCCTGGCCCGGCTGCGGCTTTTCCTTCGGGTTCCAGAACGCCACGATGTTGTCGAAGGTCTCGTCCACGGTGGGAATCTCCACCAGCTGCACAGAGCCCTCGCCCCACCCGCCCTTCGGCTCCACCCACAGGCACGGGCGCTTCTCGTAGAACACGCCATCGTCCTGGTAGTGGTCGAAGTTGCGGTCGCGCTGCAGCAGGCCGAAACCGCGCGGGTTGCGGTCCACGAACATGTTGAAACGCAGGTTGCGCGGGTTCAGCAACGGCCGCCAGATCCACTCACCGGCACCGGTCCACAGCGACAGGCCGTCGGTATCGTGGATTTCCGGGCGCCAGTCCCAGCCCATGCGGCGGTCGTTCTCGCCCACCTGGTACATGCTGGTGCACGGTGCGATGCCCAAGCGTTCGATGGCCTTGCGCGGGTACAGCGCGCTGTCGATGTCCATCAGCAGCACGTCGCCATTGGTGATGGCGAAGCGATAGGCGCCGGCCACGCTGGGCGAATCCAGCAGCCCATAGACCACGATCGTCTCCGAATCGGCCGACGGCTGTTCCAGGTAGTAGGCGATGAAATCCGGGAATTCCTCCGGCTTGCCCATGCCGGTGTCGATCGCCAGGCCGCGTGCGGACTGGCCATACTGGCCCTCCTTGCCGACCGCGCGGAAGTAGCTGGCGCCGAGGAACGCGGCGAAGTCGCGGTCGGTATCCTTGCGTGTGTTGAGGCGGAACCCGGCGAAGCCGAGGTCGGCCGGCAGTTCGCCATCCTTGATGCCGCTCTTGCCGTAGTTGAACGCCGCGCCGTCATAGGCCAGCTCCTGCGCCTTGCCGTCGACCACGTCGAACATGCGTACCGGCGAATGGAAGTACAGGCCCAGATGGAAGAACTTGGCCTGGAACCTGCCTGGCTGGTCCGCCCACAGCGCGTGGTCCTGGCGGTAGCCGATCGACTGGTACTGGTCCCAGTCCAGGCCTTCCAGGCGGCCCGGCAGCACCCGCTTGTGGCTCTTGTAGGGCGCCTGTGCCAGCGCGCGTGCCTGGCCCTTCAGGGTGGCAAAGTCGAACGGCTGCGGCTGGCCGAGGCGGCGCAGGCCCATCTGGCCGCTCTTGCTGGCCGCGCATGCGGGCAGGGACGGCAGGCCGAATGCAGCCAGGGCAAGGGAGGCATTGCGGATGAAGTCGCGTCGTTGCATGCAGGCGCGTCAGGCACAGGTGGGAAGGTCGGCCATCATAGGCAGACAAACGTTAACGGGCAGCGGAGACGCCCCTTGCCCGTTCAGCTGCCGCTGGCTGCCCGGCTCAGCGCTGGCAGTGGCTGCACCAGACGCTGGCCCGCTGGCCGATGGTGGCGTGCTTCAGCGCGCGGCCACAGTTCGGGCAGGGCAACCCATCGCGGCCGTACACCAGCAGCTCCTGCTCGAAGTAGCCCGGTGCGCCGTCGGGGCTGATGAAATCGCGCAGGGTGGTTCCGCCGCGGGTGATCGCATATCCCAGGATCTCCTTCACTGCGTCGGCCAGCCGCTGGTAGCGCTCGCGCGAGATCTTTCCCGCCTCGCGCAGCGGACTGATGCCGGCCTTGAACAGGCTCTCGGCGGCGTAGATGTTGCCCACGCCCACCACCACCGCCTGGTCCATCAGGAAGGTCTTCACCGGCGCGCTGCGGCCACGGCTGCGGGCGAACAGATAATCGCCATCGAAGGCGTCGTCCAGCGGCTCCGGGCCCAGCCCCTGCAGCAGCGGGTGGATCTCGCCGGCCGGCTGCCACAGCAGGCTGCCGAAGCGGCGCGGGTCGTTGAAGCGCAGCAGGCGGCCGTTGTCGAGGCTGATGTCGACGTGGTCATGCGCACGCAGCGGGGTATCACCGGGCAGCACACGCAGGCTGCCGGACATGCCAAGGTGCAGCACCGCGCTGCCGATGGCGGTATCCAGCAGCAGGTACTTGGCGCGCCGGCGGATATCCTCGATGCGCTGACCCGGCAGCAGCTCGGCCACTTCCGGCGGAATCGGCCAGCGCAGATCGGCGCGGCGCAGGATCACCCCATGCACACGGCGCCCCTGCAGGTGCGGCGCCAGGCCGCGACGGGTGGTTTCGACTTCGGGCAGTTCAGGCATGCGGCGATTCTACGCCTCAGCGCCGGGCATGGCCGGGCGCCGGCAGGCGTGCTCAGCGCGGCGGCGCCGCCAGCTCGCGCGCATCCAGGAACCCGTCGCCGTTGGCATCCTGCCTGTGGAAGCGCTGCACGATCACCTGCCGCTGCTGCTCGCGGCTGATCGCCCTGCCCTTGCCCCCGGGCAGCTCCTCGGCGCTCAGCACGCCATCGCCATTGCGATCCATGCGGTCGAAGGCGTACAGCATCCACTGCACATACTCGGTTTCGCTGACCTTGCCGTCGCCATCGCTGTCCATCCGCTGCAGGTAGCTGGCGGTATCGGTGACCTGGGCCAGCGCAGCACCCGGCAGCAGGGCAGCCAGCAGCAGCCCGAGCCCTGCCCTCACGCGCCCACCAGGCTGTAGCCCTTCAGGCGTGCGGCGTAGGCCTGCAACGCCGCGATACCGCTTTCCTCGGCCTCGCGGCACCAGGCCTGCAGTTGATGCAGGCGCTCGGCCGCATCGTGGCCGCGCGCTTCCAGCAGCGCGGCCAATCGCCCGCGGTACTCGACCAGGGTGCGGATGCGCGGCCGCTGTGCCACCCATTCACTGAGCTGGGCACGGCTGTCCGGCTTCAGCCAGCGGCCGTCGTTGACCAGGCCGCGACGCAGCCGGTGTGGCAGCAGGCGGCGCAGCTTGGCCCCGGCGTGGGCGGCCTCCTCGCGCAGGGCCGGCATGAACACATTGCGCTGGTAATCGGTCATCGCCTGGAAACGGTGCGACAGCAGCGCCTTCAGGGTTTCGGCATCAGGCACGGCGATGTTCGGGCGCACGTCCATGGCCGGCGCCACCCGCAGCACCTTGGCCAGGCGCAGCGCCTGCAGCAGGCGGATCGCACTCCAGCCGATGTCGAATTCCCAGCGCCGCATCGCAAAGCGCGCCGAGCTGGGGAAGGCATGGTGGTTGTTGTGCAGCTCTTCGCCCCCGATCCAGAAGCCCCACGGCGTCAGATTGGTGGAGGTATCGGCCGACTCATAGTTGCGGTAGCCCCACCAGTGGCCCAGGCCGTTGACCACGCCGGCCGCCCAGAACGGAATCCATGCCATCTGGATCGCCCACAGGGCCACGCCGGGCAGGCCGAACAACAGGGTATTGATCGCCAGCAGCAGCACCGGGCCAAGCGTGGCGTGCGGGGTATACAGGCGGCGCTCGATCACGTCGTCCGGGGTGCCGCGCCCGTACTGCTCGATGTCCGCGCGCTGGCCGCGGGCTTCGCGGTACAGCTCCACGCCGTGCCAGAACACCTTGCCGATGCCGCGGGTGACCGGGCTGTGCGGATCGTCCTCGGTCTCCACCTTGGCGTGGTGCTTGCGGTGGATGGCCACCCATTCGCGGGTGATCATCGAGGTGGTCAGCCACAGCCAGAAGCGGAACATGTGGGCCAGCACCGGGTGGAAATCGACCCCGCGGTGGGCCTGGCTGCGGTGCAGGTAGAGCGTCACCGAGAAGATGGTGATCTGGGTGAAGACCAGCAGGACCGCCAACATGGCCCACCACCCCAGGCCGAGCACACCACCGGTCAACAGGGACATCAGGGCATCGGGCATGACGGCGCTCCGGTTCGGCGCGGGGATGGCAGACATCATGGGCGCTTGCGTTGCAAACTGCATCCCTGCGGCGGCGATCTGCACCGCCATCCGTGGCACCGTTCACAGTTGGGGACCCGAGTTGTCGAACCTTGATCCACGCGCCAGCACCATGACCGCCGCCGCGCCCGCTGCGGCACTGCCCCCGTTGATTGAACTGGACCGCGCCACCGTGGTGCGCGGACAGGTGAAGGTGCTGCACGGGCTCAGCCTGCGCATCGCGCAGGGCCAGCACACCGCCCTGCTCGGCCCCAACGGCTGCGGCAAGTCGACCTTCATCAAGCTGATCACCCGCGAGCTGTACCCGCTGGCACAGGGCGACGGCTCGGTCGCCGTCAAGGTGCTGGGCCAGAACCGCTGGCAGGTGGACCGGCTGCGCTCGCAGCTGGGCATCGTCACCGGCGACCTCAGCAGCAACCTGGCCGACATGCCCGGGCTGACCGTGGAACAGGCGGTGCTGTCCGGTTTCTTCGCCAGCTACGTGGTGCCGGCCTTCCGCGAAGTGACCGCCGACATGCGTACACGCGTCGGCGAGACGCTGGCGATGACCGGAGCGTTGTCGCTGCGCGAACGCGCCTATGCCGAGCTGTCGGCCGGCGAGACCCGCCGCGTGCTGATCGCCCGCGCGCTGGTCAACCGGCCGCAGGCGCTGCTGCTGGACGAGCCGTCCACCGGCCTGGACCTGGTCGCCCGCGAGCAGCTGGTGGCAACCATGCGGGTGCTGGCGCAGCAGGGCATCACCCTGGTGCTGGTGACCCACCACATTGAAGAAATCATTCCCGAGATCGAGCGGGTGGTACTGCTGCGCGATGGCCGCGTACTGGCTGATGGCAGCCGTGCCGAGCTGCTGCGCAACGAACCGTTGTCGGCGGTGTTCGGCGGCGCGATCACCGTATGCGAACAGGAAGGCCGGTTGACCGCGTATGCAGGGTAGACAGACGCATCGCTTTCCGTAGCCGTCTGTAGAGTCGAGCCGTGCTCGACTGCCGTTCTCCGCGAGCAGAAGCATCCGAGCATGGCTCGGCTCTACAGGGAGCGTTACAGCGGGCCGGAACCCGGCCCGCTGCACGCAACCTCAGAACCGCAACGCCAGCGCGCGCGACTCGATCGGTGCCATCCGGCTCTGGTCCTGCAGCTGCAGGTCACGCAGTTCGTACGGCGCACCGAAGCCCGCGGGCAATGCCGCCTGGTCGAACGGCAACACCAGCTGCCCAGCACCCGGGCCATCGAACCACGCCGCCGCATGTGCCTGTGCCACCGGCTTCAACTGGCCATCGCGGGCAGTGGCATACAGCGTGCCCCGCGCCTCGTAGCGGCCGGCGGCGGCCACCTGCAGCGGCAGCGCCACCTGGCGGCTGGCCGGGTCCGGCGTCGCCTGGCCACTGAAGCGCGCGGTCGGTCGCGCCACCGCGAAGGCCACCTTGCCATCGCGCAGCACACCGTCGGCCTGGGCGAACACCTGCAGTTCCCACAGCCCCTGCGCAGTACCGACATCGGCCGGGATCCGCACCTGCGCGCGCAGGCTGCCATCGGTGGTGCGCAGCAGGCGCTGCGGCCAGCTGCGGCCATCCGGTGCGACCAGCAGGGCCTCACCGCCGAGGCCGCCACGACGCGATGCCAACGTTGCAGTGGTGGCACCGTCTTCCAGCAGGCGTGCCTGCAGCTGCACGCTACTGCCAGCCAGCACCTGCGCCTGGCTGGCCTGCACTTCCAGCCGCAGCGGGCTGTTCGGTTCCAGCACCTGCACCACGTAGCGGCCCTGCGCCTGTGCACTCTGCAGCGTGTAGGCACCGGCCGCGCTGGTCGCGCCGGTACGCAGCATGCTGCTGCCGTCACGCACTGGCATTCCGGCGTCCTGCAGTGCGCGTGCATCGACACTGCGGGCCACGCTGCTGCGGCCGGCCGGGTCGCGTACCTGCAGGGTGCTGGCCGGCAGCGCGCGGGCACCTTCGGCCGGGCTCAGCTGGATCACCGCATCGGCCGCCGTCAGCGGCAGGTCCAGGCCGCGCTGCAGCTGCGTGCCGTCGACCTGCTGCCAGTAGCTGCGGCTGACCGAGGCATACGGCGTGGCGGCCTGCAGCGGTTGTGCCGGGTCCAGCGCCCAGGCAAACGACAACGGCGCGTGTTCGCTTTCATCAGCAGGCAGCGGCGCGGCCACCAGTGCCGCAGGTACCTGATCGCCTGCGCGGGTGGCTTGCAGCGGCTGCGCGGCCTGCACGGCGGAAAGGGACAGTACTGCCAGCACGGCACTGGCGAGCAGGGTGGAATGGATCGTCATGGTCGTCTCCCTCACTGGGCCAGGTCGTTGCGCAGGATCGTGCCAAGGCCGAAGCACTCGCGTCGGCTCTGGTTGTGGCTGAGCGGCTCTGCCCCCTGGGTGCGCGCCTTGTCGGTAAACCAGGTGGTGCCGGCGGCCTTCTGGCTGCTGCACTCCAGGAACCCATCGGAACAGGACGACAGCCAGTTCTGGGTGAACTCCAGGCCGACATTGGCGGCATAGCCGCCGCAGTAGCTGTTGCTGTCCCACACCGCCGATTCGACATCACTGCCGACCACCGCGCGGAAGGGTTTGGGCAATGCCGGGCGGCCGGCAGTGCCGTACAGGTTCTGCGCGTTGTAGGTGGCCATGCTCGCCACCTGCTGCTGGCGCACCGCGTCGTTCTTGTAGCCCAGCAGCCAGCCCAGCGAGGTTTCGAAGGTGTTGCCGTTGAGCACCGCATCGGCCAGCGGCGTGCCTGCCGAAGACGGTGCCAGTGCGTTGACCCTGCGCACCGTGCGGATGATCTTCGGATAGCGGCTGTCGTAGGTCGGGTTGGACAGGATCCAGCGCATCACGTTGCCGCCGTTGGAGTGGGTGATCACCACCAGCTGGGTGATGCCACGGCTGTCGATGAAGCCGGTCAGCTGGTTGGCCAGGCAGCCGGCGGCTTCCGGCTTCCACATGTACTGGGTGAAATCGCAGTTGATGACCACGTAGTTGCTGCTGTTCGGCAAGCCCTGGCGCACGGTGTCGATGATGGCCGGCTGCCAGTAATCCTGCGTGGCATTGGTCTGCGCGCCGGTACCATGCACGAAGGCCACGCCGACCACGTCGGCGGCCTGCGCCGGCGCTGTTGCCAGCCCGAGGACCAGGGCCAGGACGGTACTTCCTGTTGCGGTGCTGCGCATCGCGTCTCTCCCTCTGTCAGCGGATCCCCCCGACCCGGCTGTGACTGGACGGCCCCCGGTGCCTGCCGTTGTGCCGATGCTCACGGCGCAGGCGCGTGAAAGTCCGTGCGCTGCGCCCGGATTCAGAAGACTGAGGCCAATCGATGACGCTTTTCATATCGCGGCAATGACCGTGCCGGGTCTGGCGGTATGACCGATGGCCACTGCGATGTCGTATGGGGGCTGCGATCATGGCGCGATGTTTTCTCCCCGGAGCCTGTCCATGTCGCCGATTTCCCGCCCTGCCCGCCCGCTGCTCGGCCTCGCCGTAGGGGTTGCCCTGGCCGGTTGCGCCGCCACCGCCGCCAAGCCGACCGCCGTCGAAGCCAACATCACCACCAAGGCGGTGGGTTACCTGGACAAGAGTGCGGTACCGGCCAGCCTGGACCTGGTGCCGGCGCCGCCGGCGACCGGTTCGGCTGCCCTCGCCCTCGACGAGCAGGTCAGCCGTGAAGCCCGCGCGCTGCGTGGCAGCCCGCGCTTCGCCCAGGCCGGCATCGATGCCGAACTCGGCTTCCCCGAGGGCGCCAACCACTTCTCCTGTGCCGCCGACATCGACGTCGATGCGGTGAAGACCCCGGCCCTGTATCGCCTGCTGGAACGCAGCCGGATCGACGCCAGCGCCGCCACCAAAGCCGCCAAGAACCATTACCAGCGCCCGCGCCCGTTCATGGTCAACGGTGAGCCGACCTGCTCGCCGAAGGACGAAGACGGCCTACGCAAGAATGGCTCCTACCCGTCCGGCCACACCTCGATCGGCTGGGCCTGGGCGTTGATCCTGTCGGAGATCGCTCCGGATCGCGCCGATGCCATCCAGGCCCGCGGCCGCAACTACGGCGAGAGCCGCCTGGTGTGCAACGTGCACTGGCAGAGCGACATCCTCGAAGGCCGCTTCATGGGCGCCGCCGCCGTTGCCCGCCTGCACGACAACGCCGCGTTCAACAAGGATCTGCTGGCCGCACGCAGGGAGATCGCCGCCGCGCGCAAGGCCGGCCTGCACTCCAGCCGCGACTGTGCCACCGAGAATGCCGTGCTGAAGGTGCGCCCGCAGAGCGCGCTGTAATCCCGCTCCGCTGCGCTTGCGGTCATGGCGGTCCGGCTATCCTGATGCCAGCCTTGGCGAATGCCTGCACAAGCGCAGTCTTGTTCCCATCGCGTGGCCAGCCGACAACACGTGCAGCAACCTCGCCATCGCGCAGGACGTAGAAGGTCGGCGTTCCCCAGTAGTCAAACGCAGGGAACGCCGACTGACGTGCCGCGATGCGTATCGGCAGATCGGGGTGACGCCTGCTCCAGTTGGTGAAGATGCGGGTATCCAGCGTTCCGTCCTGTGGTGAAAGCCAGAGCGAACGAACGCCGGACAGCATCTGGAGCAGCTGTGGATCCACGCGTGCTGCGTCGGCGACCGCGCGGGTGAATCCACAGGCCGGATGCGCGATGACGACGATATCCAGTGAGGCCATGTCTGCGACTCCGCTGCTGTAGGCCGCGCCGTCAGGGCTGGGCATCCAGTACTCGAAGCGCTGTACGGCCTCCGGCATCTGGGGTAGCGGGTGGCCGCCAAAGGCGGGCGCCCATGGCGATGAGGGCTTCAGTGCACTGCGATCGCGGCTGATCACGGCAATGGCTGCACCCTCGCGCATGTCAGCGGCAAGCAGCGCGCCTCGCGCGCGCAGCTGCAGGCCGACCCGCATGGCGAGCCCGGAATGATCGGGCTGCCTGGTTGCACGTGTCGTCGCGTGGATCGCTCGCAACAGAAGACGCAGGTCCTGGGTCGAAAGCGCGGGTAGAGCACGCGCATGAGGCAGGACGTGGGCCTGGAAGGTGTACTCAACCTGGTTGCCGCGGTCGTGCCAGGCGTGGTCTGGCCCGGAAAGCCTGTCCATCGCATGCAGCACGGCAGCGTAGCCTTCCTCGAGGGTTTCCGCGGCCATGCAGGGCCAGGCCCGCGTCGCTGCGTACAGCACGGCAACAGTCCAGAGGCTCGCCCGCAGGACCATGGCGTGACCAATCCGTGGGTGCCGCATCGCGGCGATCAGCAGTTGGACGTGCATATGTGCTGGGTCGAGTCCTCGCAGGTCGCATGCTGGATGCACTTGTAACCCGGGTAGTCCGTTTCATTGCAATGCTCGCCCATGCCGCAACGCAGGGCACGGGTCGCCCGCAATGTCTCCAGTACCTCCTTGTCCTCCTGCGAGTTCACCCTGACATCTGGAATCACGGCAAGCAGATGCTGGAAGCCGAAGGGCTTGAGCAGCCGGTGGATGTCAGCAGCTCCCAGTTCCCTCACGAGATCGGAGTAGTCGAACGTGGTCAGTCCGCGGGCATTGAATCGCAATGATTCGACAAATCGGGCACGCGATGCAGGGGCAAGCTTGTAGAGTGGAAAGGCGCCGGTGCCTTCGGTTGCTTTTGCATGCGCATCGAAAGATCGACGGTCGGTGATCGATGCCGTTCGCCTGTCCAGATCGCGCCGCTGCTCTTCCAGCTGTGCCAGTGGGGCCGTGTCGACGCCAGCCACATGCGCACGCGATTGAAGGGACACCAGCAAGGCGATCGATACCACGACAGCCTGAAGCGTTCTGCACGTCATCGCGCTTCCTCCTCTCCCCGGAGATTCCGGTGCGCACAGTCCTACACCGCTTTTGTCTGTCGACGCCAATCAGGACTGATTTGAGTCCAAATGCGACATTATTTCGCCGTATCCTGCAACAAAGAAGGCGCAGCTTGCGCCGCGCCTTCCGTGCTCCCGTCCCCCTTTCGGCGAACGGTCATTGCCTCAACCGCATCAGAACTTCGCGGTGAATTCCACGCCCCAGGTACGCGGCTCGTTGAGGAAGCCGGTCAGGTTGTTGAAGTCGATCGCGCCGACCACGCGGGTCTGGTTGGTCAGGTTGCGGCCGAACACGGCCACGTCGTACTGGCCGTAATCCCAGTTGTAGCCCAGGCGCAGGCCGCCTTCCAGCGAACTACGGCCGCGGAATTCCGGCGACTCGTAGATGAAGAAGTTGACCTCGCTGCGGTAGGCCCAGTCGGTGTAGGCGTACAGCTCGCTGCCATCGCTGAGCGGGAAGCCGACGCGCAGGGTCGCGTTGTGGATCCACTTCGGCGCCTGCGGCAGCGGGTTGCCGTTGACCAGCGCATAGGTCTGGCCACCGATCACGGTGGTCGGGTCGGTGATGGTGCAGCCACCGCCACAGATCGCCACCGCCAGGTTCTTGTCCTTGATCTCGGTGTCGTTGTAGCTGCTGCCGAAGGTCAGCAGGACGTTGTCGGCCAGGTAGGCCTCCAGGTCCAGCTCCACGCCCTGGCCGATGGTCTTGTTGGCATTGAGCAGGGTGGCGGTGTTGTTGCTGCCGCCCACCGCGATCAGCTGCTGGCCGTCGACGTTGTAGCGGAACACGCTCAGGCCCAGGCGTGCACGACGCTCGAACAGGTCGGCCTTGATGCCGGCTTCATACGAGATCACCTTCTCCGAATCGGCCTGCGACAGGCCCGGGGCGAAGGCCAGGCGGCCCTGGATCGACGGCGCGCGGAAGCCCTTGGCCACGCGTGCGTAGGCGTTGATGTCATCGGTCAGCTTGTACACGCCGCTGACATCCCAGCTGACGTCGTTGACGTCGGTGTTGGCCAGGTACGGGCCACTGACCGGGGTGCCGAACGGAACGGCCTGCAGCACGCTGGCGCTGAAGTCCTTCTTGTCCTGGGTGTAGCGCACGCCGGCACGCAGCTTGAAGCGGTCGGTGACGTCGAAGTCACCCGAGGCGAACACCGCCCAGGCCTTGTTGCGCTGGTTCTGCACCACGTGGCCGGTCTGCGGATTGCCCGGGGTCAGCGAGTCGTAGTTGAAGTTGTTGATGGTCACGTCTTCATCGAAGTAGAAGACGCCGGCCTGCCAATCGAAGCGGCCCCACTCGTTGGACTCGATGCGGACTTCCTGCGTCCACTGGCGGTGGTGCGGCAGGCCGTCGGCCGATTCGGACGAGAACGGAATCAGGCCCGGGCCGTAGTTGCCGGCCCCCAGGAATGCTGCACCGTAGCCGCCGTCGATGTCGCCACGGTTGAGCGATTCGGCGGTTTCATAACCGGTGATCGAGTGCAGGGTCACCGAGCCGAGGTTCCACTGCAGGCGCGCGCTGCCACCCCAGGTTTCCAGGTCGGAGAAGTTGACGCCGTCGTTGGCCACCTTGTCGCGGTCGAAGTTCTCGACCAGCGAATTGCCGCCCTTCTGGATGATGTTGGCGCGGAACAGGCGCGCGGTGCCGTTGAGCTTGCGCTTGTGCAGGTTGAACAGCGCTTCGAAGTCGTCGCCTTCGTACAGGAACTGCACGCGGCCGGCAGCTTCGTCGTAGCCTTCGAAGCCACTGTTGGGTGCGCCGACGCGGGTGTTGTCGACCCAGTCGTCGCGGCGCTGGTAGATCGCCGACACGCGCGCCGACCAGCGGTCGGTCAGCGGGCCGCCATAGGCGCCCTGCACGTTCCAGCTGTTGTAGCTGCCGTAGCCGACGCGGATGTAGCCATCGGCATCCTGCGACGGACGCGCCGAATCGAACTTGACCACGCCGGCCGGGGTGTTGCGGCCGAACAGCGTGCCCTGCGGGCCGCGCAGCACTTCCACGTTGGCCAGGTCGAACAGCGGGAAGCCCTTCAGCAGCGGGCTTTCCTGCACCACGTCGTCATACACCAGCGACACCGGCTGCGAGGCATTGAGGTCGAAATCGGTGTTGCCCAGGCCGCGGATGTAGAAGCGCGGGAAGGCACGGCCGTAGGACGACTCGATGTTGAGGCTGGGCACGCGCGCGGCCAGGAAGCGGATGTCATCGCCGGCCGAGCCGAGCACATCCAGCTTCTCGCCCTGGATCGCGCTCAGTGCGACCGGTACGTCCTTGGCGTTCTCGACGCGGCGCTGCGCGGTCACCTGCAGGGCATCGAGGGCAACCGGATCCTTGGCAGCGGGGGTTTCCTGGGCGGCTGCTACCAGCGGCAGCAGGGCGGAAAGAGCGGCAACGAGGGGGCGCGCGACCGGAAATCGGCCACGGGAAGTGCGGGTCGGGGACATGGCGGTAGGCTGTGTTTGGAGGGGTGGTAAAACGGCGCTACCAGATAATTGTTGCAATACAGCACCTGCCTCGCAAATGCCTGCCGTTCATGGCGCCGTCGCCCGCGCCCCGGCGCGCTCGCTAGACTCGGGGTTTTCCAGCCCTGCGGAGCCGTCGCGATGACCCAGTGGTACTTCCATGCCTCCGCCCAGGCCGACCGCGTCGGCCCGCTCGATGACCCAGCCGCGCGCCGCTATGCGCAGGCCAACCCGCGCGCGCTGGCCTGGTGCCAGGGCATGAGCGGATGGACCCCCATCCCCGACGTGGCCGAGCTGCAGGCGCCGGCACCGGGCATGCCCACGACCCCGCCGCCGGTCCCCGCCGTCTCCAGCGGCCGCGCTGACGACATCGACTTCCGTATCGTCGGCCATGAAATGCAGTTCGTGGAGATCGAGCTCGACCCCGGCGAAAGCGCCATCGCCGAGGCCGGCGCGCTGATGTTCAAGGACGCCACGGTGCAGATGGACACGGTGTTCGGCGCTGCCAATGGCGACCCGGGCGGCTTCATGGGCAAGGTGATGGCCGCCGGCAAGCGCGTGCTGACCGGCGAGAGCCTGTTCGCCACCGTCTACACCCAGAGCGGCCACGGCAAGGGCAAGGTCGCCTTCGCCGCGCCCTACCCCGGCACCGTGCTGGCGATGAAGCTGGACCAGCATGGCGGCCGCCTGATCTGCCAGAAGGACAGCTTCCTGGCAGGCGCGCGCGGCGTGCAGATCGGCGTGCAGTTCCAGCGCAGGATCATGACCGGGCTGTTCGGCGGCGAGGGCTTCATCATGCAGAAGCTGGAGGGCGACGGCTGGGTGTTCATCCACGCTGGCGGCTGCGTGATCGAGCGCGAGCTGGCCGCTGGCGAGCGCCTGGACGTGGATACCGGCTGCGTGGTGGCCTACCACCCGACCGTGGACATGGATGTGCGCCGCGTCACCGGCGTCAAGAGCATGCTGTTCGGTGGCGAGGGCGTGTTCCTGGCCACGTTGACCGGCCCGGGCAAGGTCTGGCTGCAATCGCTGCCGTTCTCGCGCCTGGCCGGACGCATGTGGATGGCGGCGCCGCAGGGCGGTGGCCAGAGCCGTGGCGAGGGCTCGGTGCTCGGCGGACTCGGCCGGATGCTGGACGGCGACAACCGGTTCTGACCCACTCGCCCGGTAGGTGCCGACCTTGGTCGGCACTGGAATCTGCGGGTGCCGACCAAGGTCGGCAGCTACCGCACTCCTTTCCTGAATGGGCGAGGCTCCCCACCCTGCCCGCCCCGCCAGCGCTTCGGTATGCTGGCGCCCTTTCCAGAATCCGGCGCCGCGAGCGCATTGCCGATGAGCCTGTTCCGCCCCCGCATGCTGCTGTCCGTCGCCCTGATAGGCCTGCTGGCCGGCTGCGGCGGCGATCCGGTCCGTCCCACGCCGCCGCCGGCACCGACCGTGGTGCCGCAGGCCAAGCCGGTGAAGATCGGCATCGCGCTGGGTGGCGGCGCAGCCAAGGGCTTCGCCCACATCGGCGTGATCAAGATGCTGGAAGCCAACGGCTTTGAACCGGTGGTGGTGTCCGGCACCAGCGCCGGCAGCGTGGTCGGCGCGCTGTATGCCAGCGGCATGGACGCGTTCCAGATGCAGAGCAAGGCGGTGGCGCTGGACGAAGCCAGCATCCGCGACGTGCGTTTGTTCTCCGGCGGCCTGGTGCAGGGCCAGAAGCTGCAGGACTACGTCAACGAACAGGTGGCCAACCGCCCGGCCGAACGCCTGAAGAAGCCGTTCGCCGCGGTCGCCACGCAGCTGGAAACCGGCGAGCGCGCGATCTTCGTGCGCGGCAACGTCGGCCAGGCCGTGCGTGCGTCGAGCAGCATCCCCGGCGTGTTCGAGCCGGTGAAGATCGGTGGCCACAACTACATCGATGGCGGCGTGGTCAGCCCGGTGCCGGTCGATGCCGCGCGCCAGCTCGGTGCCGACTTCGTGATCGCAGTGGACATCTCCAGCAAGGCCAGTGGCAAGGCGCCCACCGGCATGCTCGGCATCGTCAACCAGTCGATCTCGATCATGGGCCAGCGCCTGGGCGAGCAGGAACTGGCGCGCGCCGACATCGTGATCCGGCCGAAGGTACTGGACATCGGCGCTGCCGATTTCAGCCAGCGCGGCACCGCGATCCTGGAGGGCGAGAAGGCCGCGATGGCGGCGATGCCGCAGATCCGCGCGAAGATCCAGCAGCTGCAGAAGGCACGTGCTGCGGCAGCCGCACCCGCGCCGGTGGCGGCGCCGAAGTGCGAGGAAGCCTCGCGCCTGGGCAAGCTGATGGGCCGCAAGGACAAGTGCTGATCGGTTGATGCCTGGCCACCGGGCACGCCCGGTGGCCGCTCAGGACTCCAGCTGCGACAGCGGCAGTGCCTGGAAGCCCTTGACCGTGCGCAGCACGAAGCTGGAATTGGCATCGGCCACGCCCCCGGCGTTGAGCAGCCGGTCCAGCAGGAAGTGCGAGAAGTGTTCCAGGTCGCGCACGTAGACATGCAGCAGATAGTCCATGTCGCCGGTCAGCGCATGGCAGGCCACCACTTCATCCCAACCCTGCACGCTGTCCACGAAGTGGCCGATGGCGGCCTGGTCGTGTTTTTCCAGCTGCACCCGCACGAAGGCCTGCAGGCCCAGGCGTAGCTGCCGTGGCTCCAGCCGCGCGCCATAACCGACGATCACGCCCTCGCTTTCCAGCCGCTGCAGGCGGCGCAGGCAGGCCGAGGGGGAGAGGTTCACCCGCGTCGCCAGTTCGGCGTTGGTGGCGCGCCCATCCCGCTGGATTTCGGCCAGCAGACGTATATCCGTGCGATCGAACTGGACTTCTCCGGCCATTGTTGCCCCGCAACATGGTGAGTACGCAAGGATATTGCGCCAATAAGGCCAATCGACGCAACTTTTGCAACCCTGTTGCGCGCCGCCTGCCCTAGCATCGTGGGTATCCCCTCAAGGAGCGTCCCATGGATCTCGCCCAGCCCCGCCGCGTCGAACACCAGCAGACCGACAAGGGCTACGTGCCGGTGTACACCACCGCGCTTGTCGAGCAGCCGTGGGACACCTACAGCGCCGACGACCACGCCACCTGGAGCACGCTGTACCAGCGCCAGCGCGAGCTGCTGGTCGGCCGTGCCTGCCAGGAGTTCCTGGATGCGCAGGACGAGATGGGCATGAGCGCGCACATGATTCCGCGCTTCGACCAGCTCAACGAAGTGCTCGGCGCCGCCACCGGCTGGACCCTGGTCGGCGTCGAAGGCCTGCTGCCGGAACTGGATTTCTTCGACCACCTGGCCAACCGCCGTTTCCCGGTGACCTGGTGGATCCGCCGTCCGGACCAGATCGACTACATCGCCGAGCCGGACCTGTTCCACGATCTGTTCGGCCACGTGCCGCTGCTGATGAACCCGGTGTTCGCCGACTACATGGAGGCCTACGGCCGCGGTGGCGTCAAAGCTCACGCCATCGGCCCGGATGCGCTGCAGAACCTGACCCGCCTGTACTGGTACACGGTGGAATTCGGCCTGATCGACACGCCCGACGGCCTGCGCATCTACGGTGCCGGCATCGTGTCGTCGAAGGGTGAATCGCTGTACTCGCTGGAATCGGCCGCGCCCAACCGCATCGGCTTCGACCTGCAGCGGATCATGCGCACCAAGTACCGCATCGACACTTTCCAGAAGACCTACTTCGTCATCGACAGCTTCGAACAGCTGATGCAGGCGACGTCGCCGGACTTCACCCCGATCTACGCGGCACTGGCCGACCAGGCCCACCTGCCGGCCGGTGATGTGCAGGACGACGACCGCGTGTTCCAGAAGGGCACCGGCGAAGGCTGGGCCGACGGCGGTGACGTGTAAGCGCATCACGCACACGGTGTTGCACTGGAAACGGCGCACTCGGGTGCGCCGTTTCCATTGATGGCGGCCCGCGCCGTTTCAGCGCTGCAGGCCAGGGCAGGGCACTCAGGCGTCCACGGCCCGGCAGGAACCACGCACCATCAGCTGCGGATGCACGCTGGCCGCGGTCGGCGCCTCCGGTACGCCGGTCTGCACCAGCATCGCCGCGGCCATGCGGCCGATATCGGAGACGTGGCGGCGCACCGAGGTCAGCGGTGGCCACAACCGCGATGCCAGCGGGCTGTCGTCGTAGCTGACGATCGACAGCTGCTGCGGCACCGCGATGCCCGCACGCAGGGCCACCTGGTAAACGCCAGCGGCCATCTCGTCGTTGCCGGCGAAGATCGCACTGGGCCTGCCTTCGCCCATCAGCAGTCGTTCGGCGGCATGCACGCCGGATTCGAAGGTGTCGCCCGCTTCCAGCACACGCTCACCGGGCAGGGTCAGGCCTACCTGGGCGAGCCGATCGAGGAAGCCATGGGTACGTTCGCGTGCAGCGCGGCGGTCACCTGGGCCGGCGATCACCGCGATGTCGCGGTGGCCGAGCGAAAGCAGGTAACCCGCTGCGGCGGCAGCGCCATCGCGATCATGGGTGACCACGGCCTGCGCCTCATCATCGGACACATGCGCGTTGATGCGGACGTAGCGGCAGTCGATCTCGTCCAGCACCTGCGCCAATGCAGCCGACTCGGACGCGCGTGGGCCAAGGATCACGCCATGCAGCTTCTGCTGCTGCACGAAGCGACGCACGCCCTGTGCGCACTCTGGATCCTCGCTGTCGCACGGATGCACCACCAGCTCGTAGCCGGTGCCGCGCAGCGCTTCCAGCGCGCCGTGCTGCAGGTCGACGATGCATTGGGCGCCCGGGTCGTCATACACCAGGCCGATCAGGAAGGAGCGGCGGAACGCGAGTCCGCGTGCCAGGGGGTCGGGCACGTAACCGACCTCGCGCATCAACGCCTCGACCTTGTCGCGGGTGTCCTTGCGCACCAGCGGCGAGTTGTTGATGATTCTTGAAACCGTTTTCTTGGAAACTCCCGACAGTCGTGCGATGTCGTTGATCGTGGCAGCCTTGCCCTTCGATGCCGGCAACGCGGCATCGCTAATAATTCGCACTGACATGTATAGAACCAGGTAAGTCGGAAAACTCTAGCCTTGCGCCCGTCGGGCGCGAAGTTGCGGAGTGTCGCAGCGGATGGGGAACGCGTCCTGTTCGACCACGCATGCTGCACAGGGTTCCATTGTGATCGTTCTACCCATTTCGCATCTGAACCGTTTTTCACGCGCTCGTGTCATCAATGCGGGCGCGACGCGTGCCAACGCCAACATTCCCTTAACCATGCTCCGCTACATTCGGGGCATGGACCTGCAGACTTCTCCGTTTCCGCCGTTCCGTGGCCGCGACCGGTTGATCGCCGCAGTCGATGCGGCGATGACCTCCGGTGATGCCGAACGCATCACCGCCGACCTGCAGCTGGCGCTGCAGGAAGCCATCGCGGACAGCCGCATCGAATTGCCCGAGTGCGTGCACCGTCCGGTCAGTGATCATTACGCTCGACGCCCGCTGTACCACAGCCGCGAACACGGCTACAGCGTGATTGCCATGAGCTGGGGCCCAGGGCAGGGCACGCCGCTGCACGACCACGATGCCATGTGGTGTGTGGAGGGCGTGTGGTTGGGCGAGCTGGAGATCACCCGCTATGAACTGCTGGAATGCGCCGGCGAGCGTTGGCGCTTCCGTCGCCACGCGGCGCTGCGCGGGGGCTGCGGCAGTGCCGGCAGCCTGATTCCGCCGCACGAGTACCACACCCTGCGCAATGCCAGCGACCAGTCACTGGCGATCTCGGTGCACGTGTACGAGGCACCGATGGAGCGATCTGCCGTATTCGACCCGCTCGGCGGCGACTGGTATCAGCGCCGCATCCAGGCATTGCAGGCCGACCCGGCCTGAAACCAGCGCGCAGCACGGCGCGCTGCAGCACCTTCGCGATCCACGTGGCATCATGCGCCGCTGCGCTGCCGGGCCCGGCAGCGATCCGCGATGCCCCGTCGGGCAAGGAGCAAGACCATGTCCAGCACTGATCCGCGCCTGCGCGCGCTGCTGAAGCTGGCACCGGTGATTCCGGTGTACACCCCCGAAGATGTGAATGAAGCGGTCAACGTGGCCCAGGCGCTGTTCCGCGGCGGCCTGCCGGTGATCGAGGTGACCCTGCGCACGCCGCAGGCACTGGATGCCATCAAGGCGATGGTCGAGGCCGTGCCGGATGCGGTGATCGGTGCCGGCACCGTGCTCAACGCTGCGCAGATGCAGGCGGCCAGGCAGGCCGGCGCGCGTTTCGCGGTATCGCCGGGTGCCACGCCGGCGCTGTATGCCGCGGCGCGTGATGCCGACCTGCCGTACCTGCCTGGCGCTGCCACGGCCTCGGACCTGATCCTGGGCCTGGAGCACGGCCACGACACCTTCAAGTTCTTCCCGGCGGTGCAGGCCGGCGGTGCCGCGCTGCTGGCGGCCTGGCACGGCCCGTTCGCCGACGTGCGCTTCTGCCCGACCGGCGGCATCAGCGCGCAGACCGCGCCGCAGTTCCTGCACCTGCCCAACGTGCTGTGCGTGGGCGGTTCGTGGCTGACCACGCCGGCGCTGCTGCAGACCCGTGACTGGGACGCCATCGAGCGCCTGGCCCGCGAGGCCTCGGTGCTGGCCAGCTGAACCAGCGGCACGAATCTTCAAAGGTTTGATCGTGATCAAAGCGCCGGCCCCGGGCCGGCGTCATTCTGTGGGCAAGCGCACTACGGAGATCCGGACATGAATCCAACCATGAAGGCCGCTGTCGTGCGTGAGTTCGGCAAACCACTGGTGATCGAGGAAGTCTCGGTACCGCGCCCGGGGGCGGGCGAGGTACTGGTCAGGATCGAGGCCTGTGGCGTCTGCCACACCGACCTGCACGCCGCCGAGGGCGACTGGCCGGTGAAACCGAACCCGCCATTCATCCCCGGCCACGAGGGCGTGGGGCACGTCGTGGCCGTGGGAGGCGGGGTAGGGCACGTCAGGGAAGGCGACAGGGTCGGCATCCCCTGGTTGTACTCGGCGTGTGGCCATTGCGAACACTGCCTGGGTGGCTGGGAGACGCTGTGCGAGACGCAGCGCAACACCGGTTACTCGGTCAACGGCGGCTTCGCCGAGTACGCACTGGCCGATGCCAACTATGTCGGCCTGCTTCCGAAGGAAGTGGGCTTTGTCGAGATCGCGCCAGTACTGTGCGCCGGCGTGACCGTCTACAAGGGGCTGAAGGTCACCGACACCAGGCCCGGTGACTGGGTGGTGATCTCCGGCATCGGCGGCCTCGGCCACATGGCCGTGCAGTACGCCCGTGCGATGGGCCTGAACGTGGCCGCGGTGGACGTGGACGACAACAAGCTGGCACTGGCGCGGCAGCTGGGTGCCCAGGTCACCGTCAACGCGCGCACCACCGATCCGGCCGCCTACCTGAAGAAGGAGATCGGCGGCGCACACGGTGCGCTGGTCACGGCGGTATCGCCGAAGGCATTCGAGCAGGCGCTGGGCATGGTCCGCCGTGGCGGTACCGTCTCGCTCAATGGTTTGCCGCCGGGCAACTTCCCGCTGGACATCTTCGGCATGGTGCTCAACGGCATCACCGTGCGTGGCTCGATCGTCGGCACCCGACTGGACCTGCAGGAGTCGCTGCAGTTTGCCGCCGAGGGCAAGGTCGCCGCCACGGTCAGCACCGATCGCCTGGAAAACATCAACGACGTGTTCGCGCGCATGCACGCGGGCACCATCGAAGGCCGCGTGGTGCTCGACTTCGCCGCCTGACCGCCTGTGCATGGCCGCCGTTGCACCGTACCCCTCTCCCACGGGCACGGCGGCCATGCCGATCCACCGGTAGCGCCGGTGGCTGGCCGGCAACCGCAGGCGCTTCGCGCAGCCGTACAATGCGCGCATGCCCGGCCTGCTCAAGACCCTGTTCCTGTCCATCGTTGCCCTGATCGGCGGCGTGCTGTCGCTCGCGCTGGTCAGCAGCGTCGCCAGCTGGCTGCCACCACTGCTGGGCCTGTCGCCGGACAACAACAGCGTGCAGTTGGGCTGGGACCTGGCGTTCAGCGTGCTCGGTGGCGTCGCCGGCATTTCCTTCGCCACCTACTACGCACCCTGCTGGCCGCGTTCGCATGGCTTCTCGATCTGGTCGCTGATCGCGCTGGGCTGCGGCTACGCGGTGTGGAGCGTGGGCGCGGATTTCCCGCTGTGGTTCGTCGTTTCCCTGCTGGTCTCGCTGCCGCTGCAGCTGCTGGTTGGCTGGTGGTTCGGTCGCCGCGCGTCGCGCGATCCGGGCTGAGCGCATGCAGGTACTGTCGGCCGCTGGCCGGCAACCTCGGCCATCCTGCAGTTGCCGGCCAGCGGCCGGCACTACCGCTTCAGCGACGGCAGTGTCTGCTTCAATCGTTCCATGCCCTGCCAGGGGTCGCCCTTCAGCCGTTTCGCGCGCGCCAGAGCCCTGGCCATCGGGAACGCATCGGCGGCGGTCACCTTTGCCAGTTCCTCCCAGCGCAACGGCACCGCCACGCCAGCGTTCGCGCGCGCCCGCAATGACCACGAACACACGCTGGTAGCACCGCGCGTGTTGCGCAGCCAATCGATGAAGATCACACCGCTGCGCTTCGCCTTGCTCATCGTCGCTACGTAGCGATCAGGCTGCTGCAGCGCCATCGCCTGCGCGAACGCCTCGCAGAACGCCTTGGCCTGCTCCCAGTCCGCCTTCGGCTGCAGCGGCACCACCACGTGCACGCCCTTGCCGCCAGACAGCCGCACGAAGCTCTGCAGGCCGATCTGCAGCAGGCGGTCACGCACATCACGCGCCCCCGCTTTCACCTGCGCCCAGTTCACGCCGTCGCCGGGGTCGAGATCGAACACCAGGCGGTCCGGATGCTGCGGGTCGTCTACCGTCGCACCCCACGGATGCAGCTCCAGCGTGTTCATCTGCACCAGCTGGAGCAGGCCACGCGCGTTGTCGATGTAGACGTAGTCCTCGCGACCGCTCTTCTGCTGCAGGGGCACCGCATGCACGGCGTCACCCAGCCCGGGGCCATGGTGCTTCTGGAAGAAGCAGGCCTTGCCGACACCCTCGGGACAGCGCAGCACTGACAACGGCCTGCCGGCAATCTCCGGCAGGATCCAGCGCGCCATCTGCCGGTAATAGTCGGCCACGTCGCCCTTGCTGAGTTTCTGATCCGGGAATACCACGCGTTCGGGGTGCGTGATCTGCACCTCGCCCACGGTGTCCATGTCTGCAGCGTTCACTTCCAGGTCCTCCACCTGCTTGTCGTTGCGCAGCCGCTTGAAACTGGCCTGGCGCAGCAGCCCTTCCTTGCCCCAGCCACGGAAGGCGACCTCGGCCACCGCCACCGGCTTCACCCAGCGCACGCTGGCGGCGCTGAACGGCACATGCGCCGGCAACGGCAGCACGGGGGTCTTCACCGCCAGCGGCTGCAGTGCCTTGTGCAGCGCGCGCAGGCGTTCATCGTCGAAGCCGGTGCCCACGCGACCGACATAGCGCAGGCCTGCCTTGTCCTGCGCGGCCAGAAGCAACGAGCCGAATCCCACCCGCGAACCCTTGGGTGCCGTGTGACCGACGATCACGAACTCGTCGGTGTCCTCGTGCTTGACCTTGACCCAGCTGCGCGCACGGGCATTCACATACGGAGCATCCGCCTGCTTGCTCACGATGCCCTCGAAACCCGCCTTGCCACTGGCAGCGAACACCTGTGGCCCGTGATCGATCACATGCTCGCTGAAGGCGAGGATGCCGGGTACATTGCCCAGCAGCGCTTTCAGCAGCGCCTTGCGTTCCAGCAGGGGCGCGCGGCTGATGTCGATACCGGCAACACCTGGCAGGTCGAAGACGATGTAGCGCAGCGGCTGTTTCGAACTGCCGTCGATCACCCGTTGCAGTGCTGCGAAGTCACTGCGGCCCTGCGCATCCAGTACCACCAGTTCACCGTCCAGGCGCGCATCGCGCACCGGCAGCGCCCGGATGGCCTGCACGACTTCGGGAAAATCGGCCGTCCAGTCCAGGCCGTTGCGCGAACGCAGTTTCACTTCGCCATCGTGCAGATCAGCCAACAGTCGATAGCCGTCCCACTTGATCTCATGCAGCCAGTGCTGGCCATCCGGCGCGGTGTCGCGGTGATCGGTCAATTGCGGTTTGAAGGCGCGTGGGTAGGGCGTGTCACGTGCACCGTCCAGTTTCAGCGCCCGCGCATGCCAGTGTGCATCGGCCTTGCGGGTAGTCCTGCGTGCGGCCGGCGTAGCGCGCTCTGTCCTTCCTGCCGTGCGCGCCTTCACCGCCGATGAGCGTTTCGGCACGGGCGCTTCCAATAGATCGTCCGCTTCGGCATCGCGCGCTTGCTCATCATCGCGCTTGATCAGCAGCCATTGCACCTGGCGCCCCTTCATCGCCGTGCGCACCAGCTTCCAACTGCCGGCCAACCGCTGCCCGTGCAGCACGAAGTCGATCTTGCCCGCCGCCAGCGCCTGCAATGGATCACCTTCACAGGCCCAGGTGCCATGATCGAAGACCTCCACGTGGCCGGCACCGTAATGACCTTCAGGGATGTCTCCCTCGAAGCCGGCATAGGACAGCGGATGGTCTTCCACTTCCACCGCCAACCGCTTCTCGCCAACGCGCAGCGAAGGCCCCTTCGGCACGGCCCAGCTCTTCAGTACACCGTCCATTTCCAGGCGGAAATCGTAGTGGCGCGAACTGGCGAGATGCAGCTGGATGACGAACGTTGGCCGTCGCTTCGGGTCACCGTGGGCGGGGGTGTCGTCAGGCTCCGGCGTCTGACCGCTACCTCTGCCGAGGCGACGCTTGCGCCGGTACTGGTGCAGCGACATGGCTCAACCTGCCTTGCGCCGCGGTGCGGTCTTCTTTGTGGCCTTCTTGGTGGCCTTCCGCGCGGCCTTCTTCGCAGGCTTCTTCGCGGGTGCCTTGCGCGTTGCCGTCTTCTTCGCAGGCGTGCGCGTGTTCGCATCCAGGCTCTTCTGCAGCAGCGCCATGAAGTCGACCACGTTGGTGGCCGCATCCTCATGCGGTGCCGGCTCCTCTTCCACCCGGGTGGTGCCGCCCTTGGACTTGATGCGCTTGTTCAGCACCTGCTGCAGGCGCTCACGGAACTCGTCGTGGTACTGCGAGGGGTCCCAGTCGCCAGCCATCGACTCGATCAGCTGCTCGGCCATTGCCGATTCCTTGCCGGTGATGCGGTAGTCGGACAGTTTCCCGGCGGGCAGCGCGTAGTCCTCCGGGTCCACCAGCTCCTGTGGATAGCGCAGGATCATCAGCACCAGCGCGTCTGCCTGCGGCATCACCGCGCACAGGTACTCACGCGTGCGTACCACCACCCGCGCGATGCCGACCTTGCCGGTCCTGCGCAGGGTCTCGCGCAGCAGCACATAGCCCTTCTCGGCCTTCTTGCCTGGCACCAGCAGATACGGCTTCTCGTAGTAGCGCGGATCGATCTGCGCCGCATCCACGAACGATTCCACTTCCACCGCTTCGTGGCTTTCCGGCGCAGCCGAGCGGATGTCGCCTTCCTCCAGCACGACATAGCTGCCCTTGTCGTACTCGTAGGCTTTGACGATGTCCTTCCAGGGCACTTCCTCGCCGGTATCGGCGTTGACCCGCTCGAAGCGGATCGGCTTGCGGTCGCGCGAATCGAGCATGCGGAACTGCAGGTCGACCTTGCGTTCGCCGGACATCAGCGACACCGGCACATTGAGCAGTCCGAAGGACAGCGTGCCGGTCCAGATTGGGCGGGCCATGGAGATTCCTGTGACGGGGCAGGGGACAGCCAGCTTCAGTCCGGCGATGTAAACCACCCGTGTCGGTGCCGTGCACGTGGGTTCTATGCAGATGCGGTAGTGCCGGCCGCTGGCCGGCAACCCCAGAAAACTTCAGGCAGCGAACCTCTGCCGGCCAGCGGCCGGCACTACTGCAGCAGTGGCCGCACTGCCGCGGCCGGAATATGGTCCAGCGCGCGCCAGGCGTCTTCCACCACCGGCCGCGCCTGCGACCAGCTCAGCCGCGACTGCCCGCGCATCTGCTCCCAGTGCTCGGCCAGTTCCTCGCAGGTATCGGCGGCGTCACCGCGCGGCCAGTCGGCGGCGTGGGTGGTCAGCGCGAAGGCATAGACCGGGCACAGGTCACGCCAGTTGCGATGGCCGGGCCCGCGACGCTCCTCGTAATCGCTGAGCATGTACTGCAGGTAGTCCTGCGCCACCGCCTGCGGGTCTTCATGGCGACGCGTGCGGCGCTGCGCGGTGCGCTGGCCGAGCGGATCGAGCAGGGCGTTGAACACGGACGGTGCGGGTCGTTCAAGACGGGGCATGGCCGGCTCCTGCAGCGGGGGCGGGTGGGCAGGAATACGCGCGATGCCGTTACCGGCGGGTGAGCGAGATGTTCATGACGCCAGGTTCGCGGCGGCTTTACCTTGCTGGCGGTGTAGTGGAGGCCCCCGAGCGCAGGTAGCCAGACCATGAGCCGTGAAACCTCCCGAGACCCGCTGCGGGAAAACCACCCGCCCATTGCCGGCGAGCAGCGTGGCAAGCGCGACGCCGACACTGCCGACTACCGCGGTACCGGGGCCCCCTTCTTCGATGCCGCGCAGGGCGACGACCACCTGCCGGTGAAGCATGAGTCTGAACAGGCGGCCCAGGACCGCAAGGACGGCGGCGACCGCCATCGTGGCGGCCAGGAAAGCCCGCTCAAGCGTCGCGAGCGCAAGCAGCGGGCCAGCGACAACCAGGACGAGGCACTGGAGGAAACCTTCCCGGCCAGCGACCCGACCTCACCGTTCGTGCCGGCCAAGGCGCCTGATTGACGGGTCGTGCCGCCTAGTGCCACGACCACTGCAGTCCCACGCTGGCCCGCCGCCCCGGTCCCGGCTCGTAGAAGCGGCCGTTGCCGTCGTTGACGATCACCGAGCCGATGTAGGCCTGGTCCAGCACGTTCTCCAGCCGGGCGAAGGCACGCAGCTCGCCGCCGGGCAGGGTCCAGCGGCGGCCACCTTCCAGATGCAGCAGGGCGAAGCCCGGCGCTCGCTCGGTGGCCACGTCGTTCACCACCGTGTCGCTGCTGGCATTGGCTTCCAGCGCCCACTGCCAGTCGCCCGGCGTCCACTGCAACCGGGCGAAGGCCTGCTGGCGCGGCACGCCGGGCAGGCGGCTGCCGGTGGTAACCACGGTATTGGAGGTCAGGTAGGGCGAGCGCACCTGCGCCTGCAGCCAGGTCCAGGCCAGCTGCAGTTCCAGCTGCTCGGCCAGCGGCTGGCGGTACTGCAGCTCCAGCCCCTGGCGGCGGGTACGGCCAATGTTGCGATAGGTGCTGCGTCCGCCGATATTGCTGGCAACAGCCAGCTCATCGTCGGTATCTGCACGGAACAGGCTGACATCAAGCTGGGTTCCATCCTGTGCATGCCACTTGCTGCCCACTTCCACGGAGCGGCTGCGCGCGGCGGCAAGATCCAGTGCCAGTCCCGCCTGACCGTCGGCGCGGTAACCCAGTTCGTTGAAGGTAGGCGTCTCGAAGCCGCGGCCAACGGCAGCGTGCAGGCGCCACTGCGGGCTGGCCTCGAAGCTGATGCCGGCCACCGGGGTGGTCGCCTGGTAGCGACGGCGGCCGCTGTCGTCCGGGTTGCGGCCGGTGATGTAGCGATCGTCCGATTCGAAGCGCACGCTGCTGTGGCGCACGCCCGCCAGCAACGACCAGCGCGGGCTCCATTGCCACCAGGCCTGCGCGAACTGGTCCACGTTCTGCACGACGTCGATCTGGTCGCGGCGCAGCTGCCCGCGTACGCCCAGCGTGCTGCCGATGAAGTTCTCGTAGCCGGTGCGGTGCTGGCGCTGACGGTCGGCGCTGAGCCCGGCCACCAGGTCCAGCGGCCGTCCGGCGAGATCGCCGTGCCAGCCCCAGCGCGCGTCCAGCCCGCCGTAGCCTCCGTCCAGGTCGATCACCCCGCCCGCATGCAGGGGATTGGCCTGGGCCGCCGGCGGAATCGGCAGGTACTGACGCACCGCGCGCTGGCCGGCATAGCCCATCAGCTGCCAGCGCTGCGCGCCGGCCTCGCGGGTCCAGCGCAGCCCCGCCTGCTGCTGGCGCACCGATTTGCGGGTGTTGTACTGGTGTGCCACGGCGGTAGCCTGGCGCGGGTCCGCCGCCACCTGCGCGCGGGTCAGGCCCAGCGGATCCTGCGCATCGGGCGCATCCAGCGCATTGAGCAGCAGCTCCAGCCGCCCACCGCCCAGCTCACCGCCGATGCGCGCGTTGAGCGATTCACGGCGCGCCCGGCTGTGGTCACGCCAGCCATCGGTACGGAAGTGGTTGGCGGCGATGTTGTAGTCCAGCCCGTGGCCTGCGCCCTTCAGTTGCGCGCCGACACTGAGCGTGTTGTCGGCGCCGGCATTGAGGCGCAGCCGCCACGGGTCGCCGGCCTGGCCCTGTGCGCTCCACACCTGCAGCACGCCGCCGGAGGAGTTGCCATACAGCGCCGAGAACGGCCCACGCAGCACGTCGATGCGCTCGGCGCCGAGCAGGCTGGCATGCGACAACTGACCCTGGCCGTCGGGCATGGTCGCCGGTATGCCGTCGATCAGCACCCGCACCCCGCGCACGCCGAAGGTCGAGCGCGCGCCGAATCCACGTATCGACAGCTGCGTATCCTGCGCGAAATTCTGCCGGTCGCGCGCGACCAGGCCCGGCACCCCGGCCAGTGCTTCGGACAGCTGCGCCCCAGCCCCGGCGCGGCCGGCGTCGATCCAGACCGTGTCCAGGCTGGCAGGCAGGGCGAACGGGTCGATGCCCGGCACCCGCGCGGCCTGTACCTGGACGGCAGGCAGGGCGGTGGGGGCGGGCTCGGCCATGCTGGCAAATGGCGACATCAGCAGGGCGGACAGCGGCAGGCAATGGCGTCGTGCGGCGGGATTCATGATTCAGGTTGATGGATCGAGCGGCAACGCACGCCATGGTACGGGCCCGGGGATGACGATGGCGGCGGCCAGCCCCGGCAGGCTTTGTTACGATGGGCTGTTTCCGGCTGGAAAGCCGCAAGCCGCGTGGCGCAATTCCTCCCCCTTTCCGTCTACCGAACGAGTACCGCCGTGTCCTTCTTTGCAAACGTGGAACTGGTCCCAGGCGACCCGATCCTGGGCCTGACCGAGGCGTACAACGCCGACAGCCGCCCGACCAAGGTCAACCTGGGTGTGGGCATCTACTACGACGAGAGTGGCCGCATTCCGCTGCTGCGCGCCGTCAAGCAGATCGAGCAGCAGCTCGCCGCTGAAGCCAAACCGCGCGGCTACCTGCCGATCGATGGCCTGCCGGCGTACACGCAGGCCACGCGCGAACTGGTGTTCGGCAAGGACTCGCCGCTGCTGGCCGCCGGCCGCGTCACCACCGCACAGACCGTCGGTGGCAGCGGTGCGCTGCGCGTCGGCGCCGACGTGCTGAAGAAGCTGCTGCCGCACGCCACCGTCGCGCTGAGCAATCCGAGCTGGGAAAACCACCGCGCCGTGTTCAGCGCGGCCGGCTTCGAGGTAGTGGATTACACCTACTTCGACCCGAGCACCCATGGCGTCGATTTCGACGGCATGCTGGCCGACCTGGGCAAGCTGCAGGCCGGCACCGTGGTGCTGCTGCACGCCTGCTGCCACAACCCCACCGGCGCCGACCTCACCGTCACCCAGTGGAAGCAGGTCGCGCAGCTGCTGAAGGACAAGCAGCTGTTCCCCTTCATCGACATGGCCTACCAGGGCTTCGACAAGGGCATCGAGCAGGACGGCGCCGCCGTGCGCATCATCGCCGAAGCCGGCATCGACAGCTTCATCGTCGCCAACTCGTACTCCAAGTCGTTCTCGCTGTACGGCGAGCGCGTGGGTGCGCTGTCGATGGTCGCCCCGACCGCCGCGGACGCCAAGGCCGTGCAGTCGCAGGTCAAGCGCGTGATCCGCACGATCTACTCCAGCCCGTCCACCCACGGTGCCGCGCTGGTGGCCGGCGTGCTGACCAACCCGGACCTGCGCGCGATGTGGGAGCAGGAGCTGACCGAGATGCGCGAGCGCATCCATGCCCTGCGCCACGGCCTGGTCGAGAAGCTGGCCGCCGCCGGTGCGCCGCAGTTCGGCTTCATCAACGAGCAGGCCGGCATGTTCTCCTACTCCGGCCTGAGCCGTGAGCAGGTCGAACGCCTGCGCGACGAGTTCGGCATCTACGCCGTCGGCACCGGCCGCATCTGCGTGGCCGCACTGAACCAGAACAACCTGGAATACGTCGCCAAGGCCGTGGCCACCGTCGCCAAGGGCTGAAGCAACGCTCCAGTAGCTTGAAGACAAAGGCGCCGAAAGGCGCCTTTGTTTTTGCTTCTGCTTTGCCTTTGCCTCTGCCTTTGCCACACCCTCCGCGCTCGCGGCGAACCCTGAAGCGCAGGGCGAGGTACACCGTGGACAGGACCGTGAGGCGCATGGATGCGCCGACCGAGCCCCCATGGATGGGTTTACGGCGTGTCCTGGCCACGGTGTACCTCGCCCTGTGCCTCCATGAAGGAAGGCGCCACGAGCGCAACGCCTCTGGAAACGATTACGCCTTCCCGCGGTCACGCACGCCCCCGCCAGACCGGCGACAATAGGCGTTTTCCCGCTGCCGAGACCTGCCCGCTCATGTCCCGTACTTCGTTGACCCGCTTCCTGATCCAGGAACAGCACGCCGGCCGCATCAATGCCGACCTGCGCCAGCTGATCGCGGTCGTCGCCCGCGCCTGCACCAGCATCTCCATCGCCGTCAGCAAAGGCGCCCTCGGCGGCGTGCTGGGCGAGGCCGGTACCGGCAACGTGCAGGGCGAAGCGCAGAAGAAGCTGGACGTCATCAGCAACGAGATCCTGCTCGAAGCCAACGCCTGGGGTGGCCACCTCGCCGCCTGCGCCTCGGAAGAAATGGACCACAGCCAGCCGGTGCCGGACATCTATCCGCGTGGCGACTTCCTGCTGCTGTTCGATCCCCTCGATGGCAGCTCCAACATCGACGTCAACGTCTCGGTCGGCACCATCTTCTCGGTGCTGCGCTGCCCGACCAACGTGGAACTGCCGGGCGATGACGCGTTCCTGCAGCCGGGCAGCAAGCAGATCGCCGCCGGCTACTGCATCTACGGGCCCAGCACCCAGCTGGTGCTGACCGTCGGCCATGGCACCCACGCTTTCACCCTGGACCGCGAGAAGGGCGAGTTCGTGCTGACCACCGAGAACATGCAGATTCCGGCGGCCACCCAGGAATTTGCCATCAACATGTCCAACCAGCGGCATTGGGAAGCGCCGATGCAGGCCTACGTCGGCGACCTGCTGGCCGGCAAGGAAGGCGCACGCGGCAAGAACTTCAACATGCGCTGGATCGCCAGCATGGTCGCCGACGTGCATCGCATCCTGACCCGCGGCGGCATCTTCATCTACCCGTGGGACAAGAAAGACCCGTCCAAGGCCGGCAAGCTGCGCCTGATGTACGAAGCCAACCCGATGGGCCTGCTGGTCGAGCAGGCCGGTGGCGCCGCCTCGACCGGCCGCGAGCGCATCCTCGATATCCAGCCCGACCAGCTGCACCAGCGCGTGCCGGTGTTCCTCGGCTCGCGCGAGGAAGTGGCCGAAGCCGTGCGCTACCACCACGCGCACGACGGCGCGCAGGGCTGAGGGCCGTCACCCGACAACGGTCATGGCAGATCGATGACATGACCGTGGGGTGACACCACGGGCGGCAAACGGCACCATCGAGCCATTGCCGCCTAAGGAATGCACGCATGCACGAGCAGGGCCCGGTCGATTTCATCGAAGTCATCCACAATGCCGTCCCCAGCGACGTCTGCGCGGCGATCGTCGAGCGCATGCGTGCAACGCGTGGCCTGCTGCCCGGTGCGGTCGGCAGTGGTGTGTTCCCGGAACTCAAGCACAGCAAGGATCTGCGCATCAGTGGACTGGACGGCTGGCAGGATGTCGACCAGCAGCTGCAGATCGCGGTGTTCAACGGCCTGCTGACTTATCTACGCCGTTATCCACAGGCGTTGATCGCTCCGCTGATGTTGCAGATCCAGGACAGCAATGGCCAGCCGCGACGCCTGTCTGCCGAGGACTTCCCCGACATGCCGCAGCAGCAGCTGGCCGACCTGGCCCGCACCTGCCTGCGCCCGGGTGCGATCAACCTGCAGTGGTACGCGGCGGGCGAGGGCGGCTATCCGTACTGGCACTGCGAGCTGTACCCGAAGGATGCCCAGGCCGAGACCCTGCACCGGCACGTGTTGTGGACGCTGTACCTCAACGATGACTTCGAGGAAGGCGAAACCGAGTTCCTGTTCCAGGGCCGCAAGATCGCGCCACGCACCGGCAGCCTGCTGATAGCCCCGACCGCGTTCACCCACACCCATCGTGGCAACCGGCCGCAGGGCGGCGACAAGTTCATCGCCACCAGCTGGATCCTGTTCCAGAGCGCGCAGAAGTTGTTTGGGGCGTAGCGTCGAGCTTGCTCGACTACGTTGTATTCCCCGTAGCGTCGAGCTTGCTCGACTGCTTTTCCGTCGCCAGTCGAGCAAGCTCGACGCTACTCAAAACAACGAGCCCTGCGGCGAATCCTTCTTCGGCGGCAGCGGCTTCTGGAACCGGCTGCAATCCAGCTTCGGCCAATGACTGTTCTGCGCATTGAACCCGAGGCGCTTGCGCGCCAGCTTGAAGCGGTTGTTCAACAGGTCCGCATACACGCCCTGACCGCGCATGCGGGTGCCGAACTGGCTGTCGTAGTCCTTGCCACCGCGCAGCTGCTGGATGGTGCTCATCACATGCGCGGCGCGATCCGGATGATGGGTATCCAGCCAGTCGCGGAACAGCGGTGCCACTTCCAGCGGCAGGCGCAGCAGCACGTAACCCGCAGTACTGGCGCCAGCGTCATGCGCGGCCTCCAGCACGGCTTCCAGTTCGCTGTCGTTGATCCATGGAATCACCGGCGCCACCATCACCCCGACCGGAATGCCGGCCTCATGCAGGCGCTTCATCGCGCGCAGCCGTGCATGCGGTGCCGATGCGCGCGGTTCCAGCTTGGCCGAGAGATGCGGGTCCAGCGAGGTCACCGAGAAATGCACGCTGACCAGGTTTTCCGCGGCCAGCGGCGCGAGCAGATCGATATCGCGCTCGACCAGCGCGTTCTTGGTGATCAACGAGAACGGATGCCTGGTTTCCAGCATCACTTCGATCAGCTGGCGGGTCAGCTTGAACTTGCGCTCGATCGGTTGGTAAGCGTCGGTGTTGATGCCCAGCGCGATCGGCTGCGGCACGTAACCCGGCTTCGACAGCTCCTTGCGCAGCAGCTGCGGCGCATTGGTCTTGGCGAACAACTTGGTCTCGAAATCCAGGCCCGGCGACAGGTTCAGATAGGCATGCGAGGGGCGCGCAAAGCAGTACGAGCAGCCATGCTCGCAGCCCCGATACGGATTCACCGACTGGCTGAAGCCGACATCCGGCGAGTTGTTTCGGGTGATGATGCTGCGTGCGGTTTCGGCGCGCACCTCGGTGCGCAGGCGCGGGGCCAGGAACTCCTCGCTCTCGTCGACCGCCCAGCCATCATCTATCGCCTCGCTCACGGTGCTTTCAAAGCGCCCGGCAAGGTGGGACGTGGAACCTCGGCCCTTGATCGCAATACCCATGCACGCAGAGTACGCCGCAACCGTCTCAACGGCTGCGACGGCCGCCTGAAGGGTTCAGCCCCCTTGTAGAGTCGAGCCATGCTCGACTCCATTTCCCATCCGTCCCGGGACAGTCGAGCATGGCTCGACTCTGCTGGGTAAGGGTCAGAGCAGCGCCAGGTACCCGCGCACGGTGGCATCCAGGCCGTCATACAGCGCTTCGCCGATCAGCGCGTGGCCGATCGACACCTCCAGCACATCCGGCACGTGGGCCAGGAAGTCGCGCAGGTTGTCCTGCGACAGATCGTGGCCAGCATTGACGCCCAGGCCGACGGCCTGCGCTCGACGTGCGGCAGTGGCGAACAGCGCCAGCATCGCCTCGGCGTCGCCGGCGGCGTGTGCCTCAGCGTAGGGGCCGGTGTACAGCTCGATGCGGTCTGCGCCGACTTCAGCTGCCTGCTCCAGCAGTGGGTTGCCGGCGTCGACGAACAGGCTGACCCGGCAACCCATTGCTTTCAGTTCGGCGACCAGCGGGCGCAGGCGCTCGGCGTCGCGCTCGAAGTCGAAGCCATGGTCGGAGGTGATCTGGCCGTCGCCGTCCGGCACCAGGGTGGCCTGTGCCGGGCGGGTCTGCTCGCACAGCGGCAGCAAGCCCGGGTAACCCTCGCGTGGCGGTGCGAACGGGTTGCCTTCGATGTTGAACTCGACGCCACGCGCGCGGGTCAGCGTGGACAGGGCCAGCACGTCCTCGGCGGTGATATGGCGGCGGTCCGGCCGCGGGTGCACGGTGATGCCATGCGCACCGGCATCCAGGCAGGCCTGGGCGGCACGCACCACGTCCGGTTCGGCGCCGCCACGCGAATTGCGCAGGACGGCGATCTTGTTGACGTTGACGCTGAGCTGGGTCATGGAACGGAACTACTTGGAAAGAGGGGACGGATCGTGGTCGTTGCCGTCGTCGTTGCGGCGGGACCGGGCCTGTTCGCGCAGGCGGCGCAGTTCTTCGGCATCGACCAGGGTGGCAGGGTCGCGCTGCAGGTCGCCAAAGCGGGCCACGTAGCGGCCGCGTACCCAGGCCAGCAGGAAGGCGAGGGCAGCCAGCAGGCACAGGGTCATCAGCCCGGCGCTGGGGGTCTTCAGCGCAAAGGCGAAACAGCCCAGCGCCAGCAGCAGGTACAACCAGTACATAGTCGGGCTCCCCGGATGATCGGCGCAGTGTAGCGCTGCGTCAGAGCAGCGGCGAGGCCAGCCGCGCGAACGCCTCGGGCAGGCGGTGCAGCCACAGCGAGCGGCCGGCCTGGTCGTGCACGCGGGTGGCACGGTCGAATTCGCCCTGCAGCAGCTCGGCCAGGGCAGCGACGCGGTCACGGTCGCTGATCATCATCGACAGCTCGAAGTTCAGCCGGAAGCTGCGGTGGTCGAAGTTGGCACTGCCGACGATGCAGACATCGTCGTCGGCGATGAAGGCCTTGGTGTGCAGCATGCGCGGGCCGTACTCATAGATCTTCACGCCGGCATGCAGCAGCTCGTCGAAATAGGAGCGCGCAGCCTGGGTGACGAACCAGGAGTCACTCATCTTTGGCACCAGCAGGCGTACGTCCAGGCCGCCCAGCGCCGCCGAGGTCAGCGCCATCCGCGCGGCCTCGCCGGGCACGAAGTAGGGCGTGACCAGCCAGACGCGTTCGTGCGCCTCCTGGATAGCGGCCACATGCAGGCGGTGGATCGTTTCCCATCCCGAGTCGGGCCCGGACACCAGCACCTGCGCGTTGATGGGTCCGTCCGCGCGCAGCGGCATCTCGGCCGGCCACAGCCGCGCGATGTCGAAGCGCGAATGGTCCTGGCCACTGGCGTACAGCCAGTCCTCGGCGAACACCAGCTGCAGGCTGCGCACCACGTGGCCGCGGATGCGCATGTGCAGGTCACGGTAGGCGTCGGCCCTGCGGCTCTCGTCTTCGTCGTCGGTGATGTTGATGCCGCCGGTGAAGGCCAGGCGGCCGTCCACGATCACCAGCTTGCGATGGGTGCGCAGGTTCAACCAGGGCCGCTTGAACGGCTTCAGCAGTTGCCGCGGATGGAACCAGATCGCTTCGCCGCCTGCATCCAGCAGCGGCTGCAGGAAGCGGCGGGGCAGGGCGGAAGAACCCACGGCATCCAGCAGCAGGCGTACCTGCACACCGGCGCGGGCACGTTCGACCAGGGCATCGCGCAGCGCGGTACCTGCGTGGTCCGGGTTGAAGATGTAGTACTCCAGATGCACGTGGTCGCGCGCCTGTGCGACGGCTTCCAGCAGGGCAGCGTAGGTGGCGGCGCCATCCACCAGCCAGGTCACTTCGGTGGCGCTGCTCGGTGCCAGCCCGGTGGTGGCCTGGGCGATCTTGGCCAGCTCGGTGCAGTCGGCATCGGGTGGGCAGACGTCGCTGTAATGCTCCATGCCCGAGCGCGCACGGCCACGGCGCAGGCGCTGCCGCTTCACCTTCTGCGGGCCCAGCAGGTAGTAGATGAAGAGGCCCAGGTAGGGCAGCAGCGCCAACGACAGGATCCAGCTCAGCGTGGCCACCGGCTCGCGCTTCTGCAGCATGATCCAGCCAGCCAGCGCGAACAGGTACAGCAGGTAGGCCACCGCCAGGATCGTGCCGAGGTGGGCGATGCCGTCGAGCCAGTGGCGCAGGGAGTCGAAGAGGGCGAGCATCCGCCGATCATAGCGGCCCGGGCGGCCAGGGATAAAAAAAGACGCCCCTGTTTCCAGGGGCGTCTGCAGTCGCGTCATGACTGTTGTGTTGCGGCGTAGCGATTACTGCTGCACAAAACCGATCTTCTTCATCTGAGCATTCTTCGCGGCGGCCAGGACCTTGGCCATCACGTCGTACTCGGAATCCGGGCTGGCGTCGATGCGCAGTTCCGGCTGGTTGGTCGGGTCACGCTGGACCTCCTGCTCCATCCGCTGCTGCAGCTCGCTCGCATTGATCGGGCTGTTGTTCCACGAGACCTGGTTGCTGGCGTCGATCTTCAGTTCGATCGGCGGCGGCGGTTCGACCAGCTGCGGCGGTGGGTTGAGCACGCGCTGCGGCAGGTCCACGGCGATCGGGTACGTCATGATCGGCGCGGTCACGATGAAGATGATCAGCAGAACCAGCATCACGTCCACGAGGGGCGTGACGTTGATGTCTGCCATGGGGCCCTTGCCACCACCACTACTGAATGCCATGGCTTATTGCCCCTTTTCTTTGGTCGCGACGAAGCCGACGTCCAGCATGCCCTGCTCCTGCGCGACCTTGGTCAGGTCGTTGATGACGCGCATCTTGGTGGTGCGGTCACCACGCAGGTTCAGCGGCGGCTGCGGGGTCTGCTGGGCGGCGGTCGCCAAGCGCGACTCGAGAGTCTGCTTGTTGATTTCTTCGTCGTTCCAGTAGATCGAGCCGTCTTCCTTGACTGCCAGGGTGATCGGGCCGGCACGCTTTTCAGCGTCTTCCGGCTTCTGGATCAGGTTGGCTTCCGGCAGATCCACCTTGACCTTGTGGGACATCAGGGGCGCCGTGATGATGAAGATGATCAGCAGCACCAGCATCACGTCCACGAGGGGCGTAACGTTGATGTCGGCCATGGGGCCGCCGCTGTTACCACTACTGAAAGCCATAACGGGCTCCGTCTAGATCGTGTTGACTACGTTCTCGCTGGGTACAGCGCGTCGCAATTAGCGGACGCGCGAACCGGTGGCGAAGAAGTCGTGCAGGTCGTGCGCGAAGGTATCGAACTTGCTGATGGTCGCGCTGTTGACCTTGCTGAAGAAGTTGAAGGCGAACACGGCCGGGATTGCGACGAACAGACCGATCGCGGTCATGATCAGCGCTTCACCCACCGGGCCGGCAACGGCGTCGATCGAAGCGGAGCCGGTGGCACCGATCTTGATCAGCGCGCCGTAGATGCCCCACACGGTACCCAGCAGACCGACGAACGGAGCGGTCGCACCGACGGTCGCCAGCAGGGTCATGCCCGACTGCAGCTTGTTGCTTTCGCGGGTGACGGCCTGGCGCAGGGCGCGGTCGACGAACTCCGAACGGCTCAGGTTCTCACCGACGCCGCCGGTAGCACCGCCTTCAGCGCGCTGGTGGTGGGCAGCTGCCTGGGCAGCGTCCAGGGCGATCTTCGAGAACGGCTCGGATGCCGGCTGTTCTTCCATCGCACGGATGGCGTCCTGTGCGTTCGGGGTGTCCCAGAACAGGCTGACGACGCGATCAGCGGCGCTCTTCAGACGGACCGAACGGAAGATGTTGATGACGGTCCAGTACCAGGACATGGCCGACATCACGATCAGGGTCAGCAGCACGACCCAGGAAACCGCGAAATCACCCGGCTTGGTGGTCATTTCGTGGATCAGGTGCTCGAAGCCCATCTGCGACAGGGCGTTGGACGGATTGCCCCCGGCAGCAGCGGCGATGAAAAGTTCCTGCAGCATGACGCTTACCTTTGTTGTGTGTGGTGATAAAGGGTGTAGCTAAGCTAAACAATCGAACCGTGGGCGGGGGGTGGCCAGGCGGCCACCCGGCCCATCAGTTCAGCGCAAAGTTGACCGGGACGCGAACGCGACCTGCCGCCTTCTTACCGCCAGATTCAGCGGCGTTGAAGCGCCACTTGCGAGCTGCTTCCATCGCAGCACGGTCCAGGTCGCGGTTACGGCTGGACTTTTCCACCGTGACATTGGTGACGTTGCCGCTGGCATCGACATCAATGATCAGGATCACTTCGCCCTGGATACCGGCGCGGAAGGCTGCCGGCGGGTAGCGCGGCGGATTCATGGCCTTCGACGAGATGTCCACGCTGGCCTCGATCGTGCTCGGCGGCGACGGCGGCGACGGCGGCGACGGCGGGGTGACGATGTCGTTCGGGCGCGGTTCCGGCACGTCCACGACCGGCGCCTGCGGCGGCGGCGGGACCGGCGACGGCTTCGGCGGCGACAGATTCTTCACCGGCGGCGGCGGAGTATCAGTCGGCGGCGGCGGCGGCGGCGGCGGGGGCGGCGGCGGCGGCGCATCGACGATGGTCACCATGACGTTGCGCTCCTTCTCCGCAACGGCCTTGGGAGCCACGGCGGGAATGAGGAGCATCATGAAGGCGGCCAGATGCAGGGCAATTACAAACGCGATGCCGACGATGCGAGGCCAGCTCAGCCCCTTGTCATCGGGTTGTTCGTACCGGTGAACGACTAGTTGTTCCGTCATGCGCCAAGAGCTCAATAGTGGGGCCGGGATGCCGGGGGCGGAATCCCTGATCAGCGGTGCATGACACCGCAGGAACCTCCAAGCTTATACCAATCCTGAGCGCCTGCGCATCAACTGAGCAGGCATTCAGGCGTTATTCCTACTTACTTCAGGTTGATGATTTTTTTGGCATCAGCCTGGTTCTTCACACCCTTCGCCAGCGCCTGCTGGGCGGCCTGCTTGGCCTCCGGGATGCGACCTTCGGCATGCAGGACGCGTGCCAGGTTCAGGTAGGTCTCACCGTCCTTGGAGAGCGGGGCGGCCTTCTGCCACGCATCGATCGCCTGCGGCACCTGGTCGGAGTAGTAGTAGGACTGGGCCAGCGCCAGGTAGACCTGGTAATCCGGCTTCAGGATGCCCTTCTGCAACCCTTCGTTGATGACCGCGATGACGTCCTTTTCCTTGTGCTCGGTGTTGGCATAGATCGAGTACAGCTGCTTGTACTCGCGCTCGTCGGTGAGCTGGCCGCTGCTGCGCAGCTTGTCCATCACCGCAGCCGCCTTGTCCATCTGGTCGGCCTGCATGTACATGCTGGCCAGGTTCAGCTGGGTCTTCTTGTCGTTCGGGTTCTTGGCCGCCAGTGCCTCGGCTTCCTTGACCGCCTCACCGGACTGGCCGGCTTCGGACAGGGCCGCCATCAGCAGCTGGTTCCAGTTGTCCTTCGGCTCGGCGGCGCCGGCGATGGCCTGCTTCAGCACCGGGATCGCTTCCTGGTAGCGCTCCAGCTGGTACAGGGCCTGGCCCTTGGCGATCAGCTCTTCCGGCTTGGTCGACTTGCTCTCGGCGAAGTACTTGTCGAGGGTGGCCAGGCCTTCGGCGGTCTTGTCTTCCTGCAGCTGCAGCTGGCCCAGCATCAGCATCGACTGGAAGTGGCCGTTGTTGTCCAGGCCGTTGAACTGCAGGACCTGCTTCAGGTAGGCGATCGCCGCCGGGGTATCGTCGGTCTGGTAGGCGGCCTGCGAGGCCAGCTGCGCGGCCAGCGACTTGTCGTACTCGTTCGAGGCACTGTCGGCCAGGATCGCGTCAGCCTGCGTGCGCGTCTCTGGGAACTTTTCCTTGTTGTAGCTGTCGATCATTTTCTGCAGCTTGCTGCCCATCTTGGCCGAGGCCTTGACGGTCGGCTCCTCGCGGGTCGCGTTCGGATACAGCGCCTCGGCCTTGGCCTGCTTGCTGCCGCCACGGTTGCCGCGCTCGGACGAACGCGAGGACTGCGCGAAGGCATCGGTGACCACGGCGCCGGTCAGGGCGGTCGCGACGAGGACGGAAAGCACAGCTTTGTGGTTACGGAAAATCATCGTTCACCTCGATCGAACCGCCGGTTAGCGGCAAAGTCGGACTGTCAGAAAAATCTGAGCCGCCAAACGTATCAGAAACAGATGGCGTGAGAAATCGTTTTATGTGCTGCAATACAGCATAGAACTGCGCACTCATCCGCACTTTGGCCGCAGTCCAGCCGCCTGCGCCTGCTGGTAGACCGGCGTCAGCGCCGGTGCATCGCGTCGCAGCTCCTGGATCCGGTTGGCCGGGTCGGGGTGGGTGGACAGCCATTGCGGGCTGCGACCGCCACTGGCGGCCATCATGTTCTGCCACAGGTCGACCGCCTGCGCCGGGTTGAAACCGGCCTGGGCCATCAGCCGCTGGCCGATCACGTCGGCCTCGCTCTCCTGGGTGCGCGAGCCCGGCAGCAGGAAGGCGGTCTGGGCGCCCATCCCACCCAGCTGGTTCACGGTGCTGGCCGCGCCCTCACCGTAGGCGGCCCCGGCCAGTGCGCCGAGCACGGCCAGGCCGGTCTGCGCGCCCATCTGGCGGGTAATGCGCTCTTCGTGGTGGCGCGCGATGACGTGGCCGATTTCATGGCCGATCACGGCAGCCAGCTGGTCCTGGTTCTTCGCCACGGTGAAGATGCCCGTGTTCACGCCCACCTTGCCACCGGGCAGTGCGAACGCATTGGGTTCCTTGTCGATGAACACCGCGGTCTCCCACCGTACGCCACGGTATTGAGGCGGCAGCTGCGCGACCAGCGCGTTGACCACGCACTGCACGTAACCGTTCTGGCGGCCGTCGGTGCTGATCTTTTCCTTCTGCTTGGTTTCAGCAAACGCCTGCGCTCCCAACTGGTCCAGCTGGGCCTGGGAGACGCCGCCCACCATCTGCCGGCGCCCGGTCGGGGACGTGGTGGTCGCGCAGGCGCTGACCAGGGTGGTGATGACAAGGGCCAGCAGCAGTTGTTTCATGGAAGCTCCCTCGTGTTCATGTCCGCAGTGTGTAGCGTACCGGCTTAATCTTTCGTCAAGCGGACACGGCGTTACGTTGACCCCAGCAACACCATCGCGGCAAGCGCAACGGCGTTGTTCAATGCATGTGCGGTGATGGCCGCCCACAAGGTGCCGGTACGCTGGTAGAGCCAACAGAACGCGGCGCCCATGCCGCCATACACCAGCCACAACTGGAGCATGCCCAGCAGGGAGTTCTTGCTCAGACCCGGCACTTCGTGCACGAGGGCAAATGCCAGGCTGCTGAGGATGATGCCGAGCCAGGGACGTCCCGCCTTCCACAGGCGCCCGAACAGAACGCGGCGGAACAACAGCTCTTCGTAGGCCGGCGCCAGCACCACGGCGAACAGCACGAGGAACAACGGGAAACGCGCAATCGCGTTCTGCATCAGCTCCACGTTGGTCGGCACCGGTTCGATGCCGAACTGCCTGGCCAGGAAGGCGATGCCATTGCTGCCGATCACGATCAGCGCAGCCACCAGCACGGTCCAGCCCCAGGTCGAGGGCCGCCGCAGCGCCTGGCGGGAAGTGGAGCGCTCGTCCGTCGTGGCCGGACGCCGCCAGAAGTACACCACCAGTGCGGCGCCGCCGGTGGCGATCAACGCCATCAGGATCTGCGCCAGTGCACCCGGCTGGCCAACCGCCGCGCTGATCGCGTCGGGCGACAGCCCGCCACCCTGGGCCTCCGCATTGGCACGGCCGACCACGATCGCGCGGTAGAACCCCCAGAACAGCCCGGTGATCAGGCTCAGGCTGAACAGGGTGACGATGGCGATGCCCAGGTCGATGAAGAAACCCGCCAACGGGGAACCGGCGCGCGGCGCGGCCGAGGCCGGCGGAATCGGGGGCGGGGCGGAAACCGGGGCGGAAGCGGACATCAGGTACCTGCGTTCAAGGGTCGAAGGCCGGCGCGCCTCCCCGCGCACCGGCCGTGTCCCGATTGTGTCAGATATCCAGGTTGGCGACCTTCAGCGCGTTGTCCTCGATGAAATCGCGACGCGGTTCAACCACATCGCCCATCAGGGTGCTGAAGATCTGGTCGGCGGCAACGGCATCTTCGATGCGCACCTGCAGCAGCCGACGGGTTTCCGGATTCACGGTGGTGTCCCACAGCTGTTCCGGATTCATTTCACCCAGACCCTTGAATCGCTGGATCTGGCGGCCGCGCTTGGCCTCTTCGAGCAGCCAGTTCTGCGCCTTGGCAAAGCTGTCCACTTCGATCGACTTGGCGCCGCGGGAAATGGTTGCACCTTCGCGGATCAGGCCATGCAGCAGCTTGGAGGCCTGGTGGATCGCGCGCAGTTCGCCGCTTTCGAAGGCCGACATCGGCAACACCTGGATGTGCTGCTCGCCCATATGGCGACGGGTCACCAGCACGGCGGCCGGGCGCTCGTCGTTGGCTTCCTGCAGTTCCAGGCTGAAGCGCGGGCTGCCCAGGCTGCCCTGGTTGAGGCGCTTGGCCAGTGCATCCAGGCCTTCGCCTTCGCCGGCCGTGCGCAGGCTGTCCATGTCCATCGGCACGAAATCGACCAGCGCCTCGAGCAGGTTGCGGTCGTAGCGGTGCGCGTTGCGTTCGATCGAATCCAGTGCAGCAGCATAGGCCAGCAGCAGCTTTTCCAGCGCCAGGCCTTCGATGCCCGGCTCGCCGGTGGCCGGCACCAGTGCGGCGTTTTCCACTGCGCTGCTGGCCAGGTAGCTGTCCAGCGCCGGGTCGTCCTTCAGGTACAGCTCCTGCTTGCCCTGCTTGATCTTGTACAGCGGCGGCAGGCCGATGTAGACATAACCGCGCTCGATCAGCTCCGGCATCTGACGGTAGAAGAACGTCAGCAGCAGGGTGCGGATGTGCGCGCCGTCGACGTCGGCGTCGGTCATGATGATGATCTTGTGGTAGCGCAGCTTGTCCGGGTTGTACTCGTCACGGCCGATGCCGGTGCCCAGCGCGGTGATCAGCGTACCGACCTGGTCGGACGACAGCATGCGATCGAAGCGCGCGCGTTCCACGTTGAGGATCTTGCCGCGCAACGGCAGCACCGCCTGGTTCTTGCGGTTGCGCCCCTGCTTGGCCGAGCCACCTGCCGAGTCACCCTCGACGATGAACAGCTCGGACAGCGCCGGATCCTTTTCCTGGCAGTCGGCCAGCTTGCCCGGCAGGCCGGCGATGTCCAGCGCACCCTTGCGGCGGGTCAGGTCGCGGGCCTTGCGCGCGGCTTCACGTGCACGCGCGGCATCGACGATCTTGCCGGCGATGGCCTTGGCTTCGTTCGGATTTTCCTGCAGGAACTCTTCCAGGCGCGCACCAAAGGCGTTTTCCACCGCCGGGCGCACGTCGGAGCTGACCAGCTTTTCCTTGGTCTGGCTGGAGAAGCTCGGATCCGGCACCTTCACCGACAGTACCGCGATCATGCCTTCGCGCATGTCGTCGCCGGTCAGGTTGATCTTGGCCTGCTTGGCGATGCCGTTCTGCTCGATGTAGTTGTTGAGCACGCGGGTCAGCGCACCACGGAAGCCGGCGAGGTGGGTACCGCCGTCCTTCTGCGGGATGTTGTTGGTGAAGCAGTACATCGTCTCCTGGTAGGAGTCGGTCCACTGCAGCGCCACGTCCACCACGATGTTGTTGTGCTCGCCGGTGACCGAGATGACGTTCGGGTGCAGCGGGGTCTTCAGCTGCGCCAGATGCTCCACGAAGCTGCGGATGCCGCCCTCGTAGTGGAAGTCGTCGCGACGACCGTCGCCGCGCTCATCGGCGAGCACGATCTTGACGCCGGAGTTGAGGAACGACAGTTCGCGCAGGCGACGGGCCAGGATGTCGTAGTGGAATTCCACGTTGTCGTGGAAGGCCACGGTCGACGGCCAGAAGCGCACGGTGGTGCCACGCTTGGTGGTGGTTTCCAGCTTGGCCAGCGGAGTCACGGCCGCACCGTTGCTGAATTCCTGCTGGTAGTGGAAGCCGTTCTGGAACACATCCACCAGCAGCTTCTGCGACAGCGCATTGACCACGCTGACACCCACGCCGTGCAGGCCGCCGGACACTTTGTAGCTGTTGTCGTCGAACTTGCCGCCTGCGTGCAGCACGGTCATCACGACTTCGGCTGCCGAAACCTCGCGGCCCAGCTTGGCGCTCATCTGCTCATGCTTGCCGGTCGGGATACCGCGACCATTATCGGACACCGAGACCGAGCCATCGGTGTGGATCGTCACTGCCACGTGGTCGGCGTGGCCGGCCAACGCTTCGTCGATCGAGTTGTCGACGACCTCGAACACCATGTGGTGCAGGCCGGTGCCGTCATGCACATCACCGATGTACATGCCGGGACGCTTGCGGACAGCCTCCAGGCCTTCCAGGGCGGTAATGCTGTTGGCGTCGTAATTGCCGTTGTTTGCCGGGGTGTTCTGTTCGTCGCTCATTGCGCTTGCCGTAGGCTCCGCAGGTCGGCCACCGCGTGGAGCGATGCGCCGAGAATGAAAGGATTCCAACCCGAATTATACCAGCCGGGGTCGAGCGGCCCTGGTGTGACCACTATGGCACAGCCACGATCTGTGCATGTTCCACGTGGAACCGGGTGATGTCGGCCAGATCCTGCAGTGCCGACGGGGTTTCGGTGGCGGTAATGAAGATCTGCGCCGGGCCATCAAGCAGGCGCTGCAGCACACGCGCCTGGTGGGTGCGGTCCAGCTCCGAGGCCAGGTCGTCGAGTGCGATCACCGGCCACTCGCCGCGCTGTTCCGCATAGTCCTCGGCCTGCGCCAGCAGGCACGCCAGCGCGGTCAGCTTGGCCTGGCCACGTGACAGTGCGTCGCGACCGGGAATGCTGTGGAAATCCACGCTCCAGTCCGCGCGGTGCGGGCCCACCGAGGTGTAGCCGGCCTGGCGGTCCCGCTCCCGGGCCAGAAGCAGGGCGTCGGCCAGAGGAAGTTCGTGGCGACGCCAGCCTGGGCTCAGTTCCAGCCCTTGGATTCCGAGTTGCGGAGCAAGGGTGGCTGCCAACGACACCGTGCGCTGCTGCAGTCTCTCCAGGTAGTGCTGGCGGCGGCTGGTCAGCGGTTCTCCCGCCTCGGCCAGCTCGTGATCCCAGGTATCGAGCATCCGCGACGGTCCACCCTGCTTGAGCAGGGCATTGCGCTGCTTCAGTGCCCGCGAGTAGCGACGCCACAAGGACAGAAAATCAGGTTCCACGTGGAACAGGCCCCAATCGAGGAAGCGACGGCGGGGTTCACCACCACCACTCACCAGCGCATGGCTGCCTGGCTCGAAGGTCACCACCGCCAGGGCGGCGCAGAGATTGCCCAGCTGCGCGACGTCCTCTCCGTCCAATCGGCCTTTCCAGTCCTGGCCACTGTGGCGCAGGCCCGCTTTGCGGCGATGCGGCGGGTGATGGGCGCGCTGCTCGTCCCATTCCACGAAGATTTCCAGCGCCTCCTGGCCCTGACGGACCAGGCCATCGCGAACCCGGCCGCGAAAGCTGCGGCCATAAGCCATCAGGTGCAGCGCCTCGAGCACGCTGGTCTTGCCCGCACCGTTGTCGCCGGTCAGCAGGTTCAAGCCCGGCTGCGGCAACAGGTCCACCGCACTGAAGCGACGCAGTTGGTGCAGGGCGAGGCGGCGGATCTGCATGGGGCGCGAAGGACCATCCGCACTGGGCGGTAGAAGGGTGGGTAATCCATCAGCTTACTGCATCGGTCAAGCCGGTCGTGTTGCGGGCACCATCCGCCCCGGAACGCGACGGCTGCCGGCCACTGCTCGCTCGTTTCACGTGGTGTGCGGCTCATGCCTGCGGCCCCGCCGCAATCGGGAAGGGCGCGAATTCCTTCAAATCTGGGCACGGCACCACTCCGTAGGCCCACAGATTTCAGCAGTTTCACCGCCATCCAGTGGGAATCGCGGGATGCCTCAACGGCGATGCCAGCGGCAAACCACCCGGATTCCTTCAATTCTGCGGTCCAGGACCCTGGAGGGTTCCACAGAATTCAACGAATTCAGACCTACAGTTCCACGCTATCCACAGCGGGACGGTATGACTTATACACAAGGTATGGGCAATCTGTGGATAAAAAAGCCCTTTTACCGTGCCGGCGAAACTATCCACAGGTTCCCCCCCAGCCCGAAGGCCCTCTATACAGGGGGTTTCAGCCTCATAAACATTTTTAAAATCAAACAGATAAGGCGTTTTTCCACGAAATCTGGCCCTACCATCACCACCATGCTTTAGATTTATACCCAGATTTAGAAGCAAGGCCCAGCCCGATCTGCCTCGAACGGGCCCTGTGGACAGTGGCGTCTGCAGAATCAGGAGTCATTGCTTCGCAGACGATCGCGAGGCCTGCTTCACCTGGGACAAGAAGGCCATTCGACTGAGCATGACGATCCAGCAGCCGGAATCCTGATTGCCTCCAATCCGAGAGCCCACTCGCACCGTCAATGTTGGAACCCAACGACGGGACAGCAGAGGTCCCCGTTCCAAGGCGTCGAATCAGCGCCTGTAGCAGGACGAACACTCATGCTCCACGTGGAACAAAAAAACGCCCGGGAAAATCCCGGGCGTCATTCGGTTCCACGTGGAACAGCGCTGGTGTCAGAGACGCAGCGGCATCACCACATGACGCGACTTCTCGCTGCTGGATTCACGCACCAGCGCCGAGGAGTTGGAGTCGCGCAGCTGGATGATGACTTCCTCGTCGCGCAGCGCCGAGAGGGCATCCAGCAGGTAGTTCACGTTGAAGCCGATGGCCAGGTCGCTGACCGTGGTGTCGGCTTCGATCTCTTCCTGGGCTTCTTCCTGTTCCGGGTTGTGCGCGCTGATCTTCAGGTTGCCCGGCGAGACTTCCACGCGGATACCGCGGTACTTCTCGTTGGACAGGATCGCGGCACGCTGCAGCGAGGCACGCAGGGCTTCACGGTCAACCTTCACTTCGCGGTCGGCCCCGATCGGGATGACAGCCTCGTAATCCGGGAAACGGCCGTCGATCAGCTTCGAGGTGAAAGTGACATCGTCGCGCTTGACGCGCACGTGGCTGCGGCCGACTTCCAGCTCGATCTCGCGATCACCGCTTTCCAGCAGGCGCTGCAGTTCGGTCACGCCCTTGCGCGGCACGATGATCTGGCGCTTGGACCCGCTGGGCTTGGCCAGATCGGTTTCACACAGCGCCAGGCGATGACCGTCCGTGGCGACGGTACGCAGGGCGTCACCGCGCAGATCGAACAGCAGGCCGTTGAGGTAGTAGCGCACATCCTGCTGGGCCATCGCGAACGCGGTGCGTTCGATCAGCTCCTTCAGGGTAGCTTCGCCGATGGCTACGCGCTCGGTGGCTTCCACTTCGTCCACCGACGGGAAGTCGTTGGAGGGCAGGGTTGCCAGGGTGAAGCGACTGCGACCGGCCTGCACGGTGATCTTGTCACCGGTCTGCGAGACGGTGATCCGGCTGCCATCGGGCAGGGCGCGGATGATCTCGAACAGCTTGCGGGCGGGAATGGTGGTTTCGCCGTCCTGCGCATCTTCAACCGCGATCCGCGACACCATCTCCACTTCCAGGTCGGTACCGGTCAGCGACAGCTGGCCGTTCTGCACCTGGACCAGGAAATTGGCCAGAACCGGAAGGGTCTGGCGGCGTTCGACCACGTTGACGACCTGTGCCAACGGCTTGAGAAAGGCTTCGCGCTGCAGTGTGAAACGCATGTGGTTCCGTGCCCCTATGCTTTAAAAAATGTGGAATAAATCAAAAGCTTGGTGGTGCTGGTAGAGACAGAATCGCTGGAAAACAACGCTAAGTCTTTGTAAATAAAAGAATTTCAGACATCGAAACCCTCTGTATTACCGACCCCCAGGGGGTGGGGAAAGCTGTGGATAGAATCGGCGCGATTTCAGACGCCATTTTTATCCACAACGTGTCCCGCGCTTGCTACCGGATTCTGCACCGTTTTGTGCGATGACGCCTCATCGGCATCCGTGCATCATTCGCTCAGCTTCCGGATCAGCTTGTCCCAGTCCTCGCGGAGCTTGCCGTCGGTTTCCATCAGGGTCCGGATCTGGCGGCAGGCATGCAGCACCGTGGTGTGATCGCGACCGGCAAAGGCATCGCCGATCTCCGGCAGGCTGTGCTCGGTCAGTTCCTTGGTCAGGGCCATGGCGACCTGGCGCGGGCGGGCCAGCGAGCGGGTCCGACGCTTCGACAGCAGATCCTTGATCTGCAGGCCGTAGTAGTCGGCAACGGTTTTCTGGATGTTGGGAATGCTGATCGCCTGCTGCTGGGCACGCAGCAGGTCGCGCAGGGTTTCCTGGGCGAATTCGGTGGTGATCGCGCGGCCGGTGAAATTGGCGCGGGCGGTCAGGGTATTGAGCGCGCCTTCGAGGTCGCGCACGTTGGAGCGCATCTTCTTGGCGATCAGGAACGCAACGTCATCGGGAATCTCGGCACCGCGTTCGCGCGCCTTGGCCAGCACGATCGCGGCACGGGTCTCGAAGTCCGGCGGTTCGATCGCGACCGACAGGCCCCAGGCAAGCCGCGACTTCAGGCGCGCTTCCAGGCCTTCGACTTCGCGCGGATAGCGGTCGCAGGTCAGGATGATCTGCTGCTTGCCATCGAACAGCGCGTTGAAGGTGTGGAAGAACTCTTCCTGGGTGCGGTCCTTGCCGGCGAAGAACTGGATGTCATCGATCAGCAGCGCGTCCACCTGCTGGAACTGGCGCTTGAACTGATCCATGGTCTTTTCCTGCAGGGCCCGGATCATCGCGCTGAAGAACTGCTCCGAACGCAGGTACAGCACCTTCGCCCCCGGGTTGGCCTGGCGCATGGCGTTGCCGGCGGCGAACATCAGGTGGGTCTTGCCCAGGCCGGTGCCTCCGTACAGCAGCAGCGGGTTGTGCGCACGGTCGCCCGGCTTCTGCGCCGCCTGGAAGGCAGCGGCCAGGCCCAGCTGGTTGCTGCGGCCTTCGACGAAGTTGGCGAAGGTGTAGTGGTTGTCCAGGTTGCCGGCGAACGGCACCTGCGGTTCGCTGGAGACGTGCGCCGACGGCGTGGAAACCGGCGCGTTCTGCGCCTCCACCGGGCGTGGGCGCGAGCCGATTTCAAGAAAAACGTCGCTGAAACCGGCGAAATGAGCCAGCAGTTCGCGGATCCGGGCCAGGTACAGCTCGCGGACCTGGTCGACGATGAAGGCATTCGGTGCATACAGCACCAGGCTGTCCACGCGCAGATCGGCCTGCAGCGGCTTCAACCAGGTATGAACGTCTTCCGGCGGGAACTCCGCTTCGAGGCGCTCGAGACTACGGGACCAAGCATCCAT